>DASXCH010000199.1:0-8224 GCA_036491275.1 Caulobacteraceae bacterium
GCTGGGCGAGAAGGTGGCCTGGCGTCTGGGTTTCGGTGCCGCGGGCGTGGGCATGGCCATCGGCCTCGTCATCTACCTCTCGGGCCTGCGGTGGATGCCGCCCGACCCCATGGCCAGGGGGGCGGAGAAGGTCACACACCCGCCCATGACCCTGCACGACTGGCGCACGGTGGGGGTGTTGGCGTTGCTGGTGCCCGTGTTCGCCCTCTCGTTCGTGGGCAACAACGAGATCTTCAACGCCTATCTGCTGTGGGGTCGCGACCACTACCAGCTCGACTTCTTCGGCCAGACCATGCCGGTCTCCTGGCTCCTGTCGCTCGACGCCATCGTCTCGTCGGTGACGGTGCTGATGGTGGTGATCTTCTGGCGCTGGTGGTCCAGGCGCCGGCGCGAACCCGACGAGATCGTCAAGGCCGGGATCGGCGCCCTTCTCGCCGCCGGCGGCCCGCTGATCCTCGCCGCCGCCTCGCTGCACGCCGTGGGCGGCCACAAGGTGGGCCTCGTCTGGGGCCTGGGCTTCCACTTCGTGAACGACCTCGGCTTCGCCATGCTCTATCCGGTGGGCATGGCCCTGTTCTCACGGGCCGCGCCGGCGGCCCTGGGCGCGACGGTGATCAACTCCTTCACCTTCGCCATCTTCCTCAGCAACCTGGCGGTGAGCTGGCTGGCGGGCTTCCTCGGCAAGATGCCGGGCGCGGCCTTCTGGACGATGCACGCCATCCTGGTCGCCATCGCCGGCGTGCTGCTGCTCGTCTGCGGATGGTTGTTCCGCCGCACGCTCGCGCCCGGCGGCGGAGGGCAGGGGGCCAAGGGACCCGGCGAATTCGCCGAGGCCGATCTCGCCGTGATCGGCGCGAAGGAGACGCCGGGCGGGGCGGCCGCGTTGGACGACTGACTGAGGGGCTAGAGGGGTCTGGCCTCAAGGCGCCGAAGACGTCACGTGCGCCGTCAATTCCCTAGGCTCAATCAGGCCCGGCCCTGCCAACCGATAGCCCCGTTCCCATCCCCCGCCGCGCAAGCTATGGCTTCGCCCCGTCTCCCGGAGGGCCCATGACCGGCATCATCGACATCCTGGCGCGCGAGATCCTCGACAGCCGCGGCAATCCCACGGTCGAGGTCGACGTGACCCTCGAGGACGGGGCTTTCGGCCGTGCGGCCGTCCCTTCCGGCGCCTCCACCGGCGCGCATGAGGCGGTCGAGCGTCGCGACGGCGACGCAGCCCGCTACGGCGGCAAGGGCGTTTCCGGCGCGGTCGGCGCGGTCAATGGCGAGATCTTCGATGCGCTGGCCGGCTTCGAGGCCGAGGACCAGAGGCGGATCGACGCCCTGCTGATCGATCTCGACGGCACGGCCAACAAGAGCCGCCTGGGGGCCAACGCCATCCTCGGCGTCAGCCTCGCCGTCGCCAAGGCGGCGGCTGCGGCGGCCGGCCTGCCGCTCTACAAATATGTCGGCGGCGCCGGGGCCTATCTGCTGCCAACGCCGATGATGAACATCATCAATGGCGGGGCCCACGCCGACAACGCGCTGGACCTGCAGGAATTCATGGTCATGCCGACCGGGGCGGAAAGTTTCTCCGAGGCTCTGCGCATGGGTTCGGAGATCTTCCACGCCCTGAAAAAGGCGCTGTCGGCCGCCGGCCACAACACCAATGTCGGCGACGAGGGAGGCTTCGCGCCGCAGATCGCCACTGCCGACGAAGCCCTGGCCTTCATCATGAAGGCGGGAGAGGCGGCCGGCTATCGCCCCGGCGAGGACTTCCACCTGGCCCTCGACCCCGCCGCCAGCGAGTTCTTCAACGACAGGGCCTACCGCCTGACCGGCGCGGGCAAGACCCTCGACCAGGCGGGGATCGTCGATTTCTACACCGATCTTACCGCCCGCTATCCGATCTGCTCGATCGAGGACGGCTGCGCCGAAGACGATCTCGACGGCTGGGCCAAGCTCACCGCCGCCCTCGGCGGCAAGATGCAGCTCGTCGGCGACGACGTCTTCGTCACCAATCCCGACCGGCTGGCCATGGGCATCGAGCGGGGCCTGGCCAACGCCATCCTCATCAAGGTCAACCAGATCGGCACCCTCACCGAAACGCTCGCCGCCTGCGAGATGGCCCGCAACGCCGCCTACGGCCAGGTGATGAGCCACCGTTCGGGCGAGACCGAGGACGCCACAATCGCCGATCTCGCGGTCGCCGCCGGCTGCGGCCAGATCAAGACCGGCTCGCTGTCACGCTCCGATCGCCTGGCCAAGTACAACCAGCTCCTGCGCATCGAGGAGCAGCTCGGCGACCAGGCCGTCTACGCCGGCCGTCGCTCGATCAAGCGGCTGGGATAGGGGAGCTACTCAGAGCCACGCTTGACTGAAATCGGCGGGAGAGCGCGATCTCGTCGCCGATCGCGTCCATCAACGCGGGAGCGCCGTTGTCGATGTTCGACAGCACCGCGACGACGTAGCCCCGATCGACAAAGATGCTCAGGCGGCCGCTCACGCCCTCAAAGAACCCAGAGTGCCCCACGACCTTTCCGGCCGCAGTGTTCGAAACCTCGAAACCAGCGCCGTAGTCATTGGGCGACCGGTCAGTCCACATCAACTTGACCGACGCGGGGGAGAGCAGCTTCCCACTCCGGAGCGCTCGCGCGAACCTGAAGAGATCTCCGACGGTCGAGAACCCTCCGCCGGCGGGGCCGCCTCGGAAGACATCGTCGAACGTGTTCTCTCGCCAATGGTACGGGCCCTTTGAATAATACTCGTAGCCGGTGGCGAGATTCTCCACCGGCTCATTCATTGGATAGCAATCGGTGCGGTTCATGTGCGCCGGGGCGTAGACGTGTTGGCGAATGTAGTCGAAATAGCTCTCGCCGGACGCCCGTTCGATGACGACGCCCAGCATGAACATCCCGGTATCGCTGTATTGAAATTTGGTCCCCGGCGGGAAAGCGAGCTTCTCAGTTCGAATGAGCGGCTTGTAGTCGTTGAGTTCGCGATAGAGGTCGCGCGGGGTCTTGTCCCAACCGTCATCGAAAAAGCTGCCGAGGCCGCTGGTGTGGGTCAGGAGTTCCTCAATCGTGATCCGACCTGTGATGTCATGCGGCAGCCAGGCCTCGTCGGCATATTTGCTGAGCGGATCGGTCAGCGACACTTTCCCGGCTTCGACAAGCTGCATGACAGCGACGGCCGTGAACATCTTGTTCATCGAGCCGAGATTGAAACGCGTCTCCACGTCGTTCTTGGCATGGTACCGGAGGCTGGCCTCTCCGCACGCCTCCTGAACCAGCACCTGACCGCCATGGGCCACGAGCACAGCGCCGGAAAACACGCCCGCCCGGCAACCCCGTTGCACCATCTGGCGGGACCTGATTGCCAACCAGGAAGGCGGCATGGCCCCGCGATGCGAGATGGCCCATGATGGCGCGCCGTCGGCCAGTTCAAAGGCGGACAGCCGTTGGTCGGCTTCTCCGTCGAAGGTCAGAGTGAGTCCGTGAAGTTGGCCGTAGACATGGTCTCTCAGCGCCACGTCAACGACGTTCGGCGTTCCAGTTCTGACCCGAGCATCAACGAAATCCTCCCCGCCTGTGACCCGATGCTGGTTCCTGAAGAATTGCAGGAACGCGCCTGCCGGAATGCTGTTTGCGAAGGCGCCAGAAATGTCGTTGTCGCGGAGGCGCCGCACCGCCGGAGCGTCACCCGCGTTGACCGCCGCCACGTAGTCCCTGGCGCGGCCAACGATCACCTCATCGACCTGCGGGGGAGCGGACTCCGCTCGCGTCACCGAGAATGGGCCGCAAAGGCAAACAAGGAAGATGGCGGTCGCCCCTGCGGCGCGTCGGATCGTCGGCGCCGTGGGATCCATTCGTACGCTCCCCAATCGGTGAGCTATGGTCACAATCAGGTTCGCTCCTCTGGTGCCCCCAGGAACTCAAAGACTAGGTTGACACAGAAACTTACGGATGTAACTTGTCAAATATTACGAGGGTAATATCCCGTGCGCATCACCGACGCCGAGAGCCAGATCATGGAGGCCCTGTGGCGCGACGGCCCGCTGACGCCGGATGGCATCGTGCGCGACGTGGGCGGCGCCCAGAACTGGGGTCCGGCCACGGTCAAGACCCTGATCACCCGCCTGCTGAAGAAGAAGGCGATCGTCTCCGAACGCGAAGGCGGCCGCGTCCGCTACCGCCCGCTGATCTCCCGCGAGGCCTTCCTCCAGGCCGAAAGCCAGAGCTTTCTCGACCGGCTGTTCGACGGCCAGCTGGCCCCGCTCGTGGCCCATTACGCGAAACATCGTCCGCTCTCGGCCGAAGAAGTCGAGCGGCTCAAGCAGCTGATCGGTGAGCTCGAAGGCGATGAGTGATCTCGTCCTGGCCCTGCTGCGCGCCAACCTCGCGGCCTCCGCGGCCATCCTGGCCGTCCTCGCGCTGCGCCCGATGGTCCGGCGCGGATTCGGCTCGGAGTCGGCCTGCTGGCTGTGGGCCGCGCCGCCGATCGTCGCCATCGCCAGCCTGCTGCCCGGACGGATTGCGGAGGAGGGCGCCAAGCTCGCTCGCGGCCCTGAGCTCGGCCATGACGTGGCCCTTGCCCTGTTCATCGTCTGGCTGGTCGGCGTCATGGCCACAGCCATTTCTCACGGGCTCGGCCAAGCGGCGTTCTTCCGTGCCCTGAAGGCGGGGAGGGCGGGGCCGGCCGTCATCGGAGTCATCTGTCCGCGCGTCGTCATGCCCACCCACGCCGGCCTCTACTCAGACGAGGAGCGCGCCGTCGTCCGCGCCCATGAGTGGGAGCACATCGCTCGACAGGACCCCCGCGGGCGGGCCGTCATGGCGATCCTGCAGTGTCTCGGCTGGTTCAATCCGCTCGTCCATCTCGCCGTCCATCTGGCCAGGCTCGACCAGGAGCTGGCGTGCGACGCCGCGGTCGTCCGACGCCGCCCGAGCCTTCGCGCCCTCTACGCCAGGACCCTGCTGAAGACCCAACTCGCCACGGCGCCTCTGCCCTTCGGCTGCCACTGGCCCGCCCGCGGCCGCCATCCCCTGGTCACCCGCGTCGCACTCCTGCGCTCGGTCGGTGGGGAAAGGTTCGCAGGAGCGCTCGGACCTGTGATGATCGCCGCCGGCGTGATGGCCGGCGGCCTCGGGGTCTGGATGACGCAGCCGCCGATTCCGCCGCTCCCGCCCGAGGCGTCGGCGCCCGGGGCGCCGGCGATCCTGGCCTACATCGTCCCGCCGGAGCAAGCGCGTGCGACGGATCGAGGCCTGAGGTGAACACGCCAGGTTCGGCCGCCGACCCGCCCCGCGCCGTCGATCTCTCGCGCGACTTCGGGGGGCGATCGCAGCGCGTCGCGATCATTGGCGCGGCCCTGCTCGGCATCGCCGGACTGGTCGGCGTGGGTCAGGACTGGATCCAGCATACCAAGGAAGGGATCGCCGGCTACAAGGCCTGGACGGTCACCGGCCCACCCTGCACGACCATCGCCCCGGCCTCGAGCGTGACCGTGGGCCACCCCCTGCAGGTCGTGGCCTTCGGCGGCGCGAAGTTCGCCCGCGAGCACGGCGCCATCCCGTGCAGCGACGTCGCCACCGGCGGCGGCTGGGGCTTTGGCCTATACCCGGTCTGCCAGTTCGACCACCCGGGCCTCATCGAGGTTTCCACGCGCGCCGGTCTCTACCGGTACTGGGCTGGCTTCATGAGCCCGGCGACGATCTCGATCGCCCACGGCGCGCCCGTCTGCGTCGTCGGCGCGAACCAGGACTTCGGCCACCGCCTGATTTTCGACAAGCCGTCGGGGGGGCCTCATTAGCCTTGCGTTAAAGGGCCGGCCCGATATCCTAGGTTCATTCCCAAGGGCCCGTGAGCTGGCCGAAATCGCTCACCGAATCCCGGATTCTAGCCGTGCGAGCCGTTCCTTAGCGTCCGGTACGTTCGGATTGAGGTGCAAGGCTGAGCGATAGTCGGCGATCGCATTCTCCCGCTGGCCGAGCTTCTCAAGAATTTCGCCGCGGAGCTCGTATGCGCGGGAATATCCAGAATCCAGGTCCAGCGCCTTGTTCACGTCAGAAAGGGCTAGCGCATCGTCGCCCTTCAGATGGCGGACAATTGACCTGTCATAGTAAGCCTCGGCGTCGTCAGGACTCAGGCCAATCGCTCGAGACTCGTCGTCGAACGCCCGGTCGAATTGACCTGTCGCCGCATAGTCACCGGCGCGATCTACAAGTGCGCTTTCATCGAGAGAGTTCAGAGAGAGCGCCTTGGTTTGATCGGCGATTGCCGATTCATAGTGCGCGGTTTTGAATAAGGCGTCGCCTCGATTGACATATGCTTCGATGCCATCGGGATCGATGACGATTGCCCTGGAGAAATCGGCAATGGCGTGGTCGAAGTGGCCCTCTCGGGAGTTGGCCAATCCACGATTGTTGTATGCCGCATCGTCTTGTGGGTTGAGAGAGATAGCTTGGGTGTTGTCGTCGATGGCTTGGTCGTCCAACCCTTTTTTCAGATCGACAATTCCGCGATTGCGGTAGGCGGCGCTTCGATACTCAGGTGCCACCCAGGGTGTTGAGATAAGGGTGTTGCATGCCGCCAGCTTTTGATCGTCTGGTCCCGAATCTGCAAAGCAAAGGCTTTTGGCTTGGTCCGTTCTCTCGGCGTTCCAGGTTCTGAATAGTAATAATGCAATCGGAACCAAGATGCTCAGCAGACCCAATGCGACCTTTCGCGCCGTAGCCCAACGCCGAGTCTGCGGTTGGTCCGAGGTCACTCCGAGCCCCTAACTTTTGCGACCTGATCCAGTCGGCCGCTTCGACCGGCCGAGCTTACCCCGCGGTCGCGGACGAGGTGATTCAGACACCCGATTCCACCTTGTCCTTTTCGAGTCGAAATCACCAAGGCCTGCCCCCGCCATTAGCCTTGCGTTAAAGGGCGGCGCCGATATTCCAGGGTCATCCTTGAGGGCCTCGTGAGTCGGCCGATGCTGCTGCGTCTCCAGACCTATCTGCCGACCGCCGTCCTGGCGGTGCTGATCTTCTATTTCGCCTTCCACGCCCTCACCGGTGAGCGTGGACTGCTGCTCACCAAACAGCGCCGCGAGACCCTGCTCTCCAAGGAGGCCGAGCTCGCCCAGCTACGCGCCGACCGCCACGACCTGGAGATCCGCGCCCATCTGCTGCGCGATCAGAGCCTCAGCGCCGACCTGCTCGAAGAGCGGGCGCATGACCTTCTAGGCTTTGTCGATCCGAGGGATTATGTGATCCGCGTCACGCCCGCCAAGGGCTGACCGCCGGCGTCCGCCGGCCCCTCGAGGTTATCTGGAGCCTTTTCATGACGCGCGCACCGGCCAAGTCCGCCGCCCGCAAGGGCGCGAACGGAAAGGCTGACGCCGAGCGCCTGCTGGGCTTCTACCGCGATATGCTGCTGATCCGCCGCTTCGAGGAACGGGCCGGCCAGCTCTATGGCATGGGCCTGATCGGCGGCTTCTGCCACCTCTACATCGGCCAGGAAGCCATCGCCGTGGGCATGCAGGCCGTCCGGCGTGACGGCGACCAGGTGATCACCGGCTATCGCGATCACGGCCACATGCTGGCCGCCGGCATGGGCCCCAAGGGGGTGATGGCCGAGCTCACCGGCCGCGCCGCCGGCGCCTCCAAAGGCAAGGGCGGCTCGATGCACATGTTCAGCCTCGAGCATGGCTTCTATGGCGGCCACGGCATCGTCGGCGCCTGGGTGAGTCTCGGCACCGGCCTGGCGCTCGCCAACAAGTATCGCGACGATAAGGCGGTGGCCTTCGTCTACTTCGGCGACGGCGCGGCCAACCAGGGCCAGGTCTATGAGAGCTTCAACATGGCCGAGCTCTGGCGGTTGCCGGTGGTCTATCTGATCGAGAACAACCAGTACGCCATGGGCACCAGCGTCGAGCGCTCGTCGGCCGAGACCCACCTCTACAAGCGCGGCGCCAGCTTCAACATTCCGGGCGCCGAGGTCGACGGCATGGACGTCAGCGCCGTGCGGGAAGCCGGGGCCAAGGCGGCCGAGCATGCGCGATCAGGCAAGGGCCCCTTCATCCTGGAGATGAAGACCTATCGCTATCGCGGCCATTCGATGAGCGACCCCGGCAAATACCGCACCCGCGAGGAGATCGATGCCGTGCGCCAGCATCGCGACCCGATCGACCACCTGCAGGCCCGGCTGGAAGCCGCGGGCCTGGCCGACGAGTCGGCGCTGAAGGCGATCGACG
>DASXCH010000200.1:0-2591 GCA_036491275.1 Caulobacteraceae bacterium
CCTGCACGGGGGAGGACGGCTGCGGGTCACATGACATCGCCGTCTTTCCGCACCTCTACGACGGCGCCTGGACCTGGCCTGGCGCCTAGGCTCTGACGGGGACGGTGTCGTCCTGACGGGCGCCGGTCGCCACGATCTTCAAGGCGCCCTCGGGCAGGGATCGCTGCAGGTGGCGAACCTCTTCCCAGGGCGCGCCGCTCATCCAGAGATCCCAGTCGGCCTCTTCGGTGAGGATCACCGGCATGGCCTTGGAATGGTAGGTCTTCACCGGCTCGGCCGAGTCCGTGGTCAGGAAACCATAGGCCTCGATTTCCTCCCAGCCCTTGCTCTTCATCCGCACGCAGGCGTGCGGCGTCCACACTCCGGCGAAGAAGGCCAGGGGCCGGCTGTCGTCGAGCGCGAACCAGATGTTCTTGCGGGTCCGCTCGTGGTCCTGGTCGGGCTCGGCGAACGAGGTGAAGGGCACCAGACAGCGGTTGGCGGCGCCGAGCCAGGGTCGCCAATGAGCGTTGACCTTGCCCTGGGCGTTCATGGTGTTGCGGACATTGGTGGTGCCCTTGTCGGGCTCCATCTTCAGCAGTTCGTCGAAGTCGAACTCGGCGCCCTTGGCCCGCAGCTTGTCGGCGCGCTCGGTGGCGGCCTTGTAGAGGGCCTGCTTCGAGGTCGGCATGCCCCAGCGCAGGTTGCGCATCTCGCGCGACCCGTCCTCGGCCGTCACGATGACCGGCGCCGGATAGTCCGGATAGACGCTGGGCATCGGCGGCTGGTTGTTATTGCGGTCGGTCATGGCCCGGGCCAGGCGAGCGATCTCCGCGCGCGTTTCCATGATGGCGTAGAGATTACACATAGCCGCAGCCTAGCATTCTGAACGGCAATCGGAAGACTTGCGCGGCGCTGCGAAAAGCCAAGGGTGGCGAGAAACTCCCTTTGCGGACGAGCATTTATAGACCCAGAAGGAGATCATCATGCCTGCCAAATCCGCCGCCCAGCAAAAGGCCGCCGGGGCCGCCCTCTCCGCCAAACGGGGCGACACGCCCGAGAGCAAGCTCAAGGGCGCCTCCAAGCAGATGGAGAAATCCATGAGCGAAAAGCAGCTCGAGGAATTCGCGCACACCAAGCGCAAGGGGAAGCCCGACCACGTCGCCAAATAGTCCAAGGCGATGATCCAGGCCGCAATCTTCGACATCGACGGCACTTTGATCGACAGCGTCGAGGGTCATGCGCAAGCCTGGACCTCGGCCTTTAAGGAATTTGGCTTCGATGTGGAGCTGGCGGCGGTGCGCCGGCAAATCGGCAAGGGTTCAGATCAGCTCCTGCCGGCGTTCTTAAAGCCAGACCAAATCGAGCGCGCCGGGCAGGCGCTCGACTCGCGCCAGGGCGAACTTTTCAAGGCGCGTTATCTGGAGGAGGTTCGATCCTTTCCAGGTGTTCGCGACCTCTTCGAACGGTTGCGGGACGATGGGGTGAAGCGGGTGCTGGGCTCCTCGGGCAAGCCGGAGGATGTGGAGCAGGCCGAGACGATTGCCGACATCATGGGCCTCGTCGACGCCATGGCCACCTCGCAGGATGTCAATCGCTCCAAACCGTCGCCAGATATCGTGCAGGTGGCCCTCAAAGCCGTTGCGCCGGCGCCCGCAGCGCGCTGCGTCTTCATCGGAGACACACCGTGGGACGCTGAAGCGGCGGGGCAGGCGGGCGTTATCGCCATTGGCGTTTCGAACCCGGTCTTCACCGACGACGAATTGGTCGCTGCGGGGTGTCAGCGCGTGTTCAGAAGCATCCCCGATATCCTCGGTCGCTACGACGAATTGCTCTGCCTGGCTTAACCGGCACGGAACTCCCGGCCGCGGATGGGATTCTCAAAACAAAGGAGGACCATCATGTCCAAGCGAGAAGAAATCGCGCCCAATGGCGACAAGCGCTATATCCGCCGGGATGATCAGGGCCGTATCAACGGCTCGGTTGAGGAGGGGGCCTCGTTGTCCAACGACGCGCGCCATAAGGCCAAGCACGATGCCAAGCCTGGCCAGGGCGATCGCGGCGACCGTCACGCCAAATAAGCCGGGGCCGTTCGATGAGCGGCGACCCGTTCGATTTGGCGCGATTTGTCAGCGCCCAGGCGGGCGTGTTCGCTGCGGCGTGCGAGGAGCTGCGCACCGGGCGCAAGCGAACCCACTGGATGTGGTTCGTCTTCCCGCAGCTGAAAGGCCTGGGTCATTCGCCAACGGCGCAGTTCTACGGGCTTTCAGGCCTGGCCGAGGCGACGGCCTACCTGCAGCATCCCGTGCTCGGTCCGAGGTTGGACACTGCGGTGGCGGCTGTGATGGCAAGTCCGGCCGCCACACTGAAAGCGCTGTTCGGCTCGCCGGATGACGTGAAATTCTGCTCCTCCATGACCCTCTTCGCCATCGCCGGCCCGGAGGGGCCATATCAGGCGGCGCTGGAGCGATGGTGCGGCGGCGAGCACGACCCGCGTACGGTGGAACTGCTCAGCCGTGCGGGCGGGGGAGCGGCCTAGATGGCGGGGCGAAAGCTGAAGGTCTTTCAGGCGCAGTTCGGCTTCTACGACACGGTCGTGGCGGCGCCGAGCC
>DASXCH010000201.1:0-36958 GCA_036491275.1 Caulobacteraceae bacterium
AGACGATCGGCGCGGCGATCACGGCCAGCTGCACCACCAGAGTATAGATCTGGAAGGCGTCGGCGCGCCGCAGGTCGCCCGGCGCATAGAGGCCGCCCACCTGAGCCTTCATCACGCCGGCCAGGCCCGTACCCGTGACCAGGCAAGCCAGCGCCAGCAGGAAGCTGCCGTCGAAGGCCATCAGGAAATGACCTGTGGTCATCAGCACCGATCCGGCGATGATCGAGCGCGTCCGGCCGAGCCAGCGGTCGGCGATCAGGCCGCCGACGAGCGGCGTGCCGAAGGCGAGCGCCCCGTAGAGGCCGGTGATGGCGGAGGCCAGGGCCTGGCCGCTGACGTGGCCGTAGACCGGCGCCAGGACGGCGCGGAAGGCGCGGAAGCCCAGGATGTGTTCGATATGGCCCGGCTGCAGCAGATAGCCGGTCATGTAGAGCACCAGCAGCGACTGCATGCCGTAGTAGGAAAAGGCGACCCACACCTCGGTGAAGGCGAGATAGCCCATGCCGCGCGGGTGACCGAAGAAGGCGCGGTCCGCGCGCAGGGTGGTGAGGTCCGGCGTCGACATTCAGGGCCCTCTGGAACCGTATCCGGCGACCCATGGAACGCGGGCCAGAACGTTTGACTCGCCAATGTAGCGAGGTCGCCGCACCCGTCCACAGGGTGGGGAATTGCCGGGTGGTGTCACATGCCGCGAACCGCCGCCCGATCGAACTCATCGACTCGCCAGCCTGCCGGCGATCCCAAATCTCAACCCGCTGGGCCGCCGAGTAGTAGATGCGACGCCGCTGCTCCATCACCCACGCTCCTTCTCCGACGAAAAAGTAGCGTGTTGCAGTCGCCGATTGAGCTCACCACCCAAACCGGACACTGCTCAAGAGCCAGTTGGGTTCCCGGTATTGAGGAGTTGTGAAATCGCCGTGACGATCTGCGCCGGCGCGAACGGCTTGGTGACGAGGATGCTATTCGGTACGCCGTTCGATGGCCAATCGGCGGCTGCGGCTCCCGTCATATAGATCACCGGCAACGACCCCTCCAACTCGCGCGCTCGTCGGGCGACATCCCAGCCTGTCGCGCCCGACGGTGAAAGTTGGATGTCGGTCACGAGCGCGACGTATGTCGGGTCCTGTTCGAGATGCTCGATGGCGTCCCCGCTAGTGGCGCTCAGGGTCACCGAGAAGCCAGCTTCTTCCAACGCATCGAGGAGCAACCGCTGCAAGGGCGCCTCGTCCTCCACGATCAGGACGCGCTGCTTGTCCACCACGCCGACCCCGCTGCAAAACTATGGACTCTAACAACCAAGAGGGCCGACGGTTGCTCGCCAGAGTTCAATCGGTTTCCGCCTAGCTGGATTGCGAGTCAGGCGCCGATAGCCGAACCGCCGGCGCTCGTGCGCCAGCGGAAGCGAAGGACCGCCCATCAACGCCCTTTGGTCACGCGGAAGGGCGATGCTAGAGGCCGAGAAGCCCCTGTCGCCCACCGGCGACGAATTGGAGAGCGACATGAACGTCGGCGGATATGCAGCGCGGGGCTACGAGGGCGTGCGCGAGGCCTTCGGCGCGGCGCATGGACTTCCAGTTGCCGGCCGATTCCACCGCCGCACTGGGCGGGGGATCCTTCGGTCACGACGGGGCGGGCGGCCGACTGGCGTTCGCCCATCCCGAAAGCGGGATCGCGGCGGCCTTCGTTGCCAATACGATGTACAATGTCATGGGAGAGCACCCGATCCGCGCTGGGCGTGGTTGGGAGAACGGCGCGCGGCGATCGCCGCCTAACCAGCGGCGGCCTCAGCCTCCGGCTGGAGCCGAGTATCTGGTCACGTGGTTGGACCGCCATGCGATCGAGGCCAAAGGCCGCTTAACAGGCGCCGGCCGGAGCCGTCCCAAGACCGAGGCAAGGGATCGTGCGCGGCCTCTAAGCCCCAAGCCGGTCGGCCGGGCTCGCGGGCGCCAGCCGCCTCTCGGCGGCGGCGATCATGGCCTCGAACCGCGGATCCTGGCGGATCTTATCGAGGTCGGGGTCGGCCCTAGCGAAACTTACGTCGCCGGCCCTGGCTGTCTCGAAGTAGGCGGCCAGAAGCTCGACGGCGCCTTCGACATCGCCCAGCGCCGCGCTCCGGGCACATGCGAAGTTATAGCGCATCTCCATGTTGTCCGGATCGATGAGGAGGGCGCGATCCATCCACTCCCTGGCCCGTTCGGTTTCACCGAGCGTGGACAGGGCGCTCACCGCGAAGCCCATGACCGGGGCGTTGGTGGGATCGAGCGCCGTCGCCTGCTCGGCCCGCTCCAGAGCGATCGTGGCCACGCGGCGCGCGTTCTCGGCATCGCCGATGGCGTTGTAGCAGGTGATCAGCATCCCCGGTCCGCCCACCGACGTCGTCTCGAGCGCAGTCGCCTTTTCGTAGTGGGCTATGGCGTCGGTGAAAGCGCGGCCGCGAAGACTGAGCAAACCGGCGCTCATGTTCACTTCGTAGGACTCCGGGTCCAGACGCAGCGCGAGTGCCATCTCGCCGACGGCCTCGTCGTGCCGACCGAGCCTCAAGAGATGCCGGGCCCTGACCGCGCGGGCCTCCCCCAGGGCCGGATCGATGGCGATGGCGCGTTCCGCGGCCGCCAAGCCGTCGTCGGGCTTGCCGCCCGCGAAATGCAAATCGGTCTCCGCGAGGGCCTGGAGGGCCCAGGCCTGAGCATAGTTCGGGTCGATCTCGGTGGCTCGGCGGCATAGCCGCAGCACGGTCTCATTGAACCGGGCGTCGCTGCGGTTGCCGCCGATCAGTAGGCGCCGGGCCATGAGAAAGAGATTGTAAGCGTCGACGTTGCCTGTGCCGCGCTGTTCGATCGCCTTCTTTTCCTCCGGCAACAACTTGAGTTTCATTGCCCCGACGATGGCTTCGCCGATCTCGTCCTGCAGCGCGAAGATGTCGGTGAGGTCCCGGTCCCAGCGCTCGGCCCAGACATGATCGCCGCTTATGCCATCGACCAGTTGGGCGGTGATCCGCAGGCGATTTCCGGCCTTGCGCACGCTGCCTTCGAGGACGTGGCTGACGCCTAGCTCCCGCGCCAAGTCGGGGACCTTCACGCTCTTGCCTTTGAAGGTAAAGGCGGTGTTGCGGGCGGTCACCGACAGGGCCGAGACCTTGGAAAGGTCGGTGATGATGTCCTCGCTGATCCCATCAGAGAAATATTCCTGGTCGGGATCGCCGCTCATGTTGGCGAAGGGCAGGACGCAGATCGAGGGCTTCCCGGGCATCCGAGCGGCGGTCCTCGTCGCCGCCGTCGCGGGCGCCGCAACGGGGCGGGGCCCTCCGACCAGTTCGGCGATACTGTCGAGAACCTTCAGCCAGCCGGCTGAATCGGTCTCGCCGTTCCAGCCCATCATCTGGGCGCAATGAATCTCGTTGAAGGGCAATGGCGGAGTTGTGTCGTCGACGCGGAGCTGAACGAGCGTGCCGGCCTCCCGGGCGACATTGGCCTCGGCCCTGACCCAATGGGAGGTGACGGCCTCCGCTGACCAGATGACCACCACGGCCGCGGCCCCCCGCAATCGTTCCTCGATTACGTCGCCGTAGGCGCGATGGGCGGGAAGTTGGTCATCGCGCCACACGCCATAACCTTGCGCGCGCAAGGCCTCGGCCATGGCACTCGCCTGGGTTTCGGTTGAGCGGGCGTAGGAGATGAAGATGTCGGTCATGGGCCAGGCCATGCCCCCAAGTCTGCGTTTCACCCTATGGGCGCCGCTAGCGAGCGGGCAAGGGAAAGGTCGCAGTGGCGAGGTCATGCAAATCTCGCACCGCCGGCGCTTTTGCCGCCCAGTGTGTCAGCGGAGTCACAATTTTCCACCAATATATCAAAGCCGTTGGTGCACTGAGAGGTGTGTCGCGAAATCGCCAGGACATTCCTGAAAACATGCTCTCAAGGCAGCTCCCGCCCTTGATCCGGGTGCGCACGGACGCCTAGGGTTTGCCTCGTTCATCACATGGGACTGGGGATTTAAACGTGCGCGCTCAACTGCTTTGCCTCGCCAGCGCCCTGGCGCTTTCCAGCTGGTCGCTGACCGCCTCCGCCTTCGCCCAGACGACCGGTCCCGACGCCTCGATGGCGGTCCAGCGCGCCCGGCCCGATGAGCCTGGGCGCCGCGCGGCCCCTCCCCCGGCCGCCGTGGCGGGACATGAGACCCCGCGGCCGGAAAATCTTCATCCGGACTCGGAATGCGACAAGCTGGCCGGCGAAGCCGGGGCCGAACATGGCGATGTGCGCGCCGCCCGCGCTGGCTGCCGCGCCCTGTCCGATTCCGACATCGCCCTGGCGCCCATCGTCGAGGTGAGGAGCGTCACCCATCACACGGCCGAAATCGGCGGCCGGACGATCCCCTACACCGCCACCGCCGGCACGCTCACCCTGCGCGATGACGAGGGCAAGCCGACCGCCAGCATGTTCTATGTCGCCTACACGGCCGGCGAGGGCCACGGCTCGCCGCGGCCGGTGACATTCTTCTACAACGGCGGCCCCGGCTCCTCGACCGTCTGGCTGCACATGGGCTCGCTGAGCCCGGTGCGGGTGGTGACGGATTCTCCGAACGCCACGCACAACGCGCCCTATGAGCTGGTCAACAACAACGACAGCCTGCTCGACAAATCCGACCTGGTGTTCCTCGACGCGGTCGGGGCCGGCTTCTCCCGGCCGGTGGGCGACACCAAGCTCTCCGCCTTCTGGGGCACGGACCAGGACATCGACGCCTTCGCCCGCGGCATCGAACGCTATCTGACGATCAACGACCGCTGGAATTCGCCCAAGTTCATCTTCGGCGAATCCTACGGCACCACACGCTCGGCCGGCCTCTCCTACAAGCTGCAGGAAGACGGGGTGCAGCTCAACGGCGTGATCCTGCTCTCCTCGATTCTCAATTACGGCCGGCGCGATCCAGGCTTCGACCAGGAAGTGGTCAATTATCTGCCGAGCTATGCGGCGGCGGCGGCCTATCACAACCGCCTCAATCCGGCGCCGACAGACATTCCGGCCTTCCTGCGCGAGGTGCGGCAGTGGGCGCGCGGGCCCTATGCCGCGGCCCTGGCGGAGGGTCAGGACCTGGACCCCGCGACCCGCACCGCCATCGCCCAGAAGATGAGCGCCTACACCGGCCTGCCGGTCGACTACATCCTCGAGAGCAACCTGCGCGTCTCGGCCTCGCGCTTCCGCAAGGAGCTGCTGCGCGACCAGCGCCTGACGCTCGGCCGCTATGACGACCGCTTCACCGGCGAGGATACCGATGCGGCCGGCGAGACCCCTTCGTACGATCCCTCAGACACCGGCATCACCGGGGCCTTCGTCTCGGCCTTCCACCACTATCTGACGAGCGAACTCGATTTCCACACCGACATGTCCTACCGGCCGACCTATTATTCGAGCGGCACGCAGTGGGATTTCAAACACCGGCCGCCCGGCTCGCGCAGCGCCTACGAAGAGACCCAGGCCGACGTGGCGCTCGATCTCAGCGCCGCCATGCGCCAGAACCCGCACCTGCTGGTCTATTCGCTGAACGGCATCTACGACCTGGCGACGCCGTTCTTCGGCACCGAGTACGACCTCGGCCACATGGAGCTCGACCCGCAGGTCAAGGACCACGTGCGCTTCGCCTATTATCCGTCGGGCCACATGGTCTATCTGAACCCGCAGGCGCTGACGCAGATGAAGGCCGACCTCGCGAGGTTCTACGATGAGGCGACCGCGCGCTGATCGAAGGGCGAATCTCAGGAGCGTCCACCGCAAGCAGGCGGATAAGTCCGTCAGGCCCCTCCCAACACGCCCCTTTGCCCGACCTTGCGGCCGGCGGGGTCGATGAGGACGCCGGGGTTCATCACGCCGGCGGGATCAAGGGCGGTCTTGGCGGCGGCGAGCGCGGCGCGGAAGAGCGGCGGGATCTGCTGCTCGTAGCCGGGCCTGTGGTCGCGCCCGACAGCATGATGGTGGGTGACCGTGCCGCCCAGTGAGACAGTGATCTCGTTCGTCGCGGCCTTGATGTCGCGCCAGCGGGCGAGCGAATCCTCGAGCCTGCCTTCATGCGTGCCGACGCCTGAGTAGGAGAAATAGGGCGCCGGCCCGTCCGGATAGACATGGGTGAAGCGGCAGGAGATGCGCGTCTCGTGGCCGCAGATCTCGCCGATCGCCTTGGCCGAGCGCTCGCGCACCGCCTCGTAGAAGCTCTCGAAGCGATCCCAGGTGATCGCGGTCTCGAAGGTGTCGCCGATCAGGCCCAGCCCCACGGAGAGGTTGCGGCCATAGGGCATGCGGATGAAGGCGTTGCGCCACTGGCCGGCCGCGCCGTCACGGCGTGTCGCCGGGCTGGGCGCCTCGGAGGCGGGGGCGAGCTGGGCGGCGACGGCTTCCCTGTCCCAGGTCCCGCCGTGGTCGGCGGCAAGCTCGAGCGCGCGCCCCATCCAGGCGTCCAGCGGACGGTCGGCGGTTTCGAACCCCAGGACCAGGATCGCGGAAGTTCCCTCGCCCACCCCGTTGGCGGCTGACTCCGCCGGGTCGAGCAGGCGGCAGTTGCTGGGGTAGAGCCCCGCCTGGGTCAGGGCGCGCACGGCGGCGGCGGCCTGACCCATCGAGGGAAAGGCGACGCTGGCCGAGGCCTGGCGGGTGGGCCGGTCCTGCAGGCGCATCCAGGCCTCGACGATGACGCCGAGCACGCCCTCCGAGCCGATCATCATCCGGTCCGGCGAGGGGCCGGCGCCGGACCCCGGCAGGCGGCGGGTCTCGAGAACGCCCGCCGGCGTCACCGTCGTCGTCGATTCCACGAAGTCGTCGATGTGGGTGTAGAGCGAGGCGAAATGGCCGCCGCTGCGGGTGGCGATCCAGCCGCCAAGGGTCGAGATCTGGAAGCTCTGCGGGAAGTGGCGCAGCGTCAGCCCATGCGGGCGCAGCTGCGCCTCGATCTCGGGCCCGAGGGCGCCGCCCTGGATGCGCGCGGCGCGGCTGACGCGGTCGATCTCGACGACCCGGTTCATGAACTGGGTGTCGATTACCAGGCTGCCGGCATAGGAATCGCCGACGTCCGGCTCGATGCCGCCGGCCACGCTGGAGCCGCCGCCGAAGGGGACGACCGCGAGGTTGTCCGACGAGGCCCAATCGAGCAGGCCAGCGACGTCCTCCGGCGTTTTCGGGAAGGCCACCAGGTCCGGCGCATGGTCGATCCGGCGCATGCGCATGCGGACGATGTCGCCGAACGACTTGCCGAGGGCGTGGGTCAGACGGTCGTAGGGCGTGGCCGAGACCATCGAGGCCAGGGCCTTGGGCGCGGTCGCGCGCGGCGCCGGCAGGTCGAAGTCCGCTTCCACCGGCGGCGCAATCTCGTCGGGCGCATGGCCGATCGCCCTGGCGGCCGAGGCGCGGATGCGCGCGGCCTCCTCGGGCGACAGATCCTCATCCTGATAGCCCCAGCCCCAGAACCTCAGGCGTCGGCGGTGGGACAGGGTGGCAAATTCGCTCAATCTCGCCCCCGTGCTTGTTCGACCCATTGCGCACGTCGGCGAGGCTGAGCGCAACGGGCGTTTCCGCTTCTCGTCCGTCAGCAGCCGGTCGCGCCGCCGTCTCGGGTGGTGAAGACTTCGCCTTGGCGGACATAGACCTGGCGGACGGACTCCGAGCCGGTCAGGATGATGGCAAACCGCTTGCCGCGTTCGACCGGCACAAGCTTGCCCTCGACATGCGGCCCGACCTTTCCCGGCGCCTCGGGCGCGAGGGCGGTGGCGACCACGACCGTGGCGATCTTCACCGGCCTGGTCGGCGTCAGGGTGATCAGCTCCTGCAAGGTGGCGGAACAGGCCGGATCCCTCTGGTCCCTGGTCGTCACCAGGGTCGGGCCGTTGTCGATGTCGGTGCGGAGGATCCAGGGCAGCGCCTTGCCGGACTGGCCCTTGCCGGCGAAATCGGGCCATGAGCCGAGGCGGTGATAGCCGGCCGCGTCGTGTCTCAAATAGTCGATGCTCAGGCTCCCGCCGCAGGCATAGCAGCCGTCGACGATCTCGCCCTTGGAGATCAGGGCGACAACGCCAGCCGCGACGTCCTCGAGCGCCTGGGGCGTGTAGGTGACGTGATCGCCGCTGTCGTCGATCGTCTCGTACGGTGGAGGTTTTCCGTAGGCCGCCAGGAAGGCGTCCGTCAGCGGCGTTCCGCCCGCTGGTTGGCTCGCGCCTGTCGGGGCCTGGGAGCAGGCGCCGAGCATGGCCAGGGCGAGCCACAGCCTGGCATTCGATTTTCCAGCGTTCAACTCCGGCGCCCCAGTTGCTATGGCCTTCGCGGCCGGACCGTCATAACCCTAGCTGGTCTTGTCCAGGAACGCCGCCAACAGCATCGCAATTTCTCCCTGGAGAGCGGCCTGATGGCCGCGGGGTCGGACGTCGCAGGCGTCTCTGGGCCGCGCCGCCGGTTCGGGACTCTCATGCTGGGCTCGGTCGGGGTGGTGTTCGGCGACATAGGCACCAGCCCGATCTATGGCTTCAAGACTGCGATCAGCCAGGCCGCCAGGGGGCCGGTGGGCGCCCCGGAGATCCTGGGAGTCGTCTCACTGGCGTTCTGGGCCCTGATGATTGTGGTCACCCTAAAATATGTGACCCTGATGATGCGGGCGGATAACCGCGGGGAAGGCGGCATTCTTGCACTGATGGCTCTGGCCCAGAGCGCGCTCGGCCGCAGGACGGCGGTGGTCCTGGCGCTGGGCGTGGCTGGAACCGCCCTGTTCTATGGCGACGCCATCATCACCCCGGCGATTTCCGTGATGTCGGCGGTCGAAGGCCTGAGGACCGTGCCGGGGCTGGCGGGCATGACGATCTCGACCAGCATCTTCATCACCCTCTTCATCCTCATCCTGTTGTTCATGATCCAGTCGCGGGGCACCGGAAAGGTGGGCGCGTGGTTCGGCCCGATCTGCCTCGTCTGGTTTGTGTCCATCGCCGCCCTTGGCGTCCTGCACCTGGGCGACGCGCCACGGATATTCCTGGCGCTCAGTCCGACCTGGGGCATCGCCTTTCTCATCAGTCACGGCCTGATCGGATTGTTCGTTCTGGGTTCGGTGTCTCTCACCGTCACTGGAGCCGAGGCGCTCTATCTTGACATGGGCCACTTCGGACGTGGTCCGATCCGGGCGTCGTGGCTGGCGGTCGTGTTTCCGGCCTTGATCCTCAACTATTTCGGACAAGGCGCTCTGGCGCTGAGGACGCTTGTCGGAGGTCGTGGGATCGCTGACCAGGACTGGTTCTTTCTCCTGGCTCCAGAGGCGCTGCGTGTGCCGCTGGTGCTGCTGGCCATGGCCGCGACCGTCATCGCCAGCCAGGCGGTGATCAGCGGGGCCTATTCCATGTCGAGCGCGGCCATGCAGCTGGGCATGCTCCCGCGGCTCAACGTCAGACGCACGTCGGAGACGGAAGCCGGACAGATCTATGTGCCGACGGTCAATCTGCTGTTGATGGCGGGCGTCATCCTTCTGGTCGGAGTCTTCAAGAGCTCGCAGGCCCTGGCTAACGCCTATGGCCTGGCGGTCACCGGAACCATGCTGGTCGACACGGCCCTGGCGAGCATCGTGGTGCGCCAGCTGTGGAAATGGCCCGTTTGGCGCACGGGTCTGCTGATCGGACCCCTGCTGATCGTCGACCTGAGCCTGGTCTCGGCGAATTCCCTGAAACTGGTTTCAGGCGGTTGGGCGCCGCTGGCCATCGCCGCGACGGGGATGGTAGTCATCTACGCGTGGCTGAGAGGGAGCGCGATCGTTACCGCCAAGGCGCGCCGCGACCGCATTTCCCTGGCCGACTTCCTCAGCTCCCTGGCCCGCAAGCCGCGGCACATGGTGAGCGGCGTTGCAGTCTATCTGACCGCCGAGCCCGACCTGACCCCGGGCGCCCTGTTGCACAACCTCAAACACAACGGTGCGCTGCACGCCCAGAACATCATCGTCACCGTGCGCACGGCCGATGAACCCAGGGTGGCCGATTCCGACCGGGCAAGCTTCAAGCGCATCAGCGACGCCTTCGTGCAGGTGAGCCTGGCGTTCGGCTTCATGGAGCGGCCCAATGTGCCGAGTGCGTTGGCGAGACTGAACATCCCCGGCCTCTCGCTCGAGTCGTTGCGAGTCTCCTATTTCCTCGGCCGGCGCTCGTTCGTGGCCGGCCGCGAGCATGGCGTGCCCCGCATCCTAGACCGCATCTTCCTGGCGCTGGCCCGCAACAGCGCCGATCCCAGCGAGGTGTTCGCCATTCCCCCCGGCCGGGTCGTGGAGATGGGCGTGCAGATGGCGCTCTAGCGCCGCGCAAACGCACGCGCGCGGGCCTTCGCAATCTCACGGCAGGCATTGCCCCGCAGGCGGGCTCGGCCGTCCCACGCTCATGAGCTCATGAGCTCATGGCCTAGCCAGGCGCGCGGTGCTCGCCGAACCAGGCGAGGATGGCGTTGACCTCGGCCGCCTCCTGCGAGGGCCGGTCGGCCAGAGTCTCATGTGAGGCGCCCGGTACGCGCACCAGGACGGTGGGAACCGAGCGCAGTTGCAGGGCCTGGAAGAACTGTTCGGCTTCGCTGGGCGGGGTTCGGTGATCCTCCTCGCCGACCATGACCATGGTCGGGGTGGTGACATTGCCGACGAGCGAGAGCGGCGAGCGGCGCCAGTAGAAGTCGGGATCCTCCCACGGCATCTTGCCGAACCAGTACTTGGCCATGAAGGCGTAGACGTCGACGGTGAGCACCTCGCTCGTCCAGTCGATCACCGGTTTTTGGGTGACGGCGGCGCGGAAGCGGTTCGTCTTGCCGACGATCCAGGCTGTGAGCAGGCCGCCGCCCGATCCTCCGGTCACGTACAGGTTGTTCGGATCGACGGAGCCTTTGGCGATGGCGGCGTCGACCACGCTCATCAGATCGTCATAATCCTGGCTCGGATAATTCTTGTCGATGAGGTCGGCGAAGGCCTCGCCGTAGGAGGTCGAGCCGCGCGGGTTGGCGTAGACCACGACATAGCCGGCGGCGGCGTAGAGCTGCAGCTCGGAGGCGAAGCTCGGGCCGTAGGCGGCGAAGGGGCCGCCATGGATCTCGAGGATCAGGGGATATTTGCGGGCCGGATCGAAAGCGGGCGGGGTGATGATCCAGGCATCGATCGGCCGCTTGTCGACCGAGGAGACGACGGCGAGCGGCTCGACCCTGGCGAGGGTCTTGCCCTCGAAGAGGCCGGCGTTGAGGTTGGTGAGGCGCCGGACCTGGCCGCCACGGGAGAGGCCGACGTCGGATGGATGGTCGACCGCGCCCAGGGTAAAGGCCGCCGTCCCGTTTGCGCTGACGGTGTAGGAGCCGCCATTGTAGGGCCGGTCAGGCTCGGAGCCGCCGAGGTTGTCCGCCACCGTCTCCCTGCGGCCGTCGAGGCCGACGCGGGCGATCCTGGTGGCGCCGTGATCGCCAAAGGCGACGAAGATCGACTTGCCATCGCCCGCCCAGCGCGGTCGCCCGACCGACCGATCCAAACCGGCGGTAAGGGATCTCAGGCCCGAGCCGTCACGGTTCATGACCCACAGCTGGGCGTTCTGATAGCCCTTGACCAGGTCTTCGAAGCCGACCCAGGCGATCTGGCGGCCATCGGGCGACACGGCCGGGGCGCCGGAGGGTCCGTGCTGCGAGGTGAGCGCGGTGAGCTCGCCGCCGGCGACGTCGAGCGCCCAGATCCTGGAGGCGAGCGGGTCGTGCTCCCAGTCCTTCTCGCGGCCGGAGGAAAAGACGATCGTGCGGCCGTCGGGCGTCCAGGAAACGGTCCCATCGGAGTCGAATTTGCCGAAGGTCAGCTGGCGCGGGGCGCCGCCGTCTGCGGCGACGACGAAGAGCTGGCGATAGCCGGGCTTGAGGTAGCCCTCGCCGTCCTGACGGTAGTGCAACTCGCTGATCACCTTGAGCGGCTCGGCCCAATGGGCGCCTTCGGGCTTTGGAAGGGGCGCGCTCAGGGTCATCGGCCGCTCCTCGACCAGCATCGAAAAGGCGATGCCGCGCCCGTCCGGCGACCAGGCGAGGTCGGAGGGCGCGCTCAGCAGGTCGGCGATCTTGGCGGCCGCCCCGCTCGCCAGCCATTTGACCCACAGCTGGGCATGATGGTTCTCGTCGGCGGCGATGTAGGCGAGGCGATCGCCGGTGGGCGACCAGCGCGGCGAGGCTGAATCACCGACGCCAAGCGGCGTCTGGGCGCCGCTGTCGACATCGATCAGCCAGATCGAGCGGCGCTCGCGATCGGCCAAGGAGTCGTTGACGATGCGCACATAGGCGATCTCGCGGCCGTCGGCGCGAATCTCCGGGTCGGCGGCGTATTGCAGGGCGAAGAGGTCGGGCGGCGTGAGGACTGTGGCAGGCCGGTCTGCGGCTATGGTGGCCGAAGCCAGAAGCAGGCCCGCCAGACCTGCGGCGGCGAATTTCATGAAAGCTTCCCTCCCCTTATCGAGGAAGGAAAAAGCACACGCCGACCCCTCTGTCGACGGCCTCAGCCGGGCGTGTGGAAATTGGCGGCGTCGGCCTTGGGAATGGCCCCGGGTCCGCCTTGGCTGTTGGCCTGATGCAGGCTGCCGGCAAAGTAGGCCAGGACAAGCGCCATCACGAAGATAACCACCACCAGGGAGGCGACGAGCATCCAGATGAGGCCGACCCTCTGGGCGCCGCGGGCCTGCTCCTCACCGATGTCGATCTTGGGTTGTTCTTGCGAGGGTTCGCTCATCGCCCCGCTCCATGCGGCGGCGGCCGCCAGCGCGGCCGCAGGAATAGTAACTCCTCGCAAGCTAGGCGGTTTCGTTCCAAAGTTCCACGGGCTCAGCTCGCCTTCTTATTCTCTCCACGCCCGCGCGCCCCTGGCCGGAAGCCGAGGCGCGAGCGGGCTAATTGACCCTCCTCTGCGTAAGCGCCTCGTCGGGCGCGGGACTCCCACCCGCAATGGGGATTGCGCTCCTAGTCCCGTGTCGCGCCCACACGCTGGGCCAGTGATGCGGCCATGAACCGGTCGAGATCGCCGTCCAGCACGCCGGCGGTGTCGGAGGTTTCGACCTCGGTCCTAAGGTCCTTGACCATCTGATAAGGCTGCAGGACGTAGGAGCGGATCTGGTGGCCCCAGCCGATGTCCGACTTCTGGTCCTCGACGGCCTGGGCGGCGGCCTCGCGCTTCTGCAGCTCGAGCTCGTAGAGACGGGCGCGCAGCATCTTCCAGGCCTCGTCGCGGTTGCGGTGCTGCGAGCGCTGGGTCTGGCAGGCGACGACGATACCGGTGGGGATGTGGGTGAGGCGCACCGCCGAGTCGGTCTTGTTGACGTGCTGGCCGCCGGCCCCGCTGGCCCGGTAGGTGTCGGTGCGAACGTCACCGGGGTTTATGTCGATGTCGATGGTGTCGTCGATCACCGGATAGACCCACACCGAGGCGAAGCTGGTGTGGCGCTTGGCGGCCGCGTCGAATGGCGAGATCCGCACCAGTCGGTGGACGCCGGCCTCGGTCTTCAGCCAGCCGTAGGCGTTGTGGCCCTGGACCTTGACCGTGGCCGACTTGACGCCGGCCTGTTCGCCCGCCGTCTCCTCGATGAACTCGACCTCATGGCCGTGAGCCGCGGCCCAGCGGGCGTACATGCGCAGCAGCATGGCCGCCCAGTCGTTGGATTCGGTGCCTCCGGCCCCCGCGTTGACCTCCAGGTAGGCGTCATCGCCGTCCGCCTCGCCGGAGAGCAGGGCTTCGAGTTCGGCCCGGGCGGCCACATCCTTGAGCGCCTTGAGCTGGGCGGCGACATCATCGAGGGAGGCGACATCGCCCTCGCTCTCGGCGAGCTCGGCGAACTCCAGGCCGTCGGAGAGCTCCTTCTCCAGCCGCCTGACGGCCTCGACCCGGTCGGCAAGGTGCGTGCGCTCGCGCATCAGGACCTGGGCCGCCGCGCCGTCGTTCCACAGGCTCGGGTCCTCGACCCGGGCGTTCAGTTCATCCAGGCGGCGGAGGGCGACATCCCAGTCAAAGACGCCTCCTGAGCAGCCCGACGGACTGCTCGATATCGGCCGCGGCGCCTTCGATATCCGCACGCATGGAGAGGACTTCCCTGATTTGCTGTGGGTGCGCCAGATAGGCGGCTCTGCCCGCTAATACAATCCCTTGGCGTCGGTCCCTTCGCCCGGTCGCGGCCGGTCGGCCGCTGGCGCCCCCGGCGGCGGTGGCGGGGCCATGACGGCGCTCGTCGCTGGCCGCGCGGCCATCTGGACGATCGCATGCGGCTCAGTGCCGGGACGGAAGGCTTCGCGGTTGGGCCCGATCTGGGCGAACTTGGTTCCGGGCGGCGCGCGGAAGTCCATTACCGGATAGCTCTTGAGGGCTTCCTGCATGAATTCGATGAAGATCGGCAGGGCGGCCACGGCCCCGGTCTCGCCCTTGCCCAGCGAGCGGTTGTCGTCGAAGCCGACGAAGGTGCCGACCACGATCTGGGGCGAGAAGCCCATGAACCAGGCGCTGCGGAAATCATTGGTGGTGCCGGTCTTGCCGCCGATCGGGCGACCAAGGACGCTGGCCTGGGCGCCGGTGCCGCGGATGACCACGCCTTCGAGCATGGTGTCGATCTGGTAGGCGGTGATCGGGTCGATCAGCTGCTGGCCGGCGTAGGCGAGGTCCGGGCCATCGCCGCCGGTGAAGGCGTTCTCGCAGTCCGGACACTCGCGGGTGTCGGCGCGCCACACCACCTTGCCGTCGCGGTCCTCGACTTCGGAGATGAGGTGCGGGGAGATCTTGCGCCCGCCGTTGACGAAGCTGGAATAGGCGGCGGTCATGCGGAAGGGCGTGGTTTCGCCTGCCCCCAGCGCCATGGCCAGATCCGGATCCATGTGGTCGACGACGCCGAACCGCTTGGCGGTGTCGATGATGCGGCGCATGCCCACCTGCATGGCGATGCGCACGGTCATGGTGTTGAGCGACAGCTCGAGGCCACGGCGGAAGACCAGCGGGCCCAGGAACTTGCGCTCGTAGTTTTCCGGGCGCCACGTCTGGCCGCCGAATCCCGGCAGGCTGATGGGGGCGTCGAGGACGATGCTGGCGGGCGTGAACTGGCCGCTTTCCAGGGCCGTGGCATAGACGAACGGCTTGAAGGAGGATCCCGGCTGCCGGTAGGCCTGGGTCGCGCGGTTGAAGTTGGAGAGCGAAAAGCTGTAGCCGCCGACCATGGCCAGCACCCGGCCGGTGTAGGGGTCCATGGCCACCAGAGCGCCATTGACCTGCGGGATCTGGCGCAGGCGGAAGTGGCCAGCGCCATCCGGCTCGACGAACACCAGGTCGCCGAGCTTGAGTCCCTTGCCGGCCTGTTCCCAGTTGATGTCCTTGGAGAGAAGCGGACCGAGCGTGTTGTCGTCGGCGGTCTGGACCCGCACGTCCCCGCCCGAAGCGGTGGTGACCACCGCCGCCTTCCAGGCGATGCGCTCGGAGGGCGGCGTCGCGGCCAGCGCCGCCTTCTGCCAGCCGGGAACGATGTCGACGTGGCCCCAGGCCCCGCGCCAGCCATGCCGGCGGTCATAGGTCTCCAGACCGTCCATCAGCGCGATGCGAGCCGCGGTCTGCAGCCGCGGATCGAGCGTGGTGCGCATGTAATAGCCGCCGTCGTCGATGTTGTCGCCGATATCGGGTAGTACGCCGGCTTCGCGCCGGGCCTCGGCGACGAAATAGTCGGCGTCGCGATATTTGGCGCGCAGCGGTGCGGACTGGACGACGAGGTCCTCGGCCTTGGCGGCGTCAGCCTCGGCCTGGGTCACCCAACCGTAATCCGCCATGTTCTGCAGGATCAGGTTGCGGCGGCGGATGGCGGCCGCCTTGAAGCGCACCGGCTGGTAGTTGTCAGGACCCTTGGGCAGGGCCGCCAGATAGGCGCATTGGGCGAGTGAAAGGTCGCTGATCGCCTTGCCGAAGTAGTTAAAGGCCGCCGCGCCCACGCCATAGGAGCGGTAGCCCAGCCAGATGTCGTTGAGATAGAGTTCGAGGATCTGGCGCTTGGAGAGCGTTCGCTCCAACCGCTCGGCGATGATCGCCTCGCGAAGCTTGCGACCGACGGTGACCTTATTGTCGAGGAGGATGTTCTTGGCCACCTGCTGGGTGATGGTCGAGCCGCCCTCTGGCCGGCGGCCCTGCAGGGCATTGAAGGCGTCCTTGATCAGCGCCCGGCCGATACCATTGACGTCCACCCCGCCGTGCTCGAAGAAGCTGTGATCCTCGGCCGCCAGGAAGGCGAGGACGAGGCGGTTCGGCATCTGATCATAGGGCACATAGATGCGCCGCACGCTGGAGAACTCGCCGATCAGGGTGCCGTCCCAGGCGTAGACGCGGGTCGCCGTCGCCGGGTGGAAATCGGCCAGCTCATTGGCGTCCGGCATCTGGGCAAAGAGCACGCCGGTGTAGACCGCGGCGCAGACGGCAGCCGTCCCGACCAGGCCAATGAGCGCCATCCCGCTTAGGGGAATTCGCCGTCCAAAGAGCTGCAACGCCGCCAGACCTCCGCGGAACGCCCTCTCCGCCGCATGCACGCTCTAGCGCCGTTCTTACGGGGCGCCAACGTCGAGCGCCTGGGGAGCGCCTGGGGTTTGTCAGTTCTCGGCCACCCGCATCTCGCCGCGGAAATAGTCGTCGATGGCGTCGCCGACCATGTCCATCAGGGCGTTTCGGCGCGCGGGGTTGGTAAGCCGCGCCTCATCCTGGGGGCTGGTGATGAAGCCCATCTCCAGCAGCACGGCCGGAACGTCCGGCGCCAGGAGCACGAAATAGCCGGCGTCGCGGTGTGACTTGGGCAGGACATCGATCTTCCGGCTCAGGCGTCCGACGAGCAGCTGGGCGAATTCGTTTGACCGGTTGAGGGTGCTGCGCTGGGTGAGGTCCAGGAGGATGCCGTTGACCGCCGGATCATTGCGCGGCGCCGCGCGATTGAACCACTCGTGGCCGGTCAGCACTTCCTTGACTCGCGCCTCGCCGTGACCGCTCAAGGTATAGACGCTGGCCCCATGGGTCGCATCGTTGTCGCCGGCGGAATCGGCGTGGAGGGCGATGAAGAGGTCGGCGCCGGCCCGACGGGCGATGCTGACCCGCGTCTCGAGGGGCACAAAGACGTCGGAACTGCGGGTCATCACCACCCGGTAACGGCCGTCGCGCAGCAGCCGATGGCGAAGATGCAGTGCGGCGGCGAGGGTGATGTCCTTTTCGTTCTGGCCATCGCTCTGCGCGCCCGGATCGTGGCCGCCGTGGCCGGCGTCGATGACGATCACCTTGCGCGCCGCCAGGGCGAGGTGAGCCGGACGCTCGCGGTCAGAGGGCCCGGAAAGCGGATGCGTCGACAGCTGGGCGAGAACAGGCTGGTCGATCGGCTCGCGCACGAGCCTCGCCGTCCGTCTTGGGACGCGCGAGATGGCGACCACACTGACACCGTCTCTGGCGGCCGCCGTCGCTTCCGGCTCGGAAGGTCGGGACGGGAAGGATTTGCGCTTCTGGGCAGACTGATCTGACCAGGGCGTCTCGGGGAACGGATACCGGGCGGTCACCTCGACCTTGGATTCCGGGGTTGATACGGCGGGTGGCGCGGATGTGACCGTGGTGGGAATGACTGTTGACGATCTGGCGGCGACTTCGACCCTGGGTTGATCGCTCGGCGCCGCAGCGGCGATGGCCATTGGAGGCTTGACCACGACATCCTCCGCGCGGGCAAGGTCGATGACATAGCGATACATTGCGCTCTCGCCGCCGGGCGGGATCACAAATGTCCGCACGATGCGGGTCCTGCCGTTGAGGTCGAGCGTGAGGCGCGACCCTCCCTCCCCGGCGTCGAGCCGCCAGGCTTTGACCAGGCCGTGGCCCCGCCCCTGGAGGAGAATGCCGGCGTCGGGGCCGAGCAGCATGTAGTTCACCTGGTCGGAGCCGGCCTCTTCTCGCCGGCCCGTCACCGGGACCGGGCTGTCGACCACGACACGGGTTGCATCCGCGCCATAGCCTATCCGAACGTCGATGCCGGCCTGGCCGCCCTGCGCCAGGGCCGGCCTCGCAAAGGCGAGCAGCGCCCAGATGACGAGCGCGGTTCGGCCCAGGGTCTTGGGCAGCGGCAAGGCTTGAGCTCCAAGCGGCGCGCAAAGCGCAAAACGCTGGGCCATATGGCGACGGGGCTGTGCACAAAGAGTTAAGGGAATCGTTTGCCGGAGCAGCGCTGGTGCGGCCAGAAGCCGCAGCTCTGCCTAAAGCTTTCCTTCCCTTTCGCCGAACGGTCCCATACATTGGTGTTACGCAATCGTCGTCCTCGGACATTCCGTGGCGTGTTTGCGCGCCCCGCGTCAGGCCAAGCGTCTTTCATCGGATGCAGGCGCAACACGCCATTCGCGTTCTCTTCAGAAGAAGCGAGCGCAGCCAGAGACCGACAACCATGGGCGGCGCCGCCTTCCTTTCGAGCCCGATCCAACTCCAGGACGCCATTGGCGTCCGCTGGACCGCCGTGCTCGCCGGCGTGCGCGCCCGCAGCCGGCGCCCGGACTCTACGTCCGACAGGCGCCCCGGAGTTATCCAATATGTCCAAGAAGATGCTGATCGATGCAGCCCACCCGGAAGAAACCCGGGTGGTGGTGCTCAACGGCTCCGAGATTGAAGCCTTCGACTTCGAGAGTCGCGCCCGCAAACAGCTCCGCGGCAATATATATCTAGCCAAGGTCACCCGGGTCGAACCCAGCCTGCAGGCGGCGTTCGTCGAATATGGCGGCAATCGCCATGGGTTCCTCGCCTTCAACGAGATCCATTCCGATTATTACCAGATCCCCCACGCCGACCGCGAAGCGCTGCTGCGCGCGGCCGAGGAGGAGGATGACGACGAAACGTCGACCGAGGCCGAAGCGTCCGAGAGCCTGGGCGGCGAGGATGACGAGGTCGACGAGGAAGTCGCGCGCCGCCGCCGCCGGATGATGCGGCGCTACAAGATCCAGGAAGTTATCAAGCGC
This sequence comes from Caulobacteraceae bacterium, assembly GCA_036491275.1. Classification (GTDB taxonomy): domain Bacteria; phylum Pseudomonadota; class Alphaproteobacteria; order Caulobacterales; family Caulobacteraceae; genus Acaudatibacter. The sequence goes on from DASXCH010000201.1 coordinate 18,966, forward strand.
CGGCAGATCATGCTGGTGCAGGTGGTCAAGGAAGAACGCGGCAACAAGGGCGCGGCGCTCACCACCTATCTGTCGCTGGCTGGCCGCTATTGCGTGCTCATGCCCAACACCGATCGCGGCGGCGGCATCAGCCGCAAGATTACCGCTGCGGTCGACCGCAAGCGCCTGCGCGCCATCGTCCAGGACCTGGCCGTGCCAAAGGGCATGGGCCTGATCGTGCGCACGGCCGGAGCCAAACGCACCAAGGCCGAAATCAAGCGCGACTATGAGTATCTGTCGCGCGCCTGGGGCAACATCCGCGACACCACTCTCCACTCGATCGCGCCGGCGCTGATCTACGCTGAGGAGGATCTGGTGAAGCGGGCCATCCGCGACATGTTCGACAAGGACGTCGAGGCGGTGATGGTCGAAGGCGAGGCCGGATACCGCGACGCCCGCGACTTTATTCGCATGCTGATGCCGACCCAGGCCAAAAAGGTGCAGAACTATCACGGCGCCGCGCCTCTGTTCGCCGCCTACAAGGTTGAAGACCATCTGGCACAGATCTATTCGCCGACGGTGCCGCTGAAGTCCGGCGGCTACCTGGTGATCAACCAGACCGAGGCGCTGGTCGCCATCGACGTCAACTCCGGCCGGGCCACGCGCGAGCGCAATGTCGAGGCCACCGCGCTGAAAACCAACGTCGAGGCGGCCGCCGAGGCGGCCAGACAGCTCCGCCTGCGCGACCTCGCCGGCCTGATCGTGATCGACTTCATCGACATGGAAGAGGCCAAGAACAACCGCGCGGTCGAGAAGGTGCTGAAGGATTGCCTGGCGCAGGACCGGGCCCGCATTCAGATGGGCCGCATCTCATCCTTCGGCCTGATGGAGATCAGCCGTCAGCGCCGGCGGACAGGCATCCTCGAGGGAACGACCGAGGTTTGCCCGCACTGCGCCGGGACGGGTCGTCAGCGCACGGCCGCGTCGAGCGCCCTGGGGGCCCTGCGCGCCCTTGAAGTTGAAGCCATGCGCGGCGGCGGAGAAGTGGTGCTGCGCACCTCCAAGGAAACCGGCCTCTATGTCCTCAATCACAAGCGGGACGCCCTCATCCGCCTGGCGCAAAACCACGGACTCTTCGCCAACGTGGTGCTGGACGAGGCCCTCAGCGCCGCCGCGCACCAGATCGAGCGGGTGTCGAGCACGCCCTTTGAGCGGCCGGACGCCCTGGTCGCGGAGCCCGATACGGCTGATCAGGACTTCGACGACGATTTCGAAATCGAAGAGGAAGAGGAAGACGACCTGCCGGCCGAAGCCGAGCCGGTGATCGAAGCCGCGGCCAGCGAAGAGGATGGCCCCCGTCGCGGACGGCGCCGTCGGCGCGGTCGCCGGCCTGACGCTCCCGCCGAAGCCGCCCCGTCAGTAGAAAGCGCCGGCGAGGGTCAAGGACGCCGTCGTCGCGGACGGCGCGGCGGTCGTCGGACCCGGGAAACCTCAGGCGACGCTTATGGCTGGTCGTGGCCGGCAAGGCTCTCGGGCGAGGATCCATATGAATGGCGCGGTCCGGTGGAACGTGATCCGTCCGCCGCCCCTGCGCTTCGGACGGAACCCCAGCTGCCGGCCAAGCAGCCGTCGGAGCTGCCTGAGCCCGAACCTGCCCTCGTTTCGGCCGCGGTCGAACCGGCGCCGGCCGTTGAAGATGAGGTTTGGGTGGAATTGCCTGAGCCCGCCCCGCCCAAGGCGGCCAAGCCCCGGCGTCGCCGCGGAAGTGCAGAGCCGCCCGCAGAGACCCAGGCGGAAACGGCTGCCGTTGAGGAAACCGCTGGCAGCGAGCCGTCGCCGCCGATCGTCCAGCCTGCTCTGGCCGAAATCCTGCCCGAAGCGCCGCCGGTGACGCTGGCCGTGGACAATCCGCCGCCGGCCGAGCCTGATCCCGCCGAGATCGTCGATCCGCCATCCACGCCCAGGCGCGGCTGGTGGCGTCGCAGCGTATGAGCCGCTAGTCTGGCCTGGCGGGGGCGAAACGAAAGCATGCTTTTGAGTTTCCGCCTCCCTGCCCTTGCCCTCGGCGCCATCATCCTGGCGAGCTGCGCCAGCGCGGCTCTTGCCCAGGACGAACCGATCTCGATCGTTCGCGACACCGAGATCGAGGCCATCCTGCATCAGGAGGCGGATCCGATTTTCGTCGCCGCCGGTCTCGATCCCAAGAAGGTCGAAATTCACATTATCGGCGACAAGGAGCTCAACGCCTTCTCGACATCGGGCCTCAACATCTACGTCAACACCGGCCTCATCCTGAAGACCGACACCCCAGACCAACTCGAGGGGGTCATCGCCCATGAAACCGGCCACGTGGCCGGCGGGCATGTGGCCAGATCGGGAGCCGCCACCAAGGCGGCGCTGGGACCGATGTTGGCGAGCATCGGCCTTGGCGTTCTGGCGGCGGCGGCCGGCTCGCCCGAAGGCGCGGCGGCGCTTGTCTTCTCCTCTACCTATTTCGGCGAACTGGGCGTTCTTGGCTATTCACGCGAGCAGGAGTCGCGCGCCGATGAGGCCGCCGCCACCTATCTGGAAAAGGCAGGCTATTCGGGCCGCGGGCTGGTCAGTTTCTTCGACCACTACCGCTATCAGGAAGTCTTCGACGACGAGCGCAAGTTCCCCTATTTCCGCGACCATCCGCTGAGCGACGACCGCATCGAGGCCCTGCGCGTGCGCGTAGAAAAGGAGCCGCACGCCAGCGCCATGGACTCTCCGGAAGCCATCGCCGCCCACAATCTGATGAAGGCCAAGATCGAGGCCTTCATGATGGGCCCCTACCAGACCCTGATCGACTATCCCGAAAGTGACACCAGCTTCGCGGCCCGGTACGCACGGGCCATTGCCCTCTACAAAGAGAACGAGACCGATCAGGCGGTGAAGGCCATCGACGCGCTGATCGCCGAGCAGCCGAACGATCCCTACCTTTGGGAGTTGAAGGGCCAGGTGCTATTCGAGGCCGGCCGCGCCAAGGACGCCGTTCCGGCTCACCGGAAATCGGTGGAATTGAAGCCCGACGCGCCCCTTCTGCGCATTAATCTCGGCCAGGCGCTTCTGGCTCTGAACGACCCAAAACAGGTCGATGCGGCGATTGATCAGGTCAAGCAGGCCCTTTCTGTCGAACCGGATAACGCTCTGGGCTGGCAGCTCATCGCCGAGGCCTACGACAGCAAGGGACTGGGCGGCATGGCCCGGCTGGCCACCGCCGAGCAGAACTTCTACCTGGGCCAGCAGAGGGATGCGCGAGTGTTCGCCCTACGCGCCCGCATCCTGCTCAAGAAGGATTCTCCCGAGTGGCGCCGTGCGACCGATATCATCCTGTCGTCAAACCCGACGCCAGACGATCTGAAGACGATGGCCCAGCAGGGATGATCCGTCGCCTCGTTCTAACGGCCATGGGACTTGTCGCACTCGCCGCCTGCCACCCCGCGACCGATTCCGACGCCGTCTTCGGCCAGCGTGTGCGGGCCTATCTCATGGCCCATCCGGAGGTGCTGCAGGAGGCCAGCCAGCAGCTGCAGGTCAACGAGGATGCCCGCATCGCCGCCGCCCAGAAAAAGGCGGAAGCCCAGTTGCCCGCCCTGCGCGCATCGATCGAGCGCGACCCGCGTGATTTCGTGGCCAACCCAAACGGCAAAATCACGGTCACTGAGTTCTATGACTATCGCTGCCCGCACTGCGAAGCGATGGCGCCCAGGCTTCTGGCCCTCATCCACGACCATCCGGACATCCGCTTCGTATTCAAGGAGATGCCGATCTTTGGCGCGACGTCCGAGCATGCGGCCTACGCCGCCCTGGCCGTCAAGAAGGCCGGCGGCGACTACCTTGGCCTTTACAGGACGTTCATGACCACTCAACCGCTCCAAGACGGAACGGTCGATAGAATCGCTCTGGCCAGTGGCGCCCACTCCGCCGATATCGCGCCGAATGCCGAAAACACGGCCCAACTGGCCAGGACCAATGCTCTGTTCGACAAGCTGGCGCTCGACGGCACGCCCGGCTTCGTCGTCGGCGACAAGATCCTCGCCGGGGATGACATGGAGGCGCTCAACGCCGCCATCGCCAAGGCCCGTAAATCTGAGGCGAACTAAGGCGGCCACCTGACGCGTCGATTGATTGAGCGCCGAGAATAAATCTTCAGGCGTCTAACCCCGTCCTGGCCTCCACCGCGTAGCTCCCGTTGGAACGGCAAGCAGGGATGCGGATGACGGCAATCGATGCGACCAAGGCGCACCTTCATCGCCGAATGATCCTGGCGGCCACGGTGGCGCTGATCGGGCTGGTTGGGTCGACGAAGGCCCTGGCCAGTCCGGTGGATGTTGAGGTGGTGGATCGCGACACGGGCCAGCCACTGCGGACCTGGCGGCATGACAGACGCCTGTTCGTCGCCGGCGAGCCTGGGGATCGCTATGGCCTGAGAGTCGTCAACAACACCGATGGGCGCGTGCTCGCGGTGATGTCGGTCGACGGCGTCAACATCATCACCGGCGAAACGGCGGCCTATGACCAGCGGGGCTATGTTCTCGGTCCGCACCAATCCTATGACATGACCGGATGGCGCAAGTCTGACACCGAGGTCGCCGCCTTCATCTTCGCGCCGCTTTTCCAGTCCTACGCCGCGCGTACCGGTCGCCCAGCCGACGTCGGCGTTATCGGCTTGGCCATTTTCCGGGAAAAGGTCGCTCCGCCTCCCACAGTGGCGCCGCCCTATGCCGGACCAAGCTGGCGGGAAGGCTCGAGCCGCCGTTATTCCGGTGTGACTGCCCTCAGCCGCTCCGCTGCTGGATCGCCTTCCGCAGGCTTCGAAGCGCCGGCGCCAGGGTCCCCGGCGTCTCAGGCCCTGGCCGCGCGCGCGAGTGCCGGCCAAGCGGATGAATCGGTTCGAGATCGATCTAAGTTCGGCGCTTTTTCCATACCGGACACGGAGAAACTGGGAACAGCGCACGGCGCAAGGGAATGGTCAGTGACCTACTGCGTGCCGTTCGAGCGAGCGACTTCCTATCCGCAATGGATTGAACAGGTCGACTACGACACCCGTGACCATCTTATCGCGAGCGGGGTGATACCCGGCTATGAAGGTCACCGGCCGCGGCCGTTTCCATCCAGTCCAGGCGGAGCGAACTATGTGCCCGATCCGCCTGGCGATCCCTGAGGCCCATGTGCCTTCACGCGTGCAATCGCTAGACTTGGCGGCGATGGGGGCGGAGACGTCAGAAGACGCCGACTTGCTGCGCGCGCATGTCGCCGGCGACCCTCATGCTTTTGAGCGGCTCTACGACCGATATGACCGGCGGTGTTTTCTCTACATTCGAAGACTCCTCGGCCAGGCCCGCGGCGACGCCGCCGAAGACCTGCATCAGGAAACCTGGATATCGATCTCTCGAAACGCAGGCGGATTCGACCCGAATAGGGCGAGCTTCCGCGCCTGGATGTACACCGCAGCGCGCAACAAGGTCTGGGACCACTTTCGCCGACAGAAGGTGGCCATATTGACGTCGGTCCAGGACAGCGCTGCGATAATGGTCGCGGACCCGGCCCCGACTCCTCTGGAGGCGGTTGAATCGCGCGAGCTCGCGCTGAAGATCGTGGCTGCGGTTGAGGCCCTGCCACTCGCGCAGCGCGAGACGTTCGTCATGTTCGCCCAGGCTGGGCTCTCTTTAGAGGAGATCTCCAACATCACCGGCGCCGGCGTTGAAACGATCAAAAGTCGGCTACGCTACGCCAGAACCGCGCTGAGGCAGGCGCTCACGACTGAAAGGTCGGCCCATGCCTGAACACCGCGACCCCATCGACAGGGCCTACACGCAGGCCGAGGAGCTGTTGGACGACAGCAACAGCCGTGCTGCCAGGCGTTCGCGCATTCTGGGCGCGGTGGCGCAAGAGCCGTTGGCTCACACCGCCCCAAACCTGTCCTCCCATCGTCGACCCGCGTGGCGGCGAGGCGACTGGCTGGCGGCGGCGAGCATTGCGGGATTGGGCGTCTTCCTGGCGACCCGTGTCTATCAGTCGGCGCCGCAACCCCTTCGGACCATGCCGACCCCGCCGCCATTCGCCCCGGCGGCCTCTGAGCCGGCAAGAACTTCCCTGCCCCCCGCCGCGGCAAAGACGATCTCGCGAGCAGGGCGGGCGCCGACGCTCAAAAGCGCCGCCCCCGCCCCGCTGGCCGCGATTCCCCCGAGCCTCGATATTCGGCCCGTGGCGTCTCCGCCTATGCCGGCGCCGATGGCCGCCCGCGCCTTTCCCGCCGAGGCAAGCCCTCCTCCTTCCCAGCAGGTGATCGTCACCGCTGAACGGCGCGCCTCGCCGCCGGCGGCTGGCAAATCGGAGTTTACTGGCGGGACGCAGGACGACAGCCTCGGCGCTTTGGGTTCGGCGCTCATGGCGAAAAAACCGGCGCCTCCTCCGCCGGCTGCTCCTCTGTTGGGGTCAGAGGCGGACGCAGGTTCACCCTCTGTGCAGGCGGGAAATCTTCGCGCCGCTTCCGCGGGCGGCCGGCTATCCGAAATCGAGACTCTTCTGGCGCTGGGGGTCCCGGTCGACGCCCCGGATGTTGACGGGGAAACGGCCCTGATGAAGAGCATCCGGGCTGACGAACCTGCCGCCGCCGCTCTGCTCCTTCGGCATGGCGCCAGGCTGGACCAAAGAAACCGCGCCGGCATGAGCGCGAGACAGATGGCGACGGCGGTGGGTGATCCGGCGCTCGAGCGGGCCGTGGGACTGAAGCCGTAAAACTGCGGGGCGCGAGGATTCGTCTGCATGGAGCCCGTCGGGTGGTACCGCCTCCCCGGTTCGAACGGGGGACCTCTAGATCCACAATCTAGCGCTCTAACCAGCTGAGCTAAGGCGGCCCAAACGGCGGTCGGAGCTTTAGGCGCGTAGCCTGGCGCATTCAAGCTGACCGGATAAGCAAAACCCCTGAGGCGAACCTCCGGTGTCTGCGGTCTTGATCTGAGGTGCGCCTCAGTCCTTGGGAAGCTGGAATGAGATCGGAATATTGACCGCCGCGCCACCCACGGGTTGGCCGTCGCGAGTCGATGGCCGCATCTTGAACAGGCGTGTCATCTTGAGCGCGGCAGTGCCGAAGCCCTGGTCCGCCGGTTCCTCGGAGGCCACCGAGCAGTCGGTAAGAGTGCCGCCCGCAGTGACGGTGCAGTGCAGGGTTGCATGTCCCGATACTCCGAGACGTTGGGCGCGATCTGGATAGTACTGAGCCACGTCGTCGCCGCTTGGCCGGCGCAGCCAATCCGGGTTGGTGATCACCGTCGGACGCGGTGGAGGCGGCGCGGGCGAGGCGACGACGGGCGGCGCCGGCGCCGGCCTGGGCGCCTCCACCGGCCGGATCAGCAGGGGCGGCGGAGCCGGAATGTTAGGGGCCACGACCGCCGGCGGACGCGGCTGAACCGGCGGGGGAGGCGGAGGAGGCGGAGGCGGCTTTATGATCTGCGCATTCGTCTTCTCTTCCGAATACTGCTGGTAGTGGGACTTGAACTTCCACTGCCAGAGGTAATAGCCAATTATTCCGTGCAGCAGCAGCGAACCGACGATGGCAATGGTGACGCCATTGTTTCGCCGGGGCCTCGGAAGGTCGAACGGGTTGTGCGTCGGGTGGGCAATGTCCACCGGCGGCGCCGATCGAACGGGAGGTGTCTCGCTCATCTGCGCAGTCCGGACTTGTCCTCACCCACCAGGGCGACGCTGTAGAACCCGTTGTCCTGGAGCTTGTTCATGACTCCCATGAAGTCCATGTACTCGGTGTCCTGGTCGCCCCGGATATAAATCCGCTCGTTGGTGGGATTGGGCGTGCCAATCGCCGCCTTGAGATCATCGCCGAGGGTCGACAGGTCCGACAGGTTGTCGTTGACAAACACGCGGCCGTCCTTCTTGAGCGAGATGTAGACGATCTTCGGGGGTTTTCTGGCCGGCTTCGCGACGGCTGGCGGCAAATTCACCTTGATCGTGACGCTGGCCAGCGGAGCGGCCACCATGAAGATGATCAAGAGAACCAGCATCACGTCCACGAAAGGCGTGACGTTGATCGTGTGATTTTGCGCGACGTCGTATCGGCCGCCGCTAGGCCCTGCGAGTTTAGCGGCCATCCGGCTTAGGCTCCCTTGTCGAGCTGCCGCGAAATGGCGTTGACCAGCTCCGCGACAAAGCCTTCGGAGCGCGACCCGTAGCCGGTGATCTGCGTCTGGAAGTAGTTATAGAACACCACCGACGGGATCGCGGCGAAAAGGCCGATGCCGGTGGCCAGAAGGGCCTGGGCGATACCGGGGGCGACGACCGCGAGGTTGGTCGTGTTGGTGTTGGCGATGCCGATGAACGAATTCATGATGCCATAGACGGTGCCGAACAGTCCTATGAACGGGGCGTTCGCGCCCACGGACGCCAGGAACTGCATGCCGCCGGAAAGTCGACGGGCTAGCGAGGCCTGGACGGCGTTGATGGCCGTTGTGGCGCGCATCAGCGTGGAGTCACGGAATTCACCGGTGACATTGAGACCCGCCTGGCGGGAAAGCTCAACTTCGGCGGCGGCGGCGGCGGCCATGTCGGCCATCGGGTTGCCGGCGAAGTCTTCGGATTCGGCGATCCGACCCATCTCATTGATCGACTTGGCCCCCCGGAAAGATTCCAGGAATCGGTCCGATGTCCGGCGCAGGCTGCCGAATTCGACCAGCTTGATGACCAGGAGGGTCCAGGAAAGAATCGAGCAGGCCAGCAGGCCGATCATCACGATCTTAACGACCAGGTCGGCTTGTTCGAACATGACGATCGGGGTGAGCTTGCCGTTGGCGGCGCCCCCGACCTTCAAGGTCTCTGCGGCTTCCGAGCCGGTGGGCTGGTCGCCGGCGGCGGGCGCGGCAGCCGCAGCTGGCGCCGATGCAGGCGCCGGAGCGGCCGTCTGGGCCAGGGCTGGTGCGCTCGACAGGAGCGCGACTGCGCCTATCAACGCGATGATGGGAGAAGTGCGTTTTGTTTCGAGCATCTGTCGCCGGTTCCTGATTGATCGGGCTCAAGAGTGGATGGACGGGATCATCGCACCTGCGCCTCACCCGGGATTACCGCCTTGTTAGACTTGCGGCCGCGAACCTTTGGCAACCCGTTTTTCCGGCGTCAAGAGGGCCAGAGCGTCGCCGGATGCGACAATTGTTTCACCTAACAGGGTTCATAGTGCAGCGCATCCGATAGCCAAGTTTGAAAACACAAGGTTTTCGAGAGTCATTTCGCGGAGAGATTGCTGCGCTGCACCTAAATCTATGAAACATTTCGCCTCGGGCGGAAGCATCTTCAGTCGCGTTGACAGTGTCGCATCCCGATGTCGGCGCGCCGGCAAATTCGGCAATCATTTCGAACTCGCCAATCGCCATACACCATGGATCCTTCGGCTCGCCACCTATCGCGCTGCGACCTGGGCCTAAGCCCATGACCCGGGGCGGACATGGTTGCTGACGCTGCAGCCGATGTTGGCCCCGGCTCCGTTGGCACTTTCTTCTCTGAGGCGGCTTCGCGAAATCTGACCTTGATCAGGCGTGCCCGCTACGCGGCTGTGACAGTTGACTCATGATGGGCGTGTGCGAGGCTCGCCGCTGATCCGACGGAGGGGCACGGGCATGGCCGGCAGCGGAAAGAATCCCGGGTTTCTGAATGCGCTCATCGTCGCTGACGCGGTGATGATAGCGGGCGTGATGGCCAGCCAAGGTTCGGACTGGCAACATGCCGATCGCAGCCGGGCGCTTATCATCTTCGGCCTCGCCTTGCTTCTGGCGGCCGCAGCGGCACTGTGGCCCTCTCGCCGCGCTTCGCCGCCGGGCGCAATGGAAGCCGCCGCGATCGAGAGTCCGGACGATCTCAAGGGCATCGAGTTCCTCCTGGCGGCCGTAAGTGTCGTGGCCTCGGTGGTCGGCGCCATCCTGTCGGCGGTCGGTCTCGGCTGAGCCGCATAGCGCCGAGAATGGTGCCTGGGGGCGGAGTCGAACCACCGACACGCGGATTTTCAGTCCGCTGCTCTACCAACTGAGCTACCCAGGCCCGGCGCGAGGGGGCGTCTATAGGCAAGGCCCCCTGGCTTGTCCAGAAAGGCGCCTATTCCTCGGATTTCCAATCCGCCGCGTCCTGGTCGACCTCATTTTCCTCGGGCGGTCCGGCGATCGAATAGCTCCCGGTGAGCCAGCGATTGAGGTCGACATCAGCACATCTCGCCGAACAGAACGGGCGGAATTCCGCAACCTGCGGCTTGCCGCAGATAGGGCAGCGAGCGCGGTTCATAAGGGCCTCACTTCAAAGCCGGAGCGGTCCGCCTCCGCCCGAAGCGAGAGCCGCGCGCCAAGGCGATCCAACAGCTCACTCATATAGGGCGCGGCGGCTGCGGCGATGCCCGGCGCGGCGCGCGCCTCGAAGCGCCCTCCCCCGTCGGTCAAGGCCTCCCGCTCGAGAGATCTGAGCAAAGCCATGGCCTGGGTTTGCGAGTTGGCGACACGTCCGTCGCCGGCGAGGATTTCCAGACTCGGCCGCATCCGTCGGGGGATCGTGAGCTCCAATGTTCCGAAGCGCGATACTGGCCCGAAGGCGACTCCGGGACTGTCGGGCGCGAAAGCCGACTTGGCGGCGGCGAGCAAAGCCGCGCCGTCATGCCCTCTGCCAGCCAGATCGATGACCACCAGACCGCCAAGGCCCTTCAAGCGGAGCAGGCGCGCCGCTTCGGCGATGGCGACCTGGTTGGCGGTGCGGGCGGCGCGCTTTGCCGTCCCGCCCGGCTGGGCGCCGACATCGACATCGATAGCGACGAGCGCCCGGGTCGTCTCAATGGCGATGTTTCCACCAGTGGGCAGAAGAAAATGGGTCTCCAGCACTTCATCCTGCGCCGTGTCCGCCAATGTGCGTGCTGCGGGGCCGGTTTCGACCGCCGCACCCCTGGCCAGGCTTCCAAGTCTCGCTTCGAGGTTCGGTCCTGGCTCAAGCAGCCTTGCCGGTCCTTTGGCGGGACCCAGCCAGCGAGCTCGCGCGCCTTTTCCGGCGCGAGCTTCGGCCCGAATCTCAACTTCAAGAAAGGCGCCTTCCGAGATCCCTTCAAGCTGTGGCTCCAGATTGAGGACCGCGTCCGGCGCGGTGCCGAGGTCGAGGAAGGCAATCGCCAGGTTGCGGTCGATCGCGCGGACGCGCGCGACAGCCTGCGCGCCATGGGCCTGGATCGCCGGGTCGGCGTGGCGGGCGATGATAAGGCGTTCGGGCCTCCCGTCGAGCGTCACCACGGCGCGAGTTTCGCCTGGGCTGGGATCGAGGAAGAAACGGCGCCGGCTCATCGGCGCCGGAAGCCCAGGCCAACCAGCAAGGCTACGGTTTCGTAGAGCGGAAGACCGATGATGGCGCTGTAGGACCCAGTGGTGGCGATCACGCTGGCGCCAGCCAGTCCCTGAATGCGATAGGCGCCTGCCGCACCGCGCCACTCGCCCGATGCGATCAGATCCTCGATATCCTCTTGGCCCAGGGCCTTGAACCGCACGCGCGCCTCGGCAAGACGCGCTGCGCGCCGGCCATCGGGCGCGATGACAGCAACGCCAGTGACGACGCGGTGGCCGCGTCCGGAGAGGCGCCGAAGCATCGAACGCGCTTCAACCTCTTCCGTGGGTTTGCCTAGCATGCGACCCCCCAGGGAAACGATGGTGTCCGCCCCCAGAACGAATGCCCCGCAGCCCGGTCGCCAGACCGCATCTGCCTTGGCGTTTGCAAGCCTCTCCGCCGCCCGCCGCGCCGATTCGCCAGGAAGCCGCCGCTCATCTATGTCGGCGGGTTCGATCGTATCGGGCGCCAGCCCGGCTTGGCACAGGAGGTCCAGTCGCCTGGGACTGGCGCTGGCAAGGACGAAGCGGTCGGGCGAATTCACGCGGATTTCCATAGTCGCGCGGGAACAGATTGTCTCGATCGTGGATGGAACCGCGACGGTTGGGCCGTGTTCTTCCGCTGATGAGGGACCCCGCAAGCGATCACTCCCGTTCAGGCTCTGTGCGCGGGGCCGCCAGCCGACCTGCGCGCGCGCAGACGGCTCCGGCCAAGCCCCATGAGCAAAACGCGGTCGACCATCTCGAGTCTTTGCTGGACTTGGGTCTGGAAGGCACCTTTCCAGCCAGCGATCCGGTGTCGATCAGCCCGGATAAAGGCTGAGTCAGCGGTCGATCTCCGGCACCCGTGCCAGGCCGCGGATGCTTGAATGTCGCGCGCCGGCCTTTACGGTGGCGGCGATTTGAACAACTGTTCGAGCCGAGCCCTTCCCGGAGAGAATTGAATGACCAAGCGATTCGAAGGCACCAGCGACTATGTCGCCACGGACGATCTGAAGATCGCCGTGAACGCCGCAATCGCGCTAGAACGGCCTCTGCTGATCAAGGGCGAGCCTGGCACCGGCAAGACGGTGCTGGCCTATGAGATCGCCAAGGCGCTGGATGCGCCCCTGATCACCTGGCACATCAAATCGACCACGAAAGCGCAGCAAGGCCTCTATGAATATGAGGCCGTGACGCGTCTGCGCGACAGCCAGTTGGGCGATGAGCGTGTCAAGGACGTCGCCAACTACATCAAGCGTGGCAAACTCTGGGACGCATTCGATTCCGACACCAGGCCGGTGCTGTTGATTGACGAGATCGACAAGGCGGACATCGAGTTTCCCAACGACCTGCTGCAGGAACTCGATCGGATGGAGTTCTACGTTTACGAGACAGACGAGACCATCCGCGCCAAGGTCCGGCCCGTGGTCGTGATCACTTCCAACAATGAGAAGGAGCTTCCCGACGCATTCCTGCGACGCTGCTTCTTCCACTACATCCGCTTTCCCGGCGACGAGACAATGCGGGAGATCATCGAGGTCCACTATCCCGGCATCAAGCAGAAGCTGGTCTCGGAGGCGCTGCGCATATTTTACGACATGCGAAAGGTGCCCGGCCTTAAGAAGAAGCCGTCCACCTCTGAACTGCTCGATTGGCTCAAGCTGCTTATGGTTGAGGACATCGACGACGAGGCTCTCCGTGAGCGTGACCCAACCAAGCTGCTGCCGCCGCTGACTGGGGCGTTACTCAAGAACGAGCAGGACGTTCATCTATTTGAGCGGTTGGCGTTCCTCGCCCGCCGGGAAGGTTCCGGAGCACGGCCCGGCCAGGCCTGAGACTCTCCTTACCGCTTATTCACTGGACCGCACGCGTGCGGGCGCCAGACTGGAGAGGCTGGAAGGGAACAAAAGCCAATGCGTTCGCGCGCTATTCTCATCATTACCGCCGCTGGCGCCGCTGTTGCGCTGGCGGGGTGTTCGCCCCACTGGTTGCATAGCCATCGCCGTCCGTATCGGTCGGTGAGCAGTCTCGATTGTCCCGAGACGGTGGGCGCGCTCAACCGCAAGGACGCGTCGCCAGACGGCAAATCATGCGACTACACAGGTCCCAACGGCGAAGCCGTGGGCTTGCAACTGGTCTCGCTCCAGGGCGTAAATGCCAACGATGCGCTCGCGCCTCTCGAGGCGAAGTTGCGGGCAGAGGCGCCGGCCGCGGCCCAGACGGAGGGGGCGGGCCCGTCCAAAGGCGGGGGCCGCGTCGACATCGACCTTCCAGGGATTCACATCCACGCCGCCGGCAACGATAAGTCCGACAACGGCAGCGGGGACGTTCACATCGGGCGTGACGTCACGATCAGCGATGGCGGCAACACCGTCACCACCAGCAACGATGGCGGTTCGGTGGATATCAGAGCTCATGACAAGGGCGCGGAAGTTCGCGTCGACGAGGGCCATGGCAACGTGCGCCGAGACTTTATTCTGGCCTCCGACACGCCCGGCCCGAACGGCTTCCGGGTGGCCGGCTACAGTGCGCGCGGACCAGAGGGCGGACCTTTGGTGGTCGCCTCACTGCTTGCCAAGACAGACGATCACGACCGGCTCGACGAAGATATCCACGAACTTCTTCGCGACAACGTCGGCGGCAACGGCTGGTAGCGGGCCTCGCGAGCACTCAGGCGCGGGCGACGTCGACTACCTTGTAAGTTAGCGGCCGGCCGTCGTCATCGGTGACAGTGACATATTCGCCGACCGCAAAGCGATGCTCGCCCAGGCGGTAGACGGGTTCATCATCGGCGACGTCGCCGTTTTCGTAATCGAAGAACCAGTGCGCCCCCCGGCGCAGAAGGTGGCCATCCGCCGGATCCTCGTCAGGCGTGAACCGCCTGACGACACAGGCATCGCGGGATTTGGCGTAAGCGACACCATCAATTCTGCCGTCAGGGGTGAGCGGCGCGACCAGCGAATAGCCGCGATGATCGTCACCGCCCGCAAACTCGGTGCCGGGATTGCGCGCCATGCGCATGACGATTCTGGACAGGGTCAAGACGGCGCTCCTTGTCGACGTGGACGTGGGGTCAGTGCGACAGAAACAATGACGGGCTGTCGGCGTTGAGAAAGGTTCGGGTCGCCCCGCCAAATATGTATTCCCTCAGACGTGGATGGCCGAACGCGCCGGCGACCAGGATGTCGGCCGACGCCGCCTTTGCCGCCGCAATCAACGCCGGCGCCGCCTCCCCGCTGGCCGAGATCACCTCGACCTCGCTGGCGACGCCTCGGGCCGACAGAAAGGCTTGCAGCCTCGGCGGGTCGCACTTTCGCGAAGACGACGAAGGCGCGGTGAAAACGACCACCTGGGCGGCCTTCTGCAGCAAAGGCAGCGATGTGCGCATGGCGCGACTGGCTTCCTTGCCGCCATCCCAGGCAACGGCGATCACGCCTCCCACCTTGAGCCCTGGCCTGGCGACGACCGTCGGCCGCTGTTCGCTGGCCACGATCTGCTGGAACGCCTCGGCAAGCGAGCCCTTGCCCCGAGCGGCGGCGTCCTCGAAAACCAGGACGTCGGAAAGCCGACCTTCCATCGCGAGGCCCGACCACACCGGCGACTTGAGGGCGACGAAAGATTTGCGCTGGTAGGCCACGGCTTCGAAGGCGGCCTTGGCAGCTGCCTCGCCCTCCTGCGCCGCCAGGCGGATGCTCTCGACGGCGGTAGCCTGAACGCCCCCCATGAAGCCATCGCCCATCCAGGGAATGAGATCGGCCACGTCGGCTGGTGCGTGGACGCAGGCGAGCTCGGCGCCGAACGGTTCGGCCAGGGCCAGTCCCGACGCAACCAGACGTCGGTCGGAATCCCCGCCCGAAAGGGGGACCATGATCCTGGCCCAATCCATCTTGACCTCCGTCATCTCAGCAACCCGCTCCAAATGCCCGTCAGCGGGGCGATTTTGTCAAGCCGACGCGGCGTGACGCATGACGGGCGCCGGACCCTTGCGTTATGATCCCGGTCAATACGGAGTCGAAGGTGAATTTTCGAAACAAGCTCACACGCGCCTGGGCTGCAGCCGGCTCGCCCCTGTGCGTCGGCCTGGATCCGATTCTTGAACGTATGCCGACCCAGTTTCGCCTCGCGGAACGACCCGTGCTGGCGTTCAACCGCTTCATCGTCGATCTGGTCGGAGACAAGGTGGCGGCGTTCAAACCGCAATTTGCATACCACGCTGCGGTGGCCGCAGAGAGCGATCTGGCCAAGACAATCCGCTATATCCGCGAGCGCGCTCCGAACGCGGTGGTGATCCTCGACGCGAAGCGTGGCGACATTGGCTCGACGGCTGATATGTACGCTAAGGAAGCCTTCGACCGTTACGACGCCGATGCGGTGACGGTAAACCCCTACATGGGGGATGATACGGTGCTGCCTTTCCTCGGCCGACCAGGCAGGGCCGCGGCGGTGCTGTGCCGGACCAGCAATCCCGACGCCGATCGCTTCCAGACCGCCATGTGCGGCGGCGAGCCCTTGTTCCTGGCGGTGGCCAGGCGCGCCGAAGAGGTGTGGAGCGCCCACGGCGATGTCATGCTCGTAGTCGGCGCTACCGCGCCGCGGGAACTGGCGTCGGTGCGCGCCGTCGCCCCAACGCTCTGCATCCTGGCGCCGGGCTTCGGCGAACAGGGCGGCTCAGGCGCGGCGGTCGTGCGAGCGGGTCGCAGGGCTGACGGTGAGGGTCTGCTCGTCTCTTCTTCACGCAAGATCCTCTATGCCGGCGGCGAAAAAGAGATTCTTCAGGCCGTCGAGCAGGCCCGCGAGGCGCTCGCCGTCTCCGTAGACGCCTAGACAGCACCGGTTTCCTCCGATGCTATAGGACGCGACATGCGCCGGGAGAGACCGTGGCAAAATCCGCAAAGCGGGCCCCAGTAGCCGAACCTGTTCCCAGAGCCTGGCAGCGCATGCTGTCCGGGCGGCGGCTCGACCTGTTGGACCCCTCGCCGGTGGACATCGAGATCGAGGACATCGCCCACGGCCTGGCGCGCGTCGCTCGCTGGAACGGCCAGACGGTGGGTGAGCACGCTTTCTCTGTCGCCCAGCATTCACTGGTCGTAGAAGAGATCGCGGCTCACTTGAGGCCAGGACTCGCTCCGAGGTGGCGCCTGGCTGCGCTGCTGCACGATGCGGCCGAATATGTGATCGGCGACATGATCTCACCGTTCAAAGCGGCGCTCGGATTCGACTACCGAACTTTCGAGAACCGGCTAGAAGGCGCCATCCACATTCGATTTGGCCTGCCGGCCGTCACCCCGACGCCAATCAAGACTCTGATCAAGTCCGCCGATCGAGCAAGCGCCTTCTTTGAAGCGACCCAGCTTGCCGGATTCGAGCATGGCGAGGCACTCGCACTTTTTGGTCCCGCGCCGCCGCAGTTTCGAGCGCACATGAAGCCGGCCGCTCCCGACGAGGCCGCCAGCCGCTATCTGCAACGCTTCCACGTTCTTTCCGAAGCTGCTGGATTTGCGCCCGCGCCTTCCGCCTTCAACAGCGAATGACCGCCACGGAGGCGACGACCCAGGTGGTGATCGGCCTATCGGCCGTGATCCTGGCGTTGAGAGACGGCGACGGATTTGTGCTCACGGTCCGACCCTATGACGCCCGCACCAGCGGCCCTTCGCTGAGAGATGGCCTTCCGTTTGGTCCGTTCGATCCCAGGGGTCACCGCACCTTCGAACTCGCATTGCGGGAATTCGTGGCCCGTCAGACCCGCTTCGAGCTGGGTTACGTCGAGCAACTCTATACCTTTGGCGATCTGGGCCGGGATGCGCCCCTGGCCGATGTCGGCGCCGGCGCCGCGCGCGTAATCTCGGTGGGCTACCTTGCCCTCGCCCCGGCGGCCGTGAACACCGATGCGCCGGATTCGGCCTGGTCGTCATGGTCCAAGTACTTTCCCTGGGAGGATTGGCGCGGCGGCAGGCCGGCGATCATCGACGAGATCATTTGGCCCGCCTTCGAAGCCTGGGCGGGGCGATCGTCGGCGCGAAATAACCGCGTCGGGCGTCTGTTTGCGATTGGCGGCGCCCGCTGGAACGAGGAACGGGTGCTCGACCGCTACGAATTGCTTTACGAGAGCGGCCTTGCCCCCGAAGCGGCCAGGGATCGCGAACGTGCGGATGGAGGCGCGCCGGCCGAGCCCGCCGTCTTCGATCCGGCGTTTGGCGAACCGATGGTCTCCGACCACCGCCGGATCCTGGCGACGGCTCTGGGTCGCCTGAGGGGTAAGTTGAGATACCGTCCTGTAGTGTTTGAATTCATGGGGAAAGAATTTAGTCTGTCTACTCTGCAGCGAGCGGTCGAGACGATCGCCGGCGTCAGCCTCCACAAACAGAATTTCCGTCGCGCCGTAGAACGATCCGGACTCGTTGAGGGTCTTGGACGGATGGACCCGGGCACGGGCGGGCGCCCCGCCGAACTGTTCCGTTTCCGACGCGAGCTCTTGGCAGCAGGTCCGGCAGGCGGGCTGGCCTTGCCGCTGTTGCGGGAAAGCTAGAGCGGGTTGAGGTTTCTGTGAATCGTAGGATTCCCAAATCGGTCGAGGTCTGATTCAAGCTTCCTGCTGGGTAGGAGGCCGGCGGGGATGACCAGACCCTATTCGTTGGATCTTCGGGACCGGGTGGTGGCGGCTGT
>DASXCH010000202.1:0-19224 GCA_036491275.1 Caulobacteraceae bacterium
CGCAAGTAAGGCCGCGGTGCGAAGCTTCGCGCGCGCTTGGACACTGGAGCTGAAGGATCGCAAAATCCGCGTGAATTCGATGAGCCCCGGACCCACCGAGACCCCGGCGCTGGAGACAACGACGGGCCTTACCCCCGAGCAGGCCGAACAAGCGGCCGCTCAATTTGCTTCGCAGGTCCCGATGGGTCGCAGGGGTGAGCCAGAAGAAATCGCGGCGGCTGTCACGTTCCTTGCTTCTGACGAAAGCTCTTACATCACCGGCGTGGATCTCGCCGTCGATGGAGGCATGGCCCAGGTCTGACCCGGCATCACACAAAGGCGGAGAACCATCATGAGCTTCGCAATTATCGGCTTCGGCAAGATCGGCCACGCTCTTCTCAAGGCGTTTGCCCGCAAGGGTATCGAAGTGTCCGTGGCAACCACACGGGACCCGGAAAGCTTTGCATCCGATGCGGCCGCGATCGGACCCACGATCATTCCCAAAACGCTGGCGGAGGCCGTCAAGGCGGACGTCATCTTCTTGGCTGTCCGTTTCGAGTCGCTTCCGGATGTGGCGAAGGCGCTGCCCACCTGGCGGGGGAAGACCATCATCGATGTGACCAACGCCTACGGCGTGCCTCCTGAGGACCTGGGAGGACAGCCGTCTTCCAGGTTCGTCGCACAAGCCTTCGCAGGCGCAAAACTGGTCAAGGGCTTCAACCATTTGGTCGCCGCCGTCCTTGACCAAGATCCGGCCGTACATGGGGGCAGGAGAGTCGTGTTCCTGGCGAGCGACGATGACGGCGCCGCGGAGGAGATTGGCGCGCTTGCGGAAAATCTCGGTTTCGCGTCGATCAAACTTGGCGGGCTTTCGGAAGGCGGACTGCTTGTGCAGGCACGCGGAAATGCCTGGGGTCGGCTGATCTTCAAGGACCTGGTCAAGTTCGACGGATGAACACACGTGTCCACCGGCGGGGCCACGATGCACGGATCGGATCGAGCGCGATCCGATCCAAGCGAAATGGAGAAATTCCCATGAGCATTGAGAAGGACGTCCAGTCCGTGAAGGACTTCTTCGCCGCGATCGGCCGCGGCGACAGGGAGGCGCTGCTGGCGCTAGTCGCCGACGACATCGAGTGGATCATTCCGGGCGAGGACTGGCCGCTGGCCGGAACGCGCCGCGGACACGCCGGGCTGGCGGACCTGCTTGAGAAAGCATCCAAGTCGATAGAAACGTCCACGGAACCCCGGGAGTTCGTAGCGCAAGGAGACCGGGTCCTCGTCGTCGGCTTCGCGAGGGGAAGGATCAAAGCCACGAACAAGACGTTCGAGGACGACTGGATCTTCGCCATCACCGTTCGAGACGGTAAGTTGACCAGCATCCGTGAGTATGTCGACACGCAGGCATTGGCGCGGGCCTCGCAGGTAGACGCGACCCCAGCGCCCCCCGCCCATCGACACCGTAGCCGCACAACGCGCCTCGTAAGGCCCACGAAAGAGCCGTGAAGCGCCGTCTCGAAAGCCGCGCGCTCGTCGAATGCCCAACCGTGACGGAGATCCCGATGTACGACCAAGCCAAGCAATCCGAGTTGATCCGGTTCGCTCGCGTCGATGCGGGCTCCACCGTCATCGACGTTTACCCAGGCGACGGCGATTGGACGCGCCTGTTCTCCGATGTCGTGGGACCCGAAGGTCGGGTCTACAGCTTCGTGCCGGCCGAAGTCGCCCACTTCAAGAACGATCCGGTCGGCCGCATGCGGACGCTCGCGAAGGAGCCGGGCCGAGAGAACGTCGACGCCGTCTCGGCGGACCTCGTCGCGATGCCGGAGGCCACGCAGCCTGCGGATGTCCTGTGGCTGCACCTGTTCTACCACGATCTCCACACCGCACTGATCCAGGACAAGGGCGCGACGGCGGCTGACTTCAATCGAGCCGTCTACGAGCAGCTTAAGCCCGGTGGGTCCTACGTCATCGTCGACCACGCCGCTGCCGCTGGGTCGGGCACGAGCGACACCCAGTCGCTGCATCGGATCGATCCCGGGTCCGTCCGCGAGGAGGTCGAGGCGGCCGGCTTCGTGCTGGACGCGGTAAGCACCATGCTCGCGAACGAGGACGATCCGCACTCGATCAAGGTGTTCGATCCATCGATCAAGGGGCAGACCGATCGCTTCGCCTATCGGTTCGTGAAGCCCTGACAGGTCCCGGCGCCCACCTCCAAGTGAATTTCAGGAGGTCCGCCTTCCAGACAGCGACGTGGCGGCGCCATCTCCTGATCAGGTTTTTGCACAGCCTGAGGGCAGGCCCAGCTGCGTTCGCGTTCATGGATCGGCGGGACTGCTGTCCGCCGATGACGGCAGAGTAAGGGTTCATCGGTGGGGGGCGGCCCCGCTCCCGGAGGGGGAAGTCCGCGCCCTAAATCTCCGCCAGCCCGACGGACAGGTCGGCGATGAGGTCGGCGGCGGATTCGAGGCCGATGGAGATGCGGATCAGGCCTTCGCCGATGCCCAGCATGGCCCGCTCGTTGGCCGAGACGCCGGAATGGGTGGTGCTGGCGGGGTGACAGGCCAGGGACTCGGTGCCGCCGAGGCTCACCGCCAGCTTGACGACCTTCAGGCTGTCCAGGACCTTGAAGGCCGCCGCCTCCCCGCCCTTCACGGTGAAGGAGAAGGTGGCGCCATGGGCGTCACACTGGTCGGCGATGATCTCGGCCTGGGCCGAACCGGCCGGGGCGAAACCCAGATAGTCGACGCTTTCGACCTCGGGCTGGCGGGCGAGCCACGCCGCTACCTCGGCGGCGTTGGCGAAGGCCTTGTCCATGCGCAGGCGCAGGGTCTCCAGGGATCTCGTCAGCATCCAGCAGCTGTGCACGTCGAGCTGGTTGCCGATGAGATTGCGCAGACTGCGCACCTTGCGCATCGGCTCTCTCTTTCCCGCCACCGAGCCGGCGATGAGATCGCTGTGGCCACCGACATATTTGGTGAGGGAATAGACGACGAGGTCGGCGTGGAGGCGCAGCGGCTGCTGATAGAGTGGCCCCAGCAGGGTGTTGTCGACGATCACCGTCGGCTTGTGGCCCTGGCTGGCGGCCAGATCGGCGGCGACCTGGGCGATCAATCTCAGGTCGACCACGGAGTTTGTGGGATTGGCCGGAGTCTCGATGTAGATCGCCGCCACGGTCCCGAGCGCGCTGGCCTCGGCCGCTGCCTTGCGCACGCCCGCGGGGTGGACGCCGTCGACGAAACTCACCCGCCGCACGCCCAGTCGGGCCAGCAGGGTGTCGAACAGGGTCTCCGTGCCGCCGTAGAGCGGGCGGCTGGTCAGGACCACCTGCCCCGGCTCCGTGGTGGCGAGGAGCGCGGTGAGGATGGCCGCCATGCCGCTGGAGAAGACCGCACAGCCTTCGGCCCGCTCGAGCACGGCCAGCCGCTCTTCGACGATCTGCAGGTTGGGATTGTTGAAGCGGGTGTAGATCAGGCCGGCGGACTGGCCCTTGGGGGTCGGCTTGCGGCCGGACATGTAGTCGAACAAGCGCTTGCCTTCCTCGCAGGTGGCGTAGGCGAAGGTCGAGGTGAGGAAGATCGGGGTCTTGACCGCGCCCTCCGAGAGGGTCGGATCGAAGCCGTAGCCCAGCATCAGGGTTTCCGGATCGAGCAAGCGATCGCCGATGGCCTCGCGGCGGAATTCGTGTCTGGTCTTCATGGGCATCGACTCGTCTGTGCGCGTTTATGCGCGTTTGGAAGCATCTCTAGCAGATCGGCTCGCGCCCGCCGCGCCGGATTGCTAGGGTCGGGCCAGACGCTCACATGATCCGGTCAGGATGGCTCACGCTCACGCCCATCATGGACATGCTCACGCCCACGGACATGCCGGCGGGCACGACCATGCGCTGGAGACCTTCGGCCGCGCCTTCGCCATCGGGGTGGCGCTGAACGGCGCCTATGTGATCGCCGAGGCGGCCTTCGGCGTCATGGCCAATTCCCTGGCCCTGATCTCGGACGCCGGCCACAACCTCGGAGACGTGCTGGCCCTGGCGCTCGCCTGGGGGGCCATGCGGATGGCCAGACGCCCGCCTGCCGGCCGTTACACCTATGGCCTCAGCGGCGCCTCGATCCTGGCGGCGCTGGCCAATGCGGTGATGCTGCTGGTGGTGACCGGCGCCATCGCCTGGGCGGCGATCCTGAGGCTCGGCCATCCGGAGCCGGCGGCTGGCGCGACGGTGATGATCGTGGCGGGCGTGGGCGTTCTCATCAACGGCGTCACCGCCTTCATGTTCGCCCGTGGGCGCAAGGACGATGTCAATATCCGCGCCGCCTACATGCACATGGCCGCCGACGCCGTGGTGGCGGCCGGCGTGGTGGCAGCCGGCGCGCTCATCGCCGTCACCGGGTGGATGTGGCTGGACCCGGTGGCGAGCCTCGTCATTGGCGTCGTGATCGTGGCCGGCGCCTGGTCGCTGCTGCGCGAGTCGCTCGACCTGGCGCTGGACGCCGTACCGGCGGGCGTCGACAAGGCGGCGGTGCGCGACTACCTGGCGAGCCTGCCCGGCGTGACCGAGGTTCACGACCTGCACATCTGGGGCATGAGCACCACCGGCACGGCGCTGACCGCGCATCTCGTGCGCCCGGGCGCTGCGCTTGACGACACCCTCCTGCACGAGGCTTGCCACGCGTTGGAGACCCGGTTCAAAGTGCACCACGCAACCCTGCAGATCGAACGCGGCGACCAAGGCGAGCCCTGCCACCTGGCCGACGAAGCGGTGGTCTGATCGGCGGCGCTGGCCGGCTCGGGCAGACTGCGTCCCAGCACGACGTGCAACGCGAGGTGAGCGTGGCTCAATAGTCCGTCGCCGAGATTCATTCCCAAGAAAGTTGGTTCTTCGGCAGTTTGTCGGTTGGATCGTAGGCGGTGACCTTGTGGGGCAAGTCTGGGCCCCAGCGCCAGAGCACAAGGTTCTGATCATCAACGGTTGCCCCAACGGCGAAGCTCGAGACAAGGATGCCAGCATATCCGTCTGCAAGCAGCCGACGGACGACGGGCCACGACTCCGGCTCGCGACCGGCAATCAACGCGTCTCCCCAGGCGCAGCTCAAGTCGGTGAGCGCGATACCCAGGCCAGCTCTGTCCGCATCCGTTCTGAGATCAGCAATATCCTCGCAGTCGACGTCGTAGCTGCACAGCACGTAGGGGGTCAGCCGGTGCGCGAAGCCGCCCGAGACCTCGCGAAAAACGGTGTTGAAGCTGAGAGACAGGTAGAGCGCTTCAAGGCCTTGCCAGTTGAACCGCCGGCGCTTTAGCGCCGCGCCGGCGCCGGATAGCGGCGTCCAGGACCAGTTCGGGTCATGCGCTCGAAAGCACTCGCCCGTGAACCTCAAGCGTAGCCGCCGGTCGCCAGATGATCGACATAGTCTCGAACTGCGCCGGCATGACCCGACTTCACGAGGGCCTCGGCCGTTCGCCCGCCGAACGCCGGAATGGGTTCGGCCCTATACCAGGCGATCGCCTGGGCCGGGCCGCCGGCCCAGCCCTGCACAAGGCTGACAATTTCCAGCATCTCGCGCACACGGGTCTGCGCCTTGCGACCGCCGCGGCGGCTTGCCTTTTGGAAGACCTCACGGGCCAGGCCGGCCGTCTCCGCCAGCTGCGCTTTGGACATGCGGAAGGCGTCGGCGACGTCATCGACATTCACCACCCCGCCCTCGTCCATCAAGCTGGCGATCGACAGCTGGTCACGGAGGGGCGAACGGACGACCTTGCGAGCGTGTTGACGCCTGGCAGTCATCGCAGTCTTTTTGATTGCCTGCGGCATTTGCCGCTCCTTTGACCTATAATTAGGTAAAAATATAGTCGGATGTCGAGAATGGCAAGCGCGGGACTTCCTCGGTGATGTGGTGTCGGTTCTGACGCGCTAGACTCGTCCTCGCTAAAGACGCTTGCGGAGACCTCTGGTGGACATCAAGACCGAGACCCTGATCCCCGCCGATCAGCTCGCCGAAGAGAATCCCATTCGCATTCCCAACGAGAGCGCCGAATACCGCGCGGCGCGCCAGGCGCTGCTCGCCGAGGAAATCGAACTGCGCCGCCAGATCGAGAGGGTGGCGGCCATGCGCCGGGCCCTCCCGCCCGGTGGCCCGGTCGCTGGAGACTACCGCTTCGAGACCGAGGATGGCCCAAGCGACCTCGCGGGCCTGTTCGGCGATAAGGAGACGCTGGTGGTCTACAACTACATGTTCGGGCCCGAGCGGAAGAAGCCGTGCCCGATGTGCACCAACCTGCTGGACGCCTGGGACGGCAACGCCGACGACATCGCCCAGAAGGTCTCGCTGGTGGTGGTCGCGCGCTCGCCGCTGGATCGGCTGACCGCGGTCAAGCGCGAGCGGGGCTGGAAGACTCTGCGGCTGGCGAGCGCCCATGGCGACGACTTCACGCGGGACTATGCGGGGAGTCCGGACGGCGGTCTGGATAGCGGCGGCCCCGCCGTCTTCACCCGCCGGGACGGCACGATCCGCCACTTCTGGTCGCAGGAGATGATCGCCAGCGACCCCGGCCAGGGCCCGCGCGGCGCGCCAGACCCGGCCCCGCTGTGGACGGTGCTCGACATGACGCCCGAGGGGCGCGGCGCGGACTTCTATCCCTCGAACGTATACCCGGCCTAGCTGCTGCTCGCTGAGGCGTTGAAGACGGCCAGCTGAGCCTCGAACGCCCGCTGGTAGGCGGGTCGCGCCTCGCCATTGGCGACATAGTCGGCGAGGTTTGGAAACTCGCCCAGGAGGCCCGAGGGTTTCAGTCTCAGCAGCACCGAGACCATCATCAGGTCGCCGGCGGTGAAGGCGCCGTCGAGCCAGGCGGCATCGCCCAGGCGATCGGAAAGCTCGCGCAGCCTGGCGCGCACGCGTTCCTCGACAAGGGGAAGGCGTTCGTCGCTCCAAGTCCTGTCGTGTTCAACGACCCTGGCGATTGAGAGTTCGAGGATCGGCGGCTCCATGGAACTGAGCGCGGCGAACATCCATGAGATCGCGCGGGCCCGATCGTTGTCGTCGTCCGGCAGCAGACCCGCATGGTTCTCCGCGATATGGAGCACGATGGCGCCCGACTCGAAGAGGATGAGTTCGCCTTCCTCGTAGGTCGGGATCTGACCGAAGGGTTGCAGCGCAAGGTGCGCGGGCTCTCTCATCTCACCGAAGTCAAGCAGGCGTACCTCGTAAGGCTGGCCGACCTCCTCGAGCGCCCAGCGAACGCGCATGTCGCGGGCCAGTCCCCGTCCGCGATCGGGCGAGGCTTTGAAAGCGGTGATGATGGGGCTCATGGGAGGCCTCGGGCGGCTGAAGAGCGCCGCCCAGCATGACATGGGGAGTGGGTTTTGGGGAACGGCAAGCCGCATCTGGGGAGGTCCGCCTCCGGTGATGGAGAGAGCGGCGCCGCCGAACGGACAGCCGCGGCCAAGCCGGGCGACGACAAAGCACCCGAGACAGATTGGGAAAATGGGACTGAATCGGAGAGAGCTGTTCGGCGCGGGAGCGGCCCTGGTTTCCGACACCGGCCACAACCTCGGCGATGTCATGGCTCTGGCCGTGGCCTGGTGGCCATGCGGAGGGCCAAACGGCCGCCCGGCGGCTGCTATATCTATGGCCTCAGCGGCGCGACGATCCTGCGGCTCGGCCATCCGTAGCCGGCCGCCGACGCCGCGGTGATGATCGTGGCCGGGGCCTGGGGTCTGATGCGCGAGTCACTGGATCTGGCGCTGGACGCCGTTCCGGCAAGCTCATCGAACGACCCGACGGATCAGAGGGTGGTGATCAGCAAGTCACGTGACGCGTCGATCCACAGGTCTTGGCTATATGGTTGTTCAGCAATCCGCTGATGGCCACCCGCACCGAGGAGTCGTTCCACCTCAGCACGCTGCTCGACCTCGTCGGGAGGGACGGGTTCCTCGCCGGCAACGACCTTCTGGCCGTGTCGTCGTTCCACCCCGGCCTCGAGCTGGCCACCACCGGCGTGCACTGGCTGACCGGGCTGCCGCTGGTCGGCACGCAGATCCTGGTGGTTCTGCTGGCGCGATCGTCGTCTGACGAGACCCGCCTGATTCCTCCCCCTTATTATATGCCGACATCGGTATATGATAAGTACCTATGGCACGAGCAGCGACGACGTCGGACGTCTTCAACGCGATCGCCGAGCCGCAGCGTCGGGAGATACTGATACTGCTGCGGGCGGGTGAGCGGCCGGTGACCGAGTTGGCCCAGGAGCTGGGGATGACCCAGCCGGGGGCGTCCAAACACCTGCGTGTGCTCCGGGAGGTCGGGCTGGTGCGGGACCGCAAGGCAGGCAAGCAGCGCCTGTACGGCCTTGATGCCCGCGAGCTGCGAGCGATCCACGATTGGACCGGCGGGTTCGAACGGTTCTGGAACGAGAGCTTCGACCGCCTGGACGCCTACGTGCAGGACCTCAAGAAGGCAAAGTAAGGAGAAGTGACCGATGGCAGCGACAGGATGGGACGCGCCGGCGCAGTCAGCGACGGCCGACCGGGAGATCGTGATCTCCCGGGTCATCGACGCCCCACGCGAGCTGGTGTTCGAGGCGTTTACCGAAGTCCGGCACCTGTCGCGATGGTGGGGACCGCAGGGGTTCACCACCACCACGCGGGCGTTCGAGTTCCGCGTGGGCGGGGAGTGGGTCTTCGTGATGCATGGACCAGACGGGACGGACTACCAGGAGTGGATCTCCTGGACCGAGATCGCCCCGCCGGAGCGGATCGCGCTGTTGCATGGTGAATCCCGCGGCGACCCGAACGCCTTCGAGTCGGTCCTCACGTTCGCGCCCGACGGCGCGGCGACCCGGATCGAGATGCGCACGGTGTTCCCCACCAAGGAGCTGCGCGACGAGATAGTCGAGAAGTACCACGCGATCGAGGGCGGCCAGCAGACCCTAAGCAAGTTGGCTGCCTACGTCACCGAGATTATTCAGAAGGGAGTTGAGAACTAATGGCCGGAAAGGTGTTCTTCAGCGTATCGATGTCGCTGGACGGGTTCATCGCGCCTGAGTCCAGCGAGGACTTGATGGGGCAGCAGTGGATGGAGCTGCAGCAGTGGATATTCCCGACGCGGTTCTTCCGGGAATATTTGAAGCTCGGCGAGGGCGGCGAGGAGGGGCGGGACAACGACATCGTGCGGGAGACGATCGAGCGCACCGGCGCGAGCGTGATGGGCAAGCGCATGTTCGACGCCGGCGAGCGGATGTGGCCAGAGGAGGCGCCGTTCCACACGCCGGTCTTCGTCGTGACGCACGAGAAGCGTGACCCCTGGGAGCGGCCAGGCGGGACCACCTTCCACTTCGTCAACGACGGCATCGATACCGCGCTCGACCAGGCCCGCAGGGCCGCCGGCGACCGAGACGTCCGCATCGCGGGCGGCGGCGCAACGATCCTCGAGTACGTGAACGCTGGCCTGATCGACGAGTTCTCGATCGCGCTCTCACCCGTGCTGTTCGGCTCCGGAATCGGCCTGTTCGAGGGCGTGAACGCGGACCGCCTGGCCCTGGAGCCGATCCGCGCGGAGCCGACACAGCGGGCGACCCATCTGACCTACGCAGTCCGGGAGCGGTAACTGTCTTGACCTCAGCGCGACCGCAAGCGGCTGTTCGCGCATGTCATAGAGGACGTCAGATCACCTCAGCAATGCGGGAGAAGCGCCTTGCTGACTATATGGCTTTTGACGGCTCGCCAGCCTTTGGGGGCCTTGGGGACATCCAAAAGAGCAGACCCCGGCGGCAGATCTATTGCCGATCTGGATGATTTGACCTGCCTCGGAAGGTTGCGATCCGCCACATGTTTCCCCAGGGCGTCCTCAAGGGTCGCTCTGCGGACGGATGAAAATCGAGGCTGAAGCCTAAGGTCTATACGCACGTCATCTAAATCAGCCCGCCCAATGGCGAGGACGGATCGGCGTAGAGGCGCCTGGGCATGCGGCCGGCGAGATAGGCTTCGCGGCCGGCGATGACGGCGTGTTTCATGGCGCCGGCCATGCGGATCGGATCCTTGGCCAGGGCAATGGCGGTGTTCATAAGCACCCCGTCGCAGCCGAGCTCCATGGCCACGGTGGCGTCCGAGGCGGTGCCGACGCCGGCGTCGACGAGCACCGGAACCTTGGCCTGTTCGACGATGAGGTGAAGGTTCACCCGGTTCTGAACACCAAGGCCCGAGCCGATGGGTGCGCCCAGCGGCATGATGGCCGCGGCGCCGGCCTCCTCCAGCTTCCTCGCATAGACGATGTCGTCGGTGCAGTAGACCATGACGTCGAAGCTCTCGGCGACAAGGAGCTTCAGCGCCCGCAGGGTCTCTTCCATATCCGGATAGAGGGTCTTGGAATCCGACAGCACTTCGAGCTTGACCAGGGCGCCGCCGCCGGCCTCCCTGGCCAGGCGCAGGGTGCGGACGGCCTCCTCGCCGGTGAAGCAGCCGGCGGTGTTGGGCATCAGGATGAACCGGTCCGGCTTGAAATGATCGGTGAGCATGGGCTTGCTGGGATCGGTGAGGTTCACGCGGCGCACGGCCACGGTGACGATCTCGGCGGCCGCCGCCTCGGCCGCCCGGGCGTTCAGCTCATAGTCGTCCATCCGCCCGGTGCCGACGATCAGACGCGAGGTGAGCGTGCGTCCGGCGACAGTCCAGGTGTCGGCGGGGGCCGTCTCCGCGGGTTTTGACTCAAAAATTGGCGCGTTCACTCAGCCGCCTCCGACGAAATGGACGATCTCGATGCGGTCGCCGTCGATAAGCGAGGTCTCGCCCCACAGCGAGCGCGGAACGATGGCGAGATTGCGTTCAATGGCCACCTTGCGTCCGTCGAGGCCGAGCCGGGCGACGAGATCGCCGAGGCTGGCGGCCGTCTCGAACCGCTCTTCTCCGTTGACGGTCAGGCGCACGCGGCAAGCTTGTGACCCCGCCCGAGCGACTATACAAGACGCAGCTTGGCGCGCTGGGGCCTCGCGGAACGCCGCGAATGTCTCAGGAATTGGGTCATAAGTATTTGAGTTTCGTGGATTCATCACGAACGGATGGGCGGCCGTCCGTTGATTTGGAACCGCGGTTAGCGGGCCGGGAACGGAATGTCGAAACCGATCTATGTCCTGAGCGGTCCAAACCTCAATCTGCTGGGAACGCGTGAGCCCGAGATCTATGGCGAGGAGACGCTGGACGACGTCCGCGCCCGCGTCGAGGAGCGGGCCAGGGCCCGCGGCGTCGCCGTCGTCTTCCGCCAGACCAATCACGAGGGCGAACTGATCGACTGGGTGCAGGAGGCGCGCGAAGCGGCCCGCGCGGTGGTGATCAATCCGGCCGGCTATGGCCATACCTCGATCGCCCTCCTGGACGCTTTGAAGACGCTCGATATCCCGATCATCGAATGCCACCTCTCGAACCCGGCGGCGCGCGAGCCGTTCCGCCGGACCAGCTTTGTGTCCCTGGCCGCGACCGGGCTGGTCAGCGGCTTCGGCGCGGCGAGCTATGAACTGGCCGTCGAGGCGGCCTGTGACCTGACCGACGCGCCGCGTCCCTGAAAGAGAAACAAGGCGGAAAGCCGAATGCCAAGCGCCAAGCCCCCGTCCGATCACGCCACCGCCCTGGTGCGCGAGCTGGCCGACATCCTCAATGAGACCGGCCTGTCGGAGATCGAGGTCGAGCGCGACGGGCTGAAGGTCCGGGTGGCCAGGACGCTGGGACCGAGCCTCGTCCAGGCCTATGCCCCGGCGCAGGTTGCGGCGCCGCCCCTCGCGGCGGCTTCGCCCATGGACGAATCCGAGCCGGTGCGGACGGGCGATACGGTGACCTCGCCAATGGTCGGCACGGTCTACCTGCAGCCGCAGCCGGGCTCGCCGCCGTTCGTCAAGGTGGGCGACACAGTCTCGGCCGGCCAGACCCTGATGCTGATCGAGGCGATGAAGACCATGAACCCGATTCCGGCGACCCGGGCCGGAGTGGTGCTGGAGCTGCTGGTCGGCGACTCCCAGCCCGTCGAATTCGGCGAACCGCTGGCCGTGATCGGTTAGGGTCGGCGCAGAGTGTTCGAAAAGATCCTCATCGCCAACCGCGGCGAGATCGCGCTGCGCGTTCACCGGGCCTGCAAGGAGATGGGGATCGCCACGGTGGCGGTCCATTCCCAGGCCGACACCACCGCCATGCATGTGCGCCTGGCCGATGAAAGCGTGTGCATCGGACCGGCGCCGGCGGCCAAGAGCTATCTCAACATCCCCTCGATCATCGCCGCGTGCGAGATCACCGGCGCCCAGGCCGTGCATCCGGGCTATGGCTTCCTGTCGGAGAACGCCCGCTTCGCCGAGATCCTCGCGGCCCATGGCGTGACCTTCATCGGCCCCAAGCCGGAGCACATCCGGGTGATGGGCGACAAGATCGCCGCCAAGAAGGCCGTCAAGGCGGTCGGCATTCCGGTGGTTCCGGGCTCCGACGGCGCCATCGACAGCGAAGCGGAGGCCATAACAGCGGCCGAGGAGATCGGCTTTCCGGTCCTCATCAAGGCGGCCGCCGGCGGGGGCGGGCGCGGCATGAAGGTGGCCAGAAGCCGCGAGGAAGTGGCCGAGGCCTATCTCACCGCCCGGGCCGAGGCGCGCGCGGCCTTCGGCGACGACCAGGTCTATATGGAGCGATATCTGGCGCAGCCGCGGCACATAGAGGTGCAGGTGATCGCCGACGCCTTCGGCGCCGTCTGCCATCTGGGCGAGCGCGACTGCTCGCTGCAACGTCGCCACCAGAAGGTCCTCGAGGAGGCGCCCTCCCCGGCCATCGACGCTGGCGAGCGGGCGCGCATCGGCCGGATCGTCGTCGATGCGATCAAGGCCATCGGCTACCTCGGCGTCGGCACCGTCGAGTTCCTCTACGAGAACGGCGAGTTCTTCTTCATCGAGATGAACACCCGCCTGCAGGTGGAGCATCCGGTGACCGAGGCGATCACCGACATCGATCTGGTGCGCGAACAGATCCGCGTGGCGGCGGGCCTGCCGCTTTCGTTCACCCAGGCCGACGTCGCCTTCGAAGGCCATGCCATCGAGTGCCGGATCAACGCCGAGAACCCGCGCACCTTCATGCCCTCGCCCGGCCTGGTGACCGATTTCCATCCGCCGGGCGGCCTGGGCGTGCGCCTCGATTCGGCGCTCTACGCCGGCTACACGATCCCGCCCTACTACGACAGCCTGGCCGGCAAGCTGATCGTCCGGGCGCGCGACCGGACCGAATGCGTGGCGCGGCTGAAACGGTCGCTGGCCGAGATGGTGGTGGCCGGCGTCGACACCTCGATTCCCCTGTTCCAGGACCTGCTCGTCGAGCCGGATATCCTCGAAGGCCGTTATGACATCCATTGGCTGGAGCGGTGGATCGCCGGCCAGGAATAGGCTGAAGGTGCCCGGCTTCTCGGCGGATGACCTGCTGGACTGCTACCGCCGCGGCGTCTTTCCCATGGCCGACGCGCGCCATGACGAGCGCCTGTTCCTGGTCGATCCTGCCCGCCGCGGGATCATCCCCCTGGACGGGTTCCACATCTCGCATCGGCTGGCGCGGACGATCCGGCACGGGCGGTTCGAGACGCGAATCGATAGCGCCTTCAAGGCGGTGATCGAGGCCTGCGCGGCCCCGGCGGCTGGCCGGGCGGAGACCTGGATAAACCAGACAATCCAATCGCTTTGCCTGGAACTCTTCAAGCGCCGCGCGGCGCACAGCGTGGAAGCCTGGCGTGAGGGCAGGCTGGTCGGCGGCCTCTACGGGGTTACCGTCGGCGCGGCCTTTTTCGGCGAGAGCATGTTCTCGCTGGAACGCGACGCCAGCAAGATCGCATTGGCGCGCCTTGTGGAGCGCCTTCGAGAAAAGGGCTTCATGCTGCTCGACGCCCAATTCGTCACCGACCACCTTCGCTCGCTGGGCGCGGTGGAAATCTCGCGAGGCGAGTACCGTCGTCGCCTGGCCCTGGCGCTCGAAAAGCGAGCCGATTTCGGGGCGTAACGTTCTTAATCCGCAGATGACGAAGATTTATTTGAAGGCGCGCCTGCGGCGCGCAATCAAAAACCTGACGCTTGCGCCCTGAACTCTTCGTTCTGCGGCCATCATCTGAGTCATCAACGTAATCTGCGGAAGAGCGATGGACTGTCTAAGGCGCCGCCTGGGTGCAGGCCTCCAGCCAGGCGTCGTAGACCGGGTGTTCGAAGGGGTGCAGGCCGGGCGAATTGGCGAACATCCAGCCGCGGTAGAGCCGGCGCGGGGGCGGCGCGGCTTGGCCCGGCGGCGCCTGGGGCTCGGAATCGACGACGACATAGGCCGAGGGCCTGGGCAGAGGATCGGAAAGACCCCGGGTCTCACAGGTCCTGACGATGAAGACGAGGCTCTTGTAGCGCACCCGGCGTCCGACGGGCGCGGCAAAGCGCATGGTCTCGGCCGTCACCTTGTCGAGCACATGGAGGATAGCGGTGGGGCTGCGAGCCGCCGGCGGCGGTCCAGCCGGGATTTGCGGCGGCGGAGGCACGACGGCCACCGGCCTGCGCGGAGGCGGAGGCGGGGCTTCGGTCTGGATATTGGCCGGCTCCGGCGTAGCGGCATTGCCGGGCAGCACGATGGGCGCCTGAGTCGTCGGCGGCAGGATGATCGGTCCGACGTTCTGTCCGCCGTTCTGTCCGCCGTTCTGTCCGCCGTTTTGGGGCGAGTTCTGAGCGCTGGCCAGGGAAATGCCGGCGGTGGCGATGGCCAGGCCGGCGAGGAGGCGTCTCAATCGGGGATCCACGGCTGATAATCCCCCGAAGCGGGCGCACGGTCGCCGCCGCGGGCGATGGAGCCCCTCGGGCGCCAGGCCCAGAGCGTGCCGGTGAGGTTGGGCAGATGCGGCTTTTCCCAGGCCTTGCGCGGCAAGGGCGCGCGGGTGGGGGGCTCGGCGAAGGTGTGGTGCAGCCAGCCATGCCAGTCGGGGCCGACCTTCGAGGCGTCGGCATAGCCGTTGTAAATGACGAAGCGGCGGTTGCGGCCGTCATAGTTCCAGCGCGGATCGACCGTCTCGTAGTAGCGGTTGCCGAATTCGTCCTCGCCGACCAGGCGCCCGCCCTTCTTGATCTGCAGGGTCGCGCCGATCGTGGCCCCGTTCCACCAGGTGAAGATGCTCCTAAGCAAACCCATGCGCCGTCTCGGTCCTCGCGCGGCGGCGGCCGCCGGCTGCTTATAGGAGGGGCGTCGCGGGTCGTCCAGCCGAGCGGAGATGAGTCGCCGACCTGCCATATGTTGTGGATCACGCCTTCCAGGACCCAAGATGATGTTGCGGGACCGGGCGGGCAGGCCTAGCCTTCGCGGGCTGGAGGGCCCATGCGTTTCGAGCTTCATCCCGCCTTCCTGGCTGACGGCGTCGCCATCGCCCTGCAGGAGGTGGAACGCGCCGACGACGTCGCCCATGTCATGGCCCCGGCCGGATGGACGAGCGCGCGGGTGGAAGCCTGGCTGGACTGGGCCGAGGCCCTGCCCTCGGACCTTCCGGACGTCGACCTGCCGGAGGCGATCGTGCGGCCCGCCAACCCGCTCCTCGCCGGCGGCCCGGACGGCCATGCGCGGCGCCTGGCGGCCTGGGGCTGGGCGCTGGGCCTGTTCGACGCGGCGGACGACGCCGACGCCTTCCGCCGGATGCTGCTGGGCCTCTTCGCCAGGGGCCTTGCGGCGCCCGGCCGGGCCCTCCCAATCGGCGCACGCGTCCATCCCCTGGCGCACGATCCGGCCAAGGCGCCCGCCGAAATGCCCCTTTCGACCGGATCGAAGGCCTTCGCCGCGGCGATCACGACCGAGGCTTCCCCGCTGGCGGCCATCGCCAGCGCCATCGCCCGCTGCGAAGGCGACGGCCGCGAAGACCCGAACGCCAACCAGGCCCTGGCCCGCACGGCCCTGGAAGCGCGCGCCGAGGGCGCGCGCTGGACCGATATCGCCGACGCCATCGCCCTGGCCGCAGCCGGCGGACCAGCAAACCTGAGGCCGTTTCTCGAGCGTTCTCTCATCGCCTGGTCCGAGCGAGCAGCGGCCGCCGAGCCAGACGCAAAGGCGGTCCTGGCCGCCTATGCCGGCTGGCGGACGGGCGCGGTCACCCTGGCCCTCTCCGCAAACGACGCACGCGGCCTGGGCCTGGCCGTTGCGGCGCCGCAGGCGGCGCTCGATGTCTTTGCCCTGGGTGACCTGGAAGAACTCGACGCCGCGGTGCGCCTCATGACCGTGGCGCTGGACCTGGAGGTCTCGGCCGGCTTCGTCAGCGACCCGCTGGACGCCTGGCGCCGCCGCGATCACCGGCCGCTCGGCTTTTCCCTCGCGGGCGTCGCCGAGACCCTGGTGGCGGAGGGCCTCGCCTATGTCGAGGCGCCGGGACGCGACCGCGCCGCCGCCCTGCATCGGCAGGCGCTGGCCAGTGCGCTTTCCGCATCCTGCGACTTGGCCGAGCGGCTGGGCCCCTGCCCGAGCTTCGCGAATGAACGCGACCGGATCCTGGAGGAGGTCACCGGCGCGGGCCTCGCGGTCCACGCCGAGCGCATCGCCAAAGCCGGCCTGCGCAACCGCCAGGTCACGGCGGCGGCCGTCGATCCCGCCATGAGCCTGAGGCTGGGCGGGCGCTCGCTCGGCGTCGAGCCGTGGCCGGGGCCCCGGCGCCTGGCCGAGACTGCCGACGGCGAGACCTTCGCGGTGCTGGATGAGGCAGCGATCGCCGGCCTGACACGGATCGGCGCGGACCTCGACGCCGCTCGCAACCACGTTCTTGGTGCGCGCACTCTGGCCGGCGCGCCGGGGCTCGAGCGCCTTTCGGCGCTGGGCTTCACCGACCATGAGCTCAACGAAGCCCAGGGAGCGCTCGGCGCCACGCGCGACCTGGCCGCCGCCTTCGCGCCGGCGGTGATCGGCGAAGGCTTCGTCACCGATGTCATGGGCGCCGACCCAGCCGGCCTGGCCGACCCGAGCTTCGACACCCTGACCTTCGCGGGGCTCACCGGCGAGGAGATCGCTGCCGCCGAGGCCTTCGTGTTCGGCAAAGAGAGCCTGGCGAGCGCGGTCTTCCTGGCGGACGAGCACCGTGCGCCGTTCCGAAGCGCGGCGGAGGTCTCGGCAGGCGATCGCCTGGCGATGATCGCGGCGGTCCAGCCCTTTCTTTCCGCCCCGCCGATCGCGCGTCTGGACCTCGGCTTCGCGGCGAGCCCGGCCGAGGCGGTGCGGGCCCAGGTCGAGGCAGCTGAAGCTGGCGTCCGGGCCATGCGCCTCGCCCGACCCGCGGCGACGCCGGACTTCGCCCTGGAGATCAAGGCGCCCGACGTGCGGACCGAGGCGCCGGTGCGCGATCGCATCGTCGAGCGCGTGATCGAGGTGAACCGCAGCCGGCGGCGGCTGCCCGACCGCCGCAAAGGCTATATCCAGAAGACCACCGTCGGCGGCCATAAGGTCTATCTGCACACCGGCGAATATGACGACGGCGAGCTCGGCGAGATCTTCATCGACATGCACAAGGAGGGCGCGGCCTTCCGCTCCCTGATGAACAATTTCGCCATCGCCATCTCCATCGGCCTGCAATACGGCGTGCCGCTGGACGAGTTCGTGGAAGCCTTTGTCTTCACCCGTTTCGAGCCGGCCGGCGCGGTGACCGGAAACGACTCCATCCGCTCGGCGACCTCGATCATCGACTATGTCTTTCGCGAGCTCGGCGTCTCCTATCTCGGGCGCGGCGATCTGGCGCAGATCGAGCCGGGCGAGCTCGACAAGGACGGCTTCGCCGGCGCCCGCAGCGCCGAGGAGCCGCAGCCGCTGGCCAGGTTCATCTCCAAGGGCTTCTCGCGCGGGGCGGCGCCGGACAATCTGGTATTCTTGCCGACCGCGGCGAGGCCGGGGCCCAGGGCCGCGGACGTCTGTCCGGCGTGCGGCGACATCGCCGTGGTGCGCAAGGGCCTGTCCTTGGTGTGCGAGACCTGCGGCATGCGCCAGGCCGGAGCCGAAGCCTGAACCTTCGGCACATTAAGAGGTTTTCACTGGCGTAGGCGGCGGCCGGGCCGCACTAGAGAGGGGCGTTCCAGGTGGATTCCTCGTCCTTGAGCCTTTCGATCGACCGTTTCGAGAAACTGATCGCCGCGCTCTGCGGCGGCGCCGCTCTTTGCCTGGCGGCCTCCGCCCATGCCGCCCTGATCGAGAGCCCTGACGTGCCGCGCCTGGTTTCGTTCGGCGGCGCCTGCCAGAACTGCGGCCTGGCCGGACGGCGCCTGGTGGGCGCCAAGTTCATGTCCGCGAATTTCGACGGGGCGTCTCTGGTCGGGGCCGACCTGCGCGGCGCGAGCTTCATCGGCTCGACCTTCACTGGCGCCGACCTCTCCAAGGCGGATATCCGCGGCGCGACCATGCACGGCGGCAACTTCCTGCTCGCCAAGTTCGCCGACGCCAAGCTCGAGGGCCTGGACGCCCACGCGGTCGGTTTCGTCAGCGCCAACTTCTCCGGCGCCGACGCCAGCCAGGTCGACCTGTCATTCTCGAACCTCACCCATGCTGATGGCGAGGACGCCCACTTCGACGGCGGCGTGCTGACCCATGCCATTCTCACCGACGGCCACTTCCAGCGGGCGACGTTCCGTGAGGCCAAGCTGGCGGGCGCCAACTTCGCCGACGCCGATCTCAGCAACGCCGATCTTCGCGGCGCCGATCTTGCCGGCGCGATCCTGGCCGGGGCGACGCTGGCCGGCGCAAACCTCGCCGGGGCCCACAACCTGACCCAGCACCAGCTCGAGGGCAGTTGCGGCGATTCCCGCACCCGGCTGCCGGCCGGCCTCTCCGCCCCGCCCTGCCCGCGCGGCCGACGCTAGATCGGGCTGAATTCCTAAGCCTTGAGGGGTGGCGCCAAGCGGATGTGCAGGTCCCTGAGCTGCTGGTCCCTGACCGACGACGGCGCGTTCATCATCAGATCCTGAGCCTGCTGGTTGAGGGGGAAGGCGATGACCTCGCGGATGTTCTGCGCGCCCGCGAGCAGCATGACGATGCGGTCGATCCCCGGCGCCATGCCGGCGTGCGGCGGCGCGCCATAGCGGAAGGCGTTCAATAAGCCGCCGAACTGCCGCTCGACCTCGCCGGCGGAATAGCCGGCGATCTCGAAGGCCTTGATCATGATCTCGGGCCTGTGGTTCCGCACCGCGCCGGAGCACAGCTCCACCCCGTTGACGACGATGTCGTACTGATAGGCCAGCACCTCGAGCGGATCCTGGGCCTCGAGCGCC
>DASXCH010000203.1:0-1944 GCA_036491275.1 Caulobacteraceae bacterium
GGACCACTACTCCAACCTATCCGCCTTCCTGAGCGCCGGGAATAGTCCGGCCCACAGCAGCGTCACGACAATCGCGCCGCAGCCGCCGAAAATCGCCGAGCCGACGGGCCCGAGCAGGCGCGCCATGCCGCCGGATTCGAATTCGCCCAGTTCGTTGGACGCGCCGATAAACAGGCTGGACACCGCGGAGACGCGCCCGCGCATCGGGTCTGGCGTCACGATCTGCACCAGCGTCTGGCGCACGAACACCGAGACCATGTCGGCCGCGCCGAGCACGACGAGGGCCGCGACGCTCAGGACCATCGAGCGCGACAAGGCGAACACCAATGTGGAGAGGCCATAGAGCCCGACGGCTGTGAACATTTTCAGGCCCACACGCGATTTCAGCGGACGGGCTGCCAATACGAAACCGGTGACGATCGCGCCGGCCGCGGGCGCAGCGCGCAGGATTCCGTAGCCTTGCGGCCCGACATGCAGGATGTCGCGCGCATAGACCGGCAGGAGCGCCGTGACGCCGCCCAGGAGGACGGCGAACAGGTCAAGGCTGATCGCGCCGAGGACGACCTTGGTCGTCCACACATAGTTCAAGCCCTCGGCGATCAGGGCCCAGCGCGAGGCGGCCGGACGAGGCTGGCGCGGCGGCGACGCCACGAGCAAAAGCGAAACGAGCGAGATGAGGCAAAGCAGGCCGGACGCCACGAAAGCCGCCACGGGCGAAAACGCCACCAGGAGTCCGCCGATGGCGGGACCGACGATGGTCGCCATCTGATTGCCGGCCGAATTGGCGACGATCGCGCGCGGAATCAGCCGCCGCTCTACCAGGGTCGGCGCCAGCGCCGCGCTCGACGGCGTATAGAAGGCCCGGGCGCAGCCGAACAAGGCGGCGATCCCGTAGATCGGCCACAGGACCTTGAGCTCCCCATAAGCCATCGCGCTGAACAGGGCTGACGTACAGAGCTGCACGCCAAGGCCCCCCATCATGATCTTGCGCCGGTCGTAAATGTCCGCGGCATGGCCGGCGAACAGGGTCAGAGCGAACATCGGCAGGAACTGGGCCAGGCCCAGCATGCCGACCGCCAGCGCCGCCTGATTGACCGACGCGGAATGGCGCGCGACCGCATAGACCTGCCACGCGAGCGCGATCGCCTGGATCTGCACGGCGAGCGTGTTGCACAGCCGGCCAAGCCAGAACCAGCCATAGGACTTGACCGCCAGCAAGTCGCGCAGCGTGGCTGGATTTTGCAGGACCTCTTCCGCGGCGACGACGCCCGCGGGACTGGTGTCGGGAAGGGAGATGGACATGGGAGGGTTTTCTCTTGGCCGTCCCAGCCGCCCCAGGCAAGACCGCCCGGCTCAAGAGCTTGTGAGGCCCCTTGATCCAACCGTCCTCAAAGCTTGAATTTTCTTTTGCTTGGCAGAGACTTCGCGCTCTGGTTGCATCGACGGCCTCGCCGGATCGCACGCCGCGCGCGGCGATGTCCAGCCGCCAGCGCCTCACCCATCGATCGGCTCGACGGCCGCGATCTCGATGCCGAAGCCCGAAAGCCCGACATAGGTGCGTGGACTATCGGTGCGCAGCCGGATCGAGGTGACCCCGAGGTCGCG
This sequence comes from Caulobacteraceae bacterium, assembly GCA_036491275.1. GTDB lineage: Bacteria > Pseudomonadota > Alphaproteobacteria > Caulobacterales > Caulobacteraceae > Acaudatibacter. The sequence continues at coordinate 1,606 of DASXCH010000203.1, forward strand.
CAGGATCTGGGCGCCGAGGCCGATCTCCCTCCATTGCGTATCACGCGCATCGTCGGAACCGGTCGCATGGGCCCCGCTCAGGTTCGCCGGCACTCCAGCTGCGCCGTCGCGCAGGTAGACGAGCGCACCGCGACCTTCCGCCTTGAACCGGGCCAGAACTTTGGGGATAGCCCCGCCGCCGAAAACATCGCTCAAGATATCGGCGCGGTGCAGACGCGCCGGCACGTTGCGGCCATCGCCGATCGCTCCATGCACGAACGCAAAATGCAGAACCGGATCGAACGGCGTGCGATAGGCGTAGCCCTGAAGCTCGCCGATCGGCGTCTGAATTGGAAAGGA
>DASXCH010000204.1:0-15962 GCA_036491275.1 Caulobacteraceae bacterium
CCGGCGTCTGCATTGCCGCCGAAGGTCATGCATCCCAGGCAGATCTCCGAGACATAGAGGCCGGTTCGGCCGAGCTGGTTGTACTTCATGACGTTGTCCCTCTCGCGTTTCGCAGCACCTAGGCGCGCGAGGCGGAGAGCGAAAGGGTCGGCCGGACTTTTCTTCTGTCCGGAGGCGCCTCAGGACTTTGGCGGCGGCGCGGCGTTGATGATCTTCGGCTCGACGGTCTGCATCGCACCGGCGGAGTCCAGATACTGCAGCCGATAGTAGTAGGTACGCCCGGGTTCGGACGGCACGGTGAACATCAGGATCGTTCCGCCACCCATCACCGCGGGGGCCGGATTCCACGATGTCGCCGGCGGCGCCGCGAAAGGCCCCTCGGCCTTGTCGGCGATCTGGATCGCCTGGCTGGCGTCGGTGGGCCAGGTGGCCTTGCCGGCGAGGCTGGGCGCGAAGGTCAGGGTGAACTGGGCGCCGCCGGCCTTGTCGCCGTAGATATGGATGTCGCCGTCGCCGCCATCGACGCAGACGCCGAGCCCCGCGGCGTATTGCAGCTTGAGGCTGAGCGGCTGGTCATCCGCCGCGGAGTTGACGATCTGGTCGGTGACCGCGGTCATGGCCATCGGACCGAAGAGCTGACCGGGCCCCTTGGCCGGACAGTCGCCGGACGCGACGGCCGGAGTCGGCGGGGCCGGCGGAGGGCCGCCGCATCCGGCGACGCCAAGCAGGCAGGCGGATGCCAGGATCGCGGTTTTCATCTCGTCCCCCGAGGTCAAGCTGGCCTGGAGATGCCACTCGATGCACGAATCGCGCAAGCGCCTGGGCCTGCGACTCATTCGACCGGAACGGCGATCTCTTCTTCGGTTTCCATGGCTTCGGACGACCGACTTGAGCGCATCATCAGGAACGGGCCCGAGATCCCGCCCTTGATCTTCCAGGTCCCATCGATCTCGCTGGCCCAGGTGTTGAGCGAGCCGTCATAGACGACCGGCATGAAGTGCGTGGGCTTGGCCTCGTGGGTCTTGGTGAAGCGCACCGATCCGCCCGATGGCACGCCCACGATCATCGCGTTCAGCTCGTGTCCGTTGGAAGGGCCGCCCTGGACGATCTCGTGCACCGAGCCGCCCAGCGTTGCGCCGGTGTCGATCAGCACCGCCGTGAACGAGGTGGGCGGGCGGCGGATGGGCCAGTTGAAAAGCCCGTCCCAGACGCCGGTCAGGTTGCCCTCTCCCGCCACGCTGTCCTCCGCGGCGCCGGTCAGGCGCGGGTCATCTCCAGGCCCTCCAGGCCGCCGGCGGCGCGCCAGGCCTCCAGCACCTCGACGAAGCGGATCGGCCCGGCCCCATAGAAGCCGTTCTGCACCGCCCGGGCGTTGGGCTGGCCCTCGTTGTTGTAATAGCCGGGCGTGCATTCGGCCTGGAACTTCTCGCGCATCACCGCCAGCTGCTTGATGGTGTCGACCCAGGCCTGTTCGGCCTCTTCGCTGACCTCGACCGCCCTGACCTGAGTCTCCAGGCAGTGGCTGACGATGTAGGCCAGGTGCCTGGACTGCTCATTGAGCATGTGCGGAAAATTGACGCTGAATCCCGACTGTGTCTGGGTGACGATGAAGCAATTGGGAAAGCCGCGGGCGTGGAAGCCGTGCAGGGTGCGCACCCCATCGTCCCAGTGCTCGGTGAGCGATTTCCCACCCGTGCCGTAGAGCTCGTAGCCGGAACGGCGGGTGTACTCCGTGCCGACCTCGAAGCCGGTGGCGTAGATCAGGCAGTCGATCTCGTACTCTCTGCCGTTGGCCCACACCGCGTGCTCGGAGATCCGCTCCACGCCCCTGCCGCCGGTGTCCACCAGGGTGACGTTCGGCCGGTTGAAGGCGTCCAGATATTCGTCGTGGAAGCAGGGTCGCTTGCAGAACTGCCTGTAGTAGGGCTTCAGCGCCTCGGCCTTGGCCGGATCGGTGACCACCGCATCCACGCGGGCGCGGACCTGGTTCATCTTCTGGAAGTCGGCGATCTCCAGCATCTCGATGGCGTCGACCGGCGCGGCGTCTCCCGCCCGCTCGTTGCGCCTGGCGAGGATCAGAAGGTTGCGGATGATCTCCGTCCAGCCATCGTTCACCAGGTCTTCGTCCTGGAAGCCGCCGGAGACGAGGACGTTGAAATTATCCATCCGCCGCTGTTGCCAGCCGGGCGCCAGGCCGGCGGCCCAGTCCGGATCGGTCGGACGGTTGGCGCGCACGTCGATCGACGAGGGCGTGCGCTGGAATACGAGAAGCTCCTTCGCCCCTTCGGCCAGGTGCGGGACGCACTGCACGGCCGTGGCCCCGGTGCCGATGATCCCGACCCGCTTGTCCCTGAGCCTTGAGAGACCGCCCGTGGAATCGCCGCCGGTGTAGTCGTAGTCCCAGCGGCTGGTGTGGAAGGAGTGGCCCTTGAAGCTATCCACACCCGGGATGCCGGGCAGCTTGGGCCGATGCAGCGGACCATTGGCCATGATCAGGAAGCGAGCGCGAAGCGCATCGCCGCGGTTGGTGGAGATGATCCACCGCGAGGATTTCTCGTCCCAGTCCACGCGTGTGACTTCGGTCTGGAAGAGAGCGCCGTCGTAAAGGTTGAAATGACGGCCGATGGCGCGGCTGTGGGCCAGGATCTCCGGCGCGCGCGAGTACTTTTCGACCGGCAGGTAGCCGATCTCCTCCAGCAGCGGCAGATAGATGTAGGATTCCACGTCGCAGGCCGCGCCTGGATAGCGGTTCCAGTACCAGGTGCCGCCGAAGTCGCCGCCCTTCTCGATCAGGCGGATGTCCTTGACGCCGGCCTCGCGCAGGCGGGCGCCGGCCAGAAGTCCGCCGAAGCCGCCGCCGACCACCACCACGTCGACCTCGTCGGTCAGCGGGGCGCGGGAAAAGCCCGCCTCGACATAAGGGTCTTCGAGATAGTGGGCGAACTGGCCCTCGATGTTGACGTACTGCTCATTGCCGTCAGGCCGCAGCCGCTTGTCGCGCTCGGCGCGATACTTCTCGCGCAGCGCATTGGGATCGAAGCCAAGGTCGGCGATCTTGGAAGTGGCTTCGCCGTCGTGGGCCATGCCGGTGGTGCTCCGCGGAATGTTGAACGCTTGTTTGAATTCACCACAGGCAAAAGCGCCGTGCAAGCCAAGCCTGAACGGCGCTCAGGCGCCTGCCTTGAAAGCTAGGTGGGCGACTAGCCGTGAGGCCGGCCGCCTCCGCCATGGCCGCCGCCACCGCGGCCGCCACCGCCGCCACCGCGGCCGCCACCGCCGCCACCTCCACCGCGGAAGGCTGCGCCGCCGCCGCCCCGGAAGGCCGCGCCGCCGCCGCCTCGGAAGGCCGCGCTACCGCCGCCGCGGAATCCGCCACCGCCGCGGAAGCCGCCGAAGCTGTGCGTGGCGTAACCGCGCGAGCCGCCGCCGCGATATGACCGCGAGAAGCTGTGGCTATGGCTGACGCCGCGCGAGGCGAAGCCACGAGACCCGCCGCGCGTATGGCTGAAAGCCCCGTGGGCGCCGCCCCGGGCCATCGCTCCATGCCCACCATGCGCCAAGGCGCCGTGCATGGCTGCATGGGCCGCCCTGCCTCCGGCTGCACCGGCGCCTGCCGCCGCCGCCAAGCCGGCGTGGCCGCCGTGGCCGGAGGCCCTCATCGCCGGGTTGCCCGCGGCGGCGTGGCCATGGCTCGCCTGAGCCGCGGTGCCGCCGAAGTTGCGCCCGCTGCGCGCGGCCGCCAGCTGCTGATTGCTGGCCGAGGCGCGCACGCCACGCGCGCCGCCGTTGAAGCTGGTGTTCCCAGCGCCCCGGTTTACCGACACGGCCCGATCGAAGGTCGCGTTGACGTGCAGGCCGCCGAGGTTGTTGACCGACCGGTTGTACCAGAAGGTCCGGCCCCGCCAGTAGCCGCCGTCATAGCCGAAGCCGCCGTAGCCGAAGCCGTAGTCGATACCGCCATAGAAGCCGACGAACGGACCCCAGTAGCCGGGCGTCAGGACATAGACACCGCCGACCCAGCCCCACCACGGGGGCGTCCACAGGAGGTCGATGGCTGGGGGCAGCACCCAGATGCCGGGCGTCCAATAGTAGTCGTAGAGGACCGGATTCCAGTCCCAGTAGCCCGGCGTCCAGATGTAGCCGTAGCCAGGCGCCGCCGGTTGCCGCTCACGGATCAGTGGCGGCGGCGGTCCAGCGCCCTGGGCGACCACGGGCGGGGCGCCCGTCGGACAGGGGTTTGCGGCGGCGGCCGGCAATGCGGTCAGCGCCGCGCCCGCTGCGATCACCAGCGCCAAGGCGGTGGAATTCAGAACGCGCATGTTACTTTCCCTGAAGAGAGCGGACCACCGCTCGCGGCACGCTCATAGCGGCCGACGGGCCCCGCCGGCCTAGTCGTCCCCTGCTCTGCAAACGCGCCCAGAACGGTTAAGTTGCCGGCCGCACCGGAGAATGAACGGTCAAGCTCCCAACCAGAAACTCGAAGCGGAACAGGACAATGCGGTTCATCGGCGCCGATGAGGTCAGGGCGAAGCTCACCTATGAGGTCTGCATACCTTTGATGCGCGAGGCGATGTCCGGCTTTTCCGGCGGCCGAACCCGCCAGCTGCTGCGCTCCATCCTGCCGCTCGCCGGCGAGAACATGTTCGGCGTGATGCCCGGGGCCCTGGCCGCGGGCGGCCCCTTCGGCGCCAAGCTGATCAGCGTCTTCCCGCACAATTTCGATCACGGCGGCCCCTCGCATCAGGGCGTGATTGTCCTCTTCGATGGCGCCAGCGGCGCGCCGGCGGCCGTCATCGAGGCCGGCGAGGTCACCGCCCTGCGCACCGCCGCCGCCAGCGCCATGGCCACCGACGTCCTGGCGCGCAGCGATGCGCGCCGTCTGGCGATCCTTGGCTACGGCCGCCAGGCCGCCGAACACGCCCGCGCCATCGCCAAGGTTCGGCCGATCGAGCATCTGACGGTGTGGGGTCGCGATGCCGCCCGCGCCAGCGGATTCGCGACGCGTATGGCCGTAGAGTTGGCCATTGCCTGCGAGGTCGCCGCCGACGCCCGCGCCGCGGTCGAACACGCCAATGTTATCTGCACGGTGACGCCGGCGACCGAGCCGATCCTGCACGGCGCCTGGCTCGCTCCCGGCGTCCACGTCAATCTGGTGGGCGCGGGCCATGCCGGCCAGACGGAAGCCGATGTCGAGCTCGTCGTCGCGTCCCGGTTTTTCGTCGACAGCCGAGAGGGCGTCATCGGCCAGGGCGGTGAGTTCAGACAGGCCAAGGCGGCCGGCGCCGTCGACGACGACCATATCGCCGGCGAAATCGGCGAAGTCCTCCTGGGGACTCGCGCGGGCCGTCGCTCGCCGGACGAGATCACCGTCTACAAGTCCCTTGGCCATGTGGCGCAGGACCTGGCTTGCGCCTCGGCGCTATACAGTGGCCAATAGGGTGCTTAACTAAGTCTCTCCGCGGTCATCCGCGGTGCGTGCGTGGTTTCCGGCGTGGGAGTCGCCGGCGGTCGACCGTCTGTTGCGACCTCCGGCAGAGAGGGCGTCGTTCGCCTCGGGCGCTAATTTGGGCGCCGGCTCGCCAGAGGAGCACCGATGGGACCATCGGAATTCGTGCACAGGGTGCTGGTCAGCTCCATCGCCTTCACCGTCATCGCCGCGGTGATGATGATGGGCATCGCCTATGTCGGCTATTCCACAGGCGTCGTGCACAGCAATCTTCGGCGCATCCTGACGAGCGGGCTTCTCATCATCTGCCTGATCGGCGCGGTGGCGGCGGTGATCATCTTCTTTCCCCATCAGATTGCGCTCGTCATCGACACCCTGAGCGCCTTGGCGTCCTCGCGATGACGCGTGAGCAAAAATGCGAGCGAGGGCATGGGGATTAGCAAGAAATCCCTGCTAGATTGCCGTTGGTGCGACGCACGCTTGCGGTTATTCACTGGACAACGGGCGCCCGTCAGAAGGCGCCGGCGATGAGAGAATGCTGTTGCCGCATGTCTTCGTGATACGCGTCATCCCCCTGATCGCGCGCTACGGCTACGCCGTCCTGCTGCCGATCGCGGTTATCGAAGGCCCAACCATCGCGGCCATCACCGGCGCTCTGGTGGCCCTGGGGCAATTCGATCCGGTGTCCGCCTGCCTTCTCCTGGTGGCGGCCGATCTGGTCGGCGACGCGCTCTATTACTGCCTCGGCCGCTTCGGCCACGGGCCCCTGTTCAACTGGGTCAACAAACGGCTGCGGATCACGCCCGATCGGCTCCGCCCCCTGGCCCAGCGCTTCCACGACAATGACTGGAAGCTGATCATGATCGGCAAGACCCAGGCGCTGGGCGGCATCATTCTCTATTTCGCGGGGGCCAGCCGGATGTCGTTCGCCCGCTACATGGGCCTCAACCTGATCGGCACCATCCCGAAGGTGGTCCTTTTCGAGCTGATCGGCTTCGCCCTCGGTTACTTCCTGGGCGCCAGCGTCCTTCACTCGACGCGCTATGTGGATTTTGTCACCGTCAGCCTGTTCACCATCGCCCTGGTGATCCTGGTGGCCTCCTATTGGCTGGTGCGGCGGCGCCTGTTCAAGGATCTGGTCCACGACATCTCGCTCTGACGCTTCTCGGACCCGCGGACCAGCGACAGCAACGACAGATTCTGGGCGACCAGCCCCCACGGCGAGAGCACGCGCGTGGCGTCGAGGGTCATCTTCAGCTCCTCGGCCATGCCCCGCCAGGCGCCGACCTTGTGGTGCTTGCGGATGTTGAACACCCCCGGCCATTTGACCACCGCGAGGCTGAGGCGATCGCGCACGATCAGTCGGTTGAGGAAGGCCTCTCCGCCCCACCGCGGCAGACGGCGCATCTCGGCGATCGCCTCGCGCCCCAGCCTCGCCGGGATCACCCGCTCGCCGGACACGAAGTCGAGACCGATGGCCCTGTAGAGCATCAGGCTATTGGCCCGAAGGCTGATGCTGACCTGGGCCAGGCCGTCGATCACCGGGTCGGCCAGGGCCTGGATGTCGGCTGCCCGCACCCCCGCCAGATCGGCATCCAGCAGCATCAGATATTCGCCACGGGCCACGGCGATGCCGCGGCTGAGGGCATAGGTCTTGCCGCGATTGGAGGCGTAGGAAATCACCCGGATGTTCGGATATCCGGCCAGCAGGGCCGCGGTGGCGTCGGTGGATCCGTCATTGACGACGATCACCTCCACCAGGGCCGGATGGCCGCTGACCGCCTCAAGGATGGCGCCGATGCGCTCGGCCTCGTTATAGGCGCACACGATGCACGAGATCTTGCCCGGCAGGGTGCGGGGCAGGAGGGATTCTGGCGCAGGGACGGGGAGTGGCCGGGCGACGCGCGAAGTCGATTCGGTCATGATGGCCCTCACTAGCCGGACCGGCCGCTTTTTCCTAGAGCGCCACCTTAAGGGGCGCCAGCCGCCTCGATCAGAGAACGAACAGCCGCCTCGGCGATGGGTTCCAACCCGCTGCCTCCTTTCATGACGCGGGCGACGATCCGCGCCCGCATACCAGGATCCCAGTAACGGGCGATGGTGGAGCGCGGCGAAACTCGAGCGAACCGGTGGACGTGCGATACGCGGCGTCGGATCACAGCGCGCTGCTCAGGCTGTCCTCGAGAACGTTTGCGAACTGGTCAGGGGCCGAGGCCATCCCCATGTGGCCCTGGCCGCGAAGAAGCAGCAGGCGGCAACGCGGCAGCACGGCGGCGAGCGCGCGTATGGCGTCGTGAAACGGGTGATCCGGGCTGAGCTCGCTTTCGATGAGAAAGGTCGGCGCGGTGATGGCGCGATAGGCGCGAGGGTCGGAAGGCAGGGCGTCGATCGCCGAGAGTTCCCGCAGGCACTGCGGCATCATTGACGCCTGCCGGCGCCAGCCGGGCGTTGCGGCGAACCCGTCGATCTCGGCTGCGGGTAGCTGGACGATTTCGGCGAGAAACAGCCGGAAGGCGTCATCGGAGCGCCCCTCGCCGACGAGTCGGCGCATGACGGCCAGGCGCGGACCCGCCACCGGGCCGCCGAGCGGAAGGGCGGGATCGAACAGGATCACGCGTGCGGGGGCCTGGCGGGTCCTCGCGAAGTCGGCGACGAGCGCTCCGCCGGCCGAATGGCCGAAAAGCGCGCAGCCATGTCCGGCGATCCGGAGCAGCCGGGCGATGTCGGCTTTTTCACGCTCGTAGGGCCGGCTTCCGTCATCAGGCGGTGGCGTCAACCAGCCGCGGCGTCGCAGCAGGTAGAACCTGTGCCGATCGGCGAGACGATCCGCCACCGGATACCAGTCCTGCGGCCGGTCGAAGGCGCCATGGACAACCAGCACCGGAGATCCGGCGCCGCGAACCCGGAAGTGAATGCGCGCGCCATCGGCCGAGAGGAAACTGCCGTCCGTCCAGCGCGCTTTGGCGCGAGCGGCCAAAGGAGTGGACGCGGCCAGAGCGCCGGCGATCACGGACCTTCGGTTCAAACCGCGCTGCATGGGCCGATCCTTGTCGAGAATCGCTGGGTGCGCCGGCCAATCAGTAGCGGATGTCGGGGCTTGGCGGCCAGCGCCGGAAATCTGCGGCAAGCTCAGCCTGATGACGGGCCGCGACAAGATCCTGCTTTCCCGCCCTGTTCGGTTAGCATCCGCCAACCTGCACAGCCGGAGGGAGCCTCGCCCATGTAACGTCTGCGGCCTGGTCATCCCCGTTCCCGAGGACAAGCTCGATGCCTACCGCGCCCGGGCCGAAAGCGGCGCCCGGTTCTACAAGGAGTATGGCTGCCTGGAGATCGTCGAGAGCTGGGAGGACTTCGTGCCCGATGGCAAACAGACGGACTTCCGTCGCGCCGTGGCGGCCAGACCGGGCGAGAAGGTCGTCTTCACCTGGCAGGTCTGGCCGGATCGCGACTTCTTTCAGGCGGCCGAAGCCAGGATGCACGAGGGCCCGCGTATGGACAGCTCTGGCGAACCGCCCTTCGACGCGACGCGACTGATCCTAGGCTGCTTCCAGCCGCTCGCGGCCATGGGCCGGTCAGCGCGTTGACGGCACGGGTTGTCGCTCCGGAACCCGCAGAAATCCGGGGCGAGCCAGCGCGATCAGTGATGCGCAGTGGCGGCCGCGGCGCGCTTGCGGGCGAGCTTCTTCTGATGCACGGCCATCATGTGGCCGGCGACGCAGCCCGCCGCCGCGCCGGCCAGGGTGTGGCGGTGGCGGTTCGGGCCGGTCCGGACGAAATGGCCGGCGACGCCGCCGGCGACCGCGCCGGAAACGCAGCCGACGGCGCCGGCCGAGCCGGCGACGCCGGCGGTGGCGATGGCCAGGCTGGCTGTGAAAGCTACGAGTCTTTTCATGAACGGGTCCTCCAACGCCGTCATGGTATCAGCGGGCTTCGCCACGGACCAAATGAAGACGGCTTCATTCGGGGTCGCGCGGCGCGCCGCGAAAGTCGCACGCGACAGCTGGGCGTCAACGGCTTACGGCATGGCTCGCCGCAGGGAGGCGCCTTCATGGCCAGGAGCAATCGCCGGACGTTCCTGAAGCTCGCCGGCGCCGCGCCTTTTGGCTTCGGCAGCATCGCCCGCGCCCTGGCCCTGCCCGCCGTTCGCGGGACCGGCACGTTGAATGACATCCAGCATGTCGTCATCTTCATGCAGGAGAACCGCTCGTTCGATCACTATTTCGGCGCCCTGCGCGGCGTGCGCGGTTTTTGCGATCCAAGACCGCTCAGGCTTCCAGGCGGAGGCAGTGTCTTCCACCAGCCGATGGCCCTCGGCTCGGCCGAAGTGGTGACGCCGTTCCGCCTGGACTGCCGGGTGACCAGCGCCCAGAGCGTCAAGAGCCTCGACCACACCTGGAAACGCAGCCACGCTCTTTGGCGTTGGCATGATGCCTGGATCCGCATCAAGTCGCCGCTGACCATGGGCTACTTCATCCGCGAGGATGTTCCCTTTCACTACGCCCTGGCCGACGCCTTCACGGTCTGCGACGCCTATCATTGCTCGGTTTTCGGCCCGACCACCCCCAACCGCATGTTTCTGTTCACCGGCACCAGCGGCCTGGCCGCCGGCGACGACGGCCGGCAAGCGGTCGCCAATCCGCGTGAAGAGACGAACTACACCGCCGATTCGTCGAAGGATACGCCGGCCTTCCACGGCTACGGCTGGCCCACCTATGCCGAGCGGCTTGAGCAGGCCAGCGTCTCATGGCGCGTCTATCAGGAGTACGACAACTATGGCGACAACGCGCTCGCCTACTTCGCCAGCTTCCGTGGCCTCGATCCCACTTCGCCGCTGCACCGGCGCGGCCGCGCCTGGGTTGATGGCTCCAACGCCGAGAACCAGAAGTCCGCCAATGGCGACCACCTGGTCGCCGCCTTCGCCCGCGATGTCGCCGCCGATTCCTTGCCGAGTGTCTCCTGGATCGTCGCGCCGTCCTTCCTCACAGAGCACCCGGCCTACACCCCAGACGCCGGCGCGAACCTCTCCGCGCGGCTCATCGCCGCCCTCACCGCCAATCCGGCCGTCTGGGCCAAGACCGCCTTCATCCTCAACTATGACGAGAACGACGGCTACTTCGACCATATGCCGCCGCTCGTCCCGCCCACCGGCGGCGCGCCGGGCGCCAGCACCGTCAGCCTGGTGGACGAACTCTATGAGGGCATGCCTTTCGGCCTCGGGCCCCGGGTGCCGCTGATCGTCGTTTCGCCCTGGACCAAGGGCGGCTTCGTCAATTCCCAGCTCTTCGACCACACCTCGGTGCTGCGCCTGCTGGAGGCCAGGTTCGGAGTCGCCGCCGAGCACATCACGCCCTGGCGCCGCGCGATGACTGGAGACCTCACCAGCGTCTTCGACTTTGCCGCCGGTGACCGCACGCCAACCGTGCTTCCCGACACGGCCACCTATATCGCGCGTGCGGCGGCCCAGGCCTCACTGCCGCGTCCGCAGGCGCCGTCGACCCCGGGACCCCTGCCTCGTCAGGAGCCGGGCTTCCGGCCGGCGCGGGCGCTCCCCTACGCCTTCGACGCCTATGCCGAGGCCGCTTCGGGGGACGGAGCGCTGAACCTCACCGTCGTCAACACCGGCGCCGCCGGGGCCGGATTCGCGCTCTATCCGGCGGATTCCGACGCGGGCGGCCCCTGGTACTATGCGGTCGAGGCCGGCAAGACCCTTACCGACCGTCTGCCGCTCGCCGCCAAGGGCTATGACTTCACCCTGCATGGGCCCAACGGCTTCCTGCGCCGCTTCCAGGGCATGGGCGCCGATCCTGTGAGCGTGACACATCACTTCGACCGCGCTGGACAGAGCCTTCGCCTCACGCTGCGCAATCGCTCCGCACGGTCAGTCGAGGTGCGGGTGGCGGATGCTTACGCGCCGGCCGAAGCGCGGGCGCGGCGGATCGCCCCCGGCGCCGAGATCGCCGAGGTGTGGGCGCTTCGGGCCACGTCCGGCTGGCATGACATCACGCTCGCGGCGCCCGGCTGGTCACGCCGCATCGCCGGCCATCTCGAAACCGGCCGGCCGAGCCGCAGCGACCCGGCCCTCGACTGGACGGCGGAGCGCCGCGCCGCGCTGCTATGACTGCGCCGCGAGGTTATTTCTGGAAAAGCACCGCGTGTACCGGAATTCTCTTCAGAAAATGGCGCCGCCTGGGTGACTCGAACACCCGACCTACGCATTACGAATGCGCCGCTCTACCGGCTGAGCTAAGGCGGCCCATGGCCAGCGCCGTCTTTAGCCGCGCGCCCGGTCCAGAGCAATCGCGCCCGTCCGCCCCCTATTGACCGCGCCGATGGCCGCCGAGATCGGCCGCGAGCAGGCCTAGCAGGCGGCGGAAATCCGGATCGAGCTCGTCCTGGAGCCTGGGCGAGAGCACGGCGTTCCAGTTTGCCTGCGGCCGCGGGATGGCCCGCGAGTAATAGCCGAACAGCAGCGCGCGCTCTTCGTCGACCGTGATGTTGGCGCCGGAGTTGTGCCAGAGGTCCCCCGTCCATGACGATGACAGCGCCCTTGCGCGCCTTGAGGGGCCGCGGGCGCGCGGCTGGGTCGGGCCCAAGGTTCGCCAGACGCTCGACCTTATGGCTGCCGGGCACGAATAGCGTCGCCGTGTTCTCAAAACGGATGTCCGACAGGCGCCAGATGATGTTGATCGACCAGGGCTCGAGCCACGGTTCGGGAACCACCAGGGCCCAGTCGGAATGCAGGCTCATGGATTTCGCGCCCGGATGGGCGATGTTGGCGGTGAAGTTGGAGATCAGGAAATCGGGCCCGAGCAAAGCCTCGACGAACTCCAGCGCCAGAGGCGCGCGGATCAGCGCGTGGAACGGCGGACCGATGTCGAGGAGCTCGAACACCCGCACATTGGCGGCGATGGAATCCGGGCCGTATGTGGGTGTCGCCCCCGCGGTGCCGGTATTCCTTCGCCGCCGTCCACAGGCGCTCCAGGATGTGGTTGGCCGCGGTCGCATCGCGCGCATCCGGCGCGACGCACCGGCCGCCGGCCAGAAGCCCGCGCCTAGCTAAGATGAGTTCGGCCTTCATGTCGCGCCGGCGATCCTACGCCGCCGCCAGACTTCATCAATCCGGTGAGGAAGGCGCGGCGATCAGGGCGCCTCCTGCTTGCCGGTGAGACGCAGATGGTGGCGCATTGCCGCCGCCTCGCCGCGATCGACCGGCCCGGCCCGATTGTTCCAGCTGTTGCGGACGTAGGTGGCGACATCGGCAGCCTCCTGATCGTCGAGCTTCCATGCGAAGCTTGGCATGGTGAGGGCGCTGGGCCGCCTCAGGGTCGGCGCCGTTCGCGCGCCCGCCAGGATGATATGCAGCAACCCGTCGGGATTGGCCTGCTGGGCGACGGCGCTGCCTGGCAGGCGCGGGATGAACCGCGGTTGGCCGGCGCCGTTCGCCAGATGGCAGGAGGCGCAGGCGTCCGAATAAACCGCCGCGCCCCGGCGCGTTGCCGCCGGATCGGCCGGGGACGGCGACGTCTCGGGGCCGGCCGGAAGGCTCTTGAGGTAGGTCGCAATGGCCGTCAGGTCGCTGTCCGGCAGAAGGGATGTGGAATAGGAGACCACTTCCGCCATCGGTCCGGCCGCGTTGGACCGGGTGTTCCGTCCAGTGCGCAGATATTCGACGATGTCCGCCACGCTCCAGCGGCCGAGGCCCGTCCGTCGCGCGCCCGTCAGGTTCGGAGCCACCCAGCGGTTGAGCTCTGACCCCCGAAGGCCCTTTGTCTGCTTTTCGGCGCCAGCCACGTTCAACGGAGTGTGACAGGCGCCGCAGTGCTCCGGCCCCTGGACCAGATAGGCGCCGCGGTTCCACGCCGGCGAGCGTGCGCGATCGTCGTGGAAGGCCGCCGGTCTGAAGAACAGGGCGTTCCAACCGATCAGACCCAGCCGGATGTTGAATGGAAAGGGCAGCAGATTGCCCGGCGGCCGGTAGTGAACCGCCGGAACCGTCTTGAGCCACGCCAGCATGGCGTCGGAATTGGCGCGAGGAATGAGCGAGAAGTGCGGATAAGGAAAAGCCGGATAGAGATGGCCGCGGTCCGGCGAGAGGCCCCGCGACAAGGCGCGATAGAAATCCTCATTGCTCCAGGCGCCCAGGCCGGTGACGCGATCCGAGGTGATGTTGGCCGAGAAGATTGTCCCGAACGGGCTCTTGAGGCCCAGGCCGCCGGCGAAAGGCTCACCGCCGCGACGCGTGTGGCAGCTGGCGCAATCTCCTTCGATCACCAGTCGCCGCCCAAGCCTCAGCTGGTCGGCTTGCGGCCCGTTCGGAATCGCCGCCCACAGGATAGGCAGCGGAGCCGGCGGCGGATCGGAGGGGACGCTCGCCTCGACGGAACGCACGTAGAGCCACGAGCCGATCATGATCAGGATGAGCGCGATGATGACCACACCGACCGCGGACCCCAGCCATCGCCAGAGCCCGCTCATGCCTGGACCAGCGGTCCGGGCGCCTTCAGATACTGGGTCTTGATGGCATCGGCCGACATGAAGGCCAGGGCCGCGAGGGTCGCGGTCGGATTGTAGCCGGGGTTTTGCGGAAACAGGCCGGCCCCCGCAATGAACAGGTTGGGCACGTCCCAGTTCTGGGAATAGCGGTTGGCGACACTGTTGGCCGGACTGTCGCCCATCATCGTGCCGCCGATGTTGTGGGTCGTCTGGTATTTGGAGATGTCGAACGGCGGCTTGCGCTTGGTCACCTTGACGTGCGCCGGGTTCATTGCCCGCGCGACCTCCGTCGCCCTGTCCGTCACGTAATCCGTCATGCGAATGTCGTTAGGCGTGAAGTCGAAGGTCATGCGCAGCATCGGCCGGCCGAACTGATCGCGATACGTGGGATCGAGATCCAGGCAATTGCTGCGCTGGGCGTAGCTCGAGCCGTGAACCGAAATGTCGAAGCAACGGTTGAAATACTTCGCGGCGGCCTGCTTCCACGCGAGGCCCCATTTGGGGACCCCGTCGGGCACGCGCGCCATTTCGATCGGTCGCGCGCCGGTCACCAGCGCTGCAATGTAGGCGCCGCCGATGAATCCCAGACCCCTATGGTCGAAATTATCGCCGTTATAGTCGTCGATCACCGAGGCTAGGGCGCCGGCGCCGATGAACGGGTTGATCAGCTTGTCGTCGAAGAACACGTCGACCGAGCTCATTGTCTGATAGCAGTAGTTCTTGCCGACCAATCCCTGGCCGCTGGTCGGGTCGTACGGCTGGCCGATGCCCGACAGCAGCAACAGATGGACGTTGTGCATCTGGTAGGCGGTCAGGATGACGATCGAGGCCGGCTGGAAATATTCGCCCCCGGCGCTGTCGACATAGGTGACGCCCGTGGCGTGCTTGCCGTCCGGCGTCCGCTCCACCTTCAGCACCTCGCACTCGGTCCTGAGGGTGAAGTTCGGGCGCGTCAGCACATAGGGAATGAGGGTCGTTTGCGGGCTGGCCTTGGAATAGTTGCCGCAGCCGAACTTCTCGCAGAAGCCGCACAGGGTGCAGGCGGCGAGCTGAGCCCCCAAGGGATTGACATATGGCTGCGAGAGGTTGCCGGCCGGATGAGGAAAAGGATGATGCCCGAGGCTGGAGGCCGCCTGGGCGAACAAGGTGGGACCGTAGGTCATCGGCAAGGGCGGCGTGGGGAATTCCCGGCTTCTCGGCGCCTCGAACGGGTTTCCGCCCCCCTGTTTGGCGCCACCGAGATTTCCGGCCTTGCCTGAGGTGCCGCAGATCAGGTCGAACTGCGTGTAATAGGGCTCGAGCTCCTGATAGGTGAGCGGCATGTCCTGGATGGTCAGGTCCGCCGTCGACGCCTTGCCGTAGCGCTGCTCGTTGTGGCTGCGCAGCTTGAAGTCGGTTTCCAGCCACCGCCAGATCTGACCGTTCCAATGGATGCCGGCGCCGCCGACGCCGGTGCCGATCAGGAACGCGCCCAGCCGCCGCATGGGAAGCGCCGTCTGGTCGAGGCTGTTGCGGAAGGTGATCGTCGAATACTTGACGTTCTGGAACAGGTGGTGACGCCACATGTAGCGCAGTTCGTCCTGGTCGAAGGTCGGCGCCCAGTCGGTCGGGGTATCCCGCGAGGAGGCCCGCTCCAGGGCCAGGACGTTCAGCCCGGCGTCGCAGAGTTGCTGCGCCATGATCGCGCCCGACCAGCCAAACCCGACCAGCACCACGTCAACCGGTTTCTGGCGGATTGACATCGTTGCTTCAGGCCTGTCGCCAGCCGGGACGGCCTGCCAGGCTCACAGGCAGAAACGGCGTCGGTTGATTGTGGCGCGTGGCCCACTCGCGATAATCATAATGCGCGCCTGGAAAGCCGATCATCTTCCAGGCGGACATCCCGCGGTTGCCGCCGTAGATCGGGTCGGAGAAATAGCCCTCCAGCACGTTCTGCAGAAACAGCGTGAACCACGCCTTGCTGTCCACCCGCGGCAGCTTGAGGTCGCCTGATTCCAGCTGCTTCAGCAGCTTGTCCTGCGCG
>DASXCH010000205.1:0-3979 GCA_036491275.1 Caulobacteraceae bacterium
ATCCCTACATCAACCTGCGCACGGGCAAGCCCAGCGGCGTGGACTCCAATCCGGCCGAGACCGGCAGCCTGATCCTGGAGTTCGGCACGCTCAGCAAGCTCACCGGCGATCCGGTCTATTTCCAGAAGGCCAAGCGCGCCCTGACCGAGACCTTCCGGCGGCGCTCGCCGATCGGCCTCGTCGGCGCCGGCCTCAACGTCGAGACCGGCGCCTGGAGCGATCCTGATTCCAGCATCGGCGGCGGCATCGATTCCTATTACGAATACCTGTGGAAGTGCTGGCGGCTGTTCGGCGACCAGGATTGCCTGGCCATGTGGCTGGCGAGCATCGGGCCGGTCAACCGCTACCTCGCGGACGATCTCGACGGCGCGCTCTGGTACGGCCATGCCGACATGACCACCGGCGCGCGCACGGCCAGCGACTATGGCGCGCTCGACGCCTTCTTTCCCGGCCTGCTGGCGCTCTCGGGCGATGTCGACCGGGCGGCGCGCCTGCAGGCCTCCTCGTTCCGCATGTGGCGCCTGGCGGGGATCGAGCCGGAGGTCCTGGACTACAAGACCATGACCATAGTCTCGCCGGGCTATGAACTGCGGCCCGAGATCGTCGAGTCGGCCTTCTATCTGGCCCATTTCACGCATCGGCCGCAGTACTTGGCCATGGGCCGGGAGATCCTCGCCGATCTCGAAACCTGGGACCGGACCGACGCCGGCTACGCTTCGCTGAAGAGCGTCATCAGCAAGGAAAAGCGCGACGCCCAGCCGAGCTACGCCCTCGCCGAAACCTTCAAGTACCTCTACCTGCTGTTCGATCCGGCGGCGCTGGACTTTGACCGCGTGACCTTCAACACCGAGGCCCACCCCCTGACGCGCGTCAGCCGCCGGTCGGTCCAGCCATCTCGCTCATGGGCTGGGCGACCGCGCCATATCCGGCGTTCGGGGGAAGGACGAGATATCGGCCGCCGTCGCGCACCTCGACCTTAGGAAGAACAGTGACCAGCGGCCGCGCCATGGCCCTGGCGATGCAGTCTTCCGCGCTCTCCGCCTCGGCCAGCAGCCGCAGATTCATCAGCGTTGGGAAGATGATCGTCCGCTCGCCCGCGGCGGCGAGCCGCACGGCCTCGGCCGGCGCGATCCATTCAGCGTCCACGGTCTCGCGCCCATCGCAGGCGGCGACCTGGTCGGCCGGCGCGTGCATGACATAGAACCAGGTGTCGAACCGCTTGGGCATCATCGCAGGGGTGATCCACCGCGCGAAGACCGTGAGGCCGTCGAGGCGCAGCTTCGCGCCGAGATCGGAGACCACGTCGATAAAGCGAGCCTCGCCCACGTCGGGCGAGGTCCGCGAGGCGCGGTGGTCGGAGATCGATCCTGAAGCCAAGGTGTGGATCGTCCCTGCCGAGCGAATGAAAGCCGGGCGCGAGCACCGCGTCCCGCTGTCGGCTCGCGCGCTGGCGATCCTTGAAACCGTCCGCCCGCTGGGCGGGCGCGGCTACGTGTTCCCTGGCCAAAAGCCGGGCCGGCCGCTGTCTTACACGGCGTTTGAAATGCTGCTGCGGCGCATGAAGGCGAACTGCACCACGCACGGTTTCCGGTCGTCCTTCCGCGCGTGGGCGGGGGAGGCTTCGAGCTTCCCGCGCGAGATCGCCGAGCAAGCCCTCGCCCATGTGGTCGGGGACGCCACAGAGCGGGCCTATCGGCGCGGCGATGCGCTGGAAAAGCGCCGCAGGCTCATGGACGCCTGGGCAGGCTACTGTGAGCCCCGCGCCGGCTCCAAGGTGGTTCCGATGGTCCGCAACCGGCGCGGCGGGTAGGCGCCGCGAAGGCGGCAATCGCAAAGTGTGACTAAGTGCCTACGGCAAGAGGGAATCTAAAGTAGATGCGATTAGATCGCGTACTTTGCGGCGTTTTGCGTCGGCCCGAACTAGGCTAGCCGTGTTCGTGCGGGGATAGGGCGACGGCCCGAATACCGGATGCATCGCCGGTCTCCCCGCGCTCCATGACGGTGCGCGCGCGAAGGTGCAGCGCATGAATGACCGCCGAAGCCGGAAGCCCGAGCCCATGAGACCAGTGGGCGATCGTTCGGGGTATTTCCCGCCGCCGGACGCGCGCGTCGACGAATCTTGCTTTGAGGGTGAACTGTGGGCCGATCACTTGGGCTGGCCGGATGACAGAAGCCCGATTTTGCCCGAGGGACCGTACCACACCGGAGTCCGGGTTGATTGCGTATTCCTGGCGCGTGCAATCGATAAGCTGGCCGAGGGAGCGCCGGCCTACAGAATGACCAAATCGCGGGCGGCGCTCGTCGGCATCATCTGGGCCATGCGGGACCGGAACAACAATCAGCCGCCACTCCCGGCCGTCTTTCCGGACTACCCCGCGCTGATCGTGATCAATGGCGCGGATGGCGCACGGGAGATGAGGGACGCTCGCTGGGACGGCTGCACCATGATCCGCGATACGAAGTTTGCGCCAAGATCGGTGCGGATAGCTTGACGGACCGTTCGGCCAGAAACGTCGGGCGAAGATTGAGGGCGCCGGAGACCTTTTGTCGTTTGCCTGCGAGCACCTGTGCGACGCGTGACTGTCTTAAACTTCCGGATGAGACAAACCCAAAATGACCTACGCCGAAGCCGACAACCGCCCACAGCGCGCGCCTTTGACGTGGCTCGAATGGGCCGGCGCCCCCCTGATCGGCCTCATTTCGTTCTTGGTCGTAGTGGGTCCAGCCCCCCTGCGCCCCACGAATATACTGTGGCTACAAGGAAGCAACGATCCAGCGACGGCCTACCTGGGGTGGGCGTTCTATAGAGCCAGTCCCTGGGCTTGGCCGCCAGCCGCCAATCCGCGTTACGGACTCGAGCTCTCCGGCAGCGTCCTGATGTCCGACTCGAATCCGTTATTTGCGCTATGCTTCAAGTTATTGAGTTCTATGCTTTCGCAGCCTTTTCAGTACTTTGGATTCTGGTTGCTCATTTGTTTCATTCTGCAAGGTATATTCGCTTATGGAATCTCCAAAAAATTATTCGTCTTCCAGGATCAACGACTGTGTTCGACAGTACTATTTATATTCGCGCCGATATTTCTCGGGCGATTCGCGGCGCTGGAACGGTTCCATCTGACGTTGGCCGGTCAGTGGGAGGTACTAGCTGCGATTTTTATTTATCTATCGCCGCAGGCGTCCAGACGGAACCTTTGGTGGACAGTGCTCGTCGTTATCGGCGTGCTGACCAATCCATATCTTCTGGTAATGATCATGGTGATTTGGCTAGCTGACATTTTTCGGACGCTTCGCATGCGTCAAACTCAGCCCGCTTGTGTCTATGTTAATGCCGGCTTGGTAATTGGCGCAGCCCTCGTCGTGGCTCTGGCCTCTGGGGTGTACGCCTTTCCGGACCTGGGGGCGCCGTCACTTTCGCAGGCACTGAGTAGCATATCACAAGGTCAGCCTGGATTGTACAAATTTAATCTCGTTTCACCATTTGATTCCGAAGGTTGGTCGTACTTTCTTCCCCGTCGGGCCAATCCCGGTCCCGGAGAATATGAGGGCTATTCCTACCTCGGGTCTGGATTGATCTTTCTGTTGGCTTGCGCCATCGTTATAGCGATCAAGCGGCCCCATACAGTTCTCGTTGGCCGCGAACACTATCCACTTGCAATCTTCCTCTTTGGCCTCGTGTTTTTCGCAGCTAGTCCATTGGTTTCGGTTGGCGAAACTACAATTTCCATGCCTTGGCCGAACGCGTTGTTATTGGTTGGAAACGTCTTCCGTTCAACCGGGAGGTTCGTTTGGCCTGTATTCTATATGGCGGTCGTATTTATGCTTAGAGTCTTAGCGAGAACACGGAATCCTCGGTTTCTTACCTCGATTCTGATCATTGCCGCTACGCTTCAGGTGGCCGATACTAGCGCCGGTTGGGGGCATTTCGCTACGTCAGTCGCCAAGGACGGATCGGAATGGCCGTCGCCCATGAGGTCGCCCG
>DASXCH010000206.1:0-23367 GCA_036491275.1 Caulobacteraceae bacterium
GGCTTGTCGGGCAGGGCCAGGGGCGGACGGGCGCCTGGATGGACGATGGCGCCGATGCGGGTCTGGTCCGCCGTGGTGAACGCGAGGCGATAGCCGACTTTAGTGATGGTCTCGATGGTGAAGGACCCGGAACCGAGACCCTCAGACAGGCGCCGCACGCGACCGATGACCCGGTTCAGGGCATCTTCACCCACCAGGACTCCCGGCCAGCACGAGTCCATGAGGTTGTTCCGCGATAGGATGCGGCCTTCGGCTCTGGCGAGCGCGACTAGCACCTGCATCACGCGCGGTTCGAGATTCTCCGCGCGGCCATCAAGATGTGTGATACGCCGCCGGGCCGGATCGACCTCAATCGGGCCCAGCGGGAAAGCCGCCAGGGTCGCCAGGCGCACCGGGTCTGAATGACGGGCAAGAGTCGCCATCCCGCCTACGCTCGTTTCGCACTCGTCGGCCAGAAACGCCGGCGCCGACCGGCGAAATCGCCGATCGGTCGAAAAGGGTATCAGGCGCGCCGGCGTCGGGCCATTTCGGAGGAGCGAGCGGTCCACGGTTGGCAAGCTTTACAGACAAAGCGAAAAGATAACCGGCGCGGTCCCCCCGGCGGTGAGGGACCGCGCCGGCCTTTCGTCACGGCCTAGCGGCTGGCGACGAAGGTCTCCGCACCGCGACGGCTGTCGCGAAGCGCGGTGACAGTCGGAGCGTCGAGCGAACGGACCGCGTCGGACACCGTCTGATTGACACAGGCGTGCTCGCGGGAGCGTTCGGCGAGGTCGTTGTTCGCGGACGATTCTCCGCAGATGATGCGCGCGGCGCCTTCGATGCGGCCCATCATCTCGCGAGCGCCTTGCTGGCTCGAAAGATTCAAGTCGGCGAAGTTGATCCGCACAGATACAGACTCCGAATTCGAGGCGGGTTGGGCCCGGGCTGAACCCGGCGCGGAGGCCAGGGAGGCGAGGCCAGCCCCGGCGATGGCGATAAGTATTGACTTCAACATGACGAACTCCAATGGCGTCGGCGGGCGGTTATGGACGGCCCTCGACGATGAATGACAGGCGCAGGCGGTGTGACCGGCGGCCTCATGAGATGCGGCGGCGTCTCACGCTCCCGATAAAGCGCCGCCACGGCCGCTGCCGACAGGACGGCGCTCCGATGGTTCGCCGATCCAAGACCGATGATTGTCCGATGAAATTCCGACGTCTTGCGCGCGGCTTGGCTGCGCACCAAGATGGTCGCCATGACCGACGGCGAACCCCGCACGAGCGCCTTCGGCCGCGGTTTTCTCAAGGACATCTGGTACTTCGTCGCGATGAGCGGGGACCTTCGGCGGGGCCGACTGGCCCGCTACGAACTGCTTGGCGACCCGGTGATGCTCGGCCGCACGCCTTCAGGCGAAGTCATGGCGTTGCGCGATATCTGCCCTCACCGGGCCGCGCCGCTGTCGGCCGGACGTTTTCATCGCGAAGCCGACGGGCGCGAGAGCGTCGAATGCCCCTACCATGGATGGCGCTGGGGCGCGGACGGGGTTTGCCTCGCGGTCCCATCGCTCACCGAGGCCGACGCGCTCGATATCTCGAGGATCGCCGTGCGCCGCTATCCGACGGCGGAGAGCCAGGGAATGGTGTTCGTCTGGATGGCCGAGGAATCTCGCGCGGGTCGGGCGCCGCCCGAGGCGCCGCCGGTTTTTCCCGGGGTTGTAGGGGGCAAGCCCAGACTGGTCGACCGCCAGGACTTCGCGGCCCACATCGACCATGCTGTCGTCGGACTCATGGATCCGGCCCACGGCCCTTTCGTACACCGGCAGTGGTGGTGGCGTTCACGCCGCTCGATGCATGAGAAGGCCAAGCGCTTCGAACCGGGCGAGCTGGGTTTCGTCATGGCCCGGCATCCGCCCTCCAGCAATTCGCGAGCCTATGCGCTGCTGGGCGGGGCGCCGACGACCGAGATCAGCTTCCGCCTGCCGGGGTTGCGCTGGGAACACATCCTGGTCGGCGCTCGCCAGCTATTGGCTCTCACCTGCCTGACGCCCGTCACCGAAACCCGCACGCGGATCACCCAGATCGTCTGGTCGGACCATCCTGTGTTCGCCATCGCTGGTCCGCTGGTGCGGGCGGGCGCGCGCCGCTTCCTCCGGCAGGATGGCGACATGGTGGACCTGCAGAACCAGGGCCTGAAGTATGATCCGCCCCTGCTGTGGATCGACGATGCCGATCGCCAGGCCAAATGGTACCAGGCCCTAAAGCGCGAATGGACGGCCAGCCGGCGTGAGGGCCGGCCCTTCGTCAACCCCGTCGAGCCGGCGGCGCTGCGATGGGTGAGCTAATTCGCCCTATGGCGGCCCGGATGTGGGGGCTTTAGGTAGGCGCCATGAGGCCGTGGCTCTTCACCTTGCTGCTGCTTTTCGCGTCCCTGGCCGCGCCAAGGGCAGCGCTTGGCGCGCCTGCACCGCCAAAGCCCCCGCCGGTTTTCGTCAGCCCATTCGGTGAACTCTTCCATCCGATGCCGCAAGCGAACGACGCCTTCGACCAATGGTTCGCAAGGATCGACGCAAACCACGACGGTCGCATCGATCGGGCCGAATTCCGCGCCGACGCCGAGCGCTACTTCAAACACCTCGACGCCGACGGCAACGGCGTGATCGACGGCTTCGAGATCGCCGCCTACGAGAAATCGGTCGCGGCCGATCTCGACGTTGGCGGCCAGGGCTTCGCCCGCGGCGGCTCAGAAGACGTCGTCTCTCTGCTCTCCGACCCCGAGCCGGTGTCGAGCGCCGACCTTAAGCTCAACGCCCACATCACATTGGCCGAATGGCTGGCGGTCACCGACCAGCGCTTCAACATGCTCGACGTGAAGCATCAGGGGTATCTCAGACGCGAGGAATTGCGTGCCCTGCTCCCCAAGTCGGCCCGCGAACGCAAGCCGTGAGACCGCTTTTCCTGGCGCTTGGCCTTTCCGCCTCCCTCACCGCGTGCGGGCCAAAGGCGCCGCCACTGCCGACAGACCTCCTGACCGCCCAGATAGAGTCCTCGATCGGCGATCCCGACACCTGCGTCCTGATCGTCGACCGGAAAACCGGAAAGACCGTCTACAGCTATAACGACGGCTTCGACTGCGTTCGCGGTCTGCCGGCCTGCGATCGGCCCGGGTTCTTGAGCGCGCGCCAAGCGCTGGCTTTCGCCACACTTCCCAGCGGCCGGGAGACAAGCTGCAACTCGGTTCCCGACGGCTCGCGGACGGTCGGCTGGGCCGAGGGCAAGGTGCCGAGCACGAAGCACGATTTCATCTATTCGGCGGTGATGGAGGGCGAGCGAGCGCTGCCAGGTCACGAGATGGCCGCGCGCCTTGAGGAGAACTTCGCCAACGCCGGGCTTTAGGCCCGTTTGTAGTTGGTCTCGATCCAGGTCCTGTAGTCGCCCGTGGTCGCCTCGCGCCACCAGGCTTCGTTTTCGAGATACCAGGCGAGGGTGGCGGCGAGGCTTGCGGCGAAGTCTCCCGCCGGGACGTAGCCAAGTTCGCCGCGGATCTTGGCGTCGTCAATGGCGTAGCGGCGATCGTGGCCTAACCGGTCGGCGACAAAGCTGACGAGCCTGGCCGAGCCGCCGCCCTTCGCCGCAGGGGCGTCCGGAAACCGGCGGCAGAGGGCCGGATCGGCGGCGATGGCCCGGTCCACCGCTTCACACAGGCGCTCGACGACGGCGAGGTTGGCGAGCTCCGAGCCGCCGCCGACATTGTAGGTCTCCCCCGGGCGGCCCTTCGCCAGGATCAACTCAATGGCGTCGCAGTGATCGGCTACGTCCAGCCAGTCACGCACGTTCTGGCCGTCGCCGTAGACCGGCAGGGCGCGGCCGTGCAGGGCATTGATCAGGAACAGCGGGATCAGCTTTTCCGGATGCTGGTAGGGGCCGAAATTGTTGGAGCAGTTGGAGATCGTCGTCTCCAGCCCGAAGGTTTGGTTGTAGGCTCGCACCAGATGGTCGGAAGCCGCCTTGCTCGCCGAATAGGGCGAGTTGGGCGCAAAGGGCGTCGTCTCGCAAAATGCCGGATCGTCGGGCCCGAGACTGCCATAGACCTCGTCTGTGGAGATGTGGTGGAAACGGTGCGGCCGCCCCGAGCCGGTGTCGAGCCAGGCTTTGCGCGCCGCCTTCAGGAGGGCGTGGGTTCCAACGACGTTGGTATCGATGAAGGCGTCCGGCGCATGAATCGATCGATCGACATGACTTTCGGCGGCGAAGTGGACGATGGTGTCGATCCGATGCTCGCTCAGTAGCCGCTCGACAAGGGCCTGGTCGCGGATGTCGCCATGGACGAAGACGATGTCGGGCGCCGCCTCCAGATTGGAACGGCGTCCGGCGTAGGTCAGGGCGTCCAGCACCACGATGGTGTCTGCCGGGCGGCGCCCGCGCCAGCGGCGGGTGAAGTTGGCCCCGATAAAGCCGGCGCCCCCGGTGATCAGAAGCGATGTCATGGGGCCATCCTAGCAAGCACGGCGCGCAGGGCGACTCGCCAATGCGGAGCGGCCGCGCCCAGTAGGGCGAAGGTAGCGGTCTTGTCGAGCACGCTGTAGGCCGGGCGCCGGGCCGGGGTCGGATAGTCTTCGGTCGAGATGGGCCTCACAGGCGGGGCGCTGGCGAGCAGGCCAGCGGCGACGGCCTCCTCGGCGATGGCGACCGCGAAGTCGTACCACGAGGCGGTCCCCGCATCGGTGAAATGCCAGATGCCGCGCGCCTCCTTGCCGACCATCGTCCAGATGGCTTCGGCGAGAGTGAGGGTCGAGGTTGGCGTTCCCAACTGGTCGGCGACGACGCCAAGCTCCGGGCGCGCGGCCATCAGGCGCAGCATGGTGGCAAGGAAATTGGATCCGGCAGCCGGGCCGTAGACCCAGGCGGTTCGCAGGATGAGCGCCTCTGGAGCGGTGGCCGCGACGGCTTTCTCTCCCGCGAGCTTTGAGGCGCCGTAGGCTCCAAGGGGGCCGGTCGGATCATCCGGGCGGTAGGGGCGGCCGGCGGGCCCGCCGAAGACGAAGTCGGTAGAGAGATGAACCAGGCGGGCGTCGCGCCTCGCTGCGGCTGCCGCCAAATGGCCGGCGCCGTCGCGGTTGATCTGGAAGGCCAGTTCCGGCTCGCTCTCAGCCCTATCGACGGCAGTGTAGGCGGCGGCGTTGACGATGAGATCCGGTCCGATGGTCTCGACTGCGCGGGCGACGGCCGCCTCATCGCCGATGTCGAGATCGCTGCGGGTCAGGGCGGCGAGCGTCCAGTCGGTCGGCGCCGCATCGACCAGGGCGCGGCCCACCTGCCCTGCCGCGCCAACGAGCATCACTTTCATGGAAACAGGACCGCGTCGGCGAGCAGCGGCGCCGCCGCATCCTTGGCCGACAGGCAGGGAGCGCCCTCGAGGGGCCAGTCGATGGCGAGCGTCGGATCATTCCAGCGCAACGCCTTCTCATCCGCCGCCGAATAGAGCCCGCTGCACTTGTAGAGGAAGTCAGCCAACTCGGAGACGACGAGAAAACCGTGCGCGAAGCCCTGCGGGACCCACAGCATCCGCTTGTTCTCAGCGGAGAGTTCGATGCCCAACCAGCGGCCGAAGGTCGGCGAGGCGCGGCGCAGATCGACGATCACGTCGAACACCGCCCCCAGCGCCACCCTGGCCAATTTTCCCTGAGAATTGGGAAGCTGATAGTGCAAACCGCGCAACACACCCTTGGCGGAACGGCTGTGATTGTCCTGGTCGAAGGCGACATCGATGCCCGCGGCCGCGAACTTCTCGCGATGCCAGGTCTCCATGAAGAAACCGCGGTCGTCGCCAAAGACCTGTGGCTCGACGATCATCGCGCCGGCGAGAGGCGTGGGGATAAAATTCATGGAACCCTGTCCAACCTACCGCTCCGCCAGCAGCGAGAGCAGGTACTCCCCATAGCCGCTGGAGCGCAGAGGCCGGGCCAGCGCCTCGAGGTCGGCATCGGATACCCAGCCTTTGCGCCAGGCAATCTCTTCGGGACAGCAAATCTTGAGGCCCTCTCGCTCCTCGATGATGCGAACGAACTGCGCCGCATCGAGGAGAGCGGCGTGGGTCCCGGTGTCGAGCCAGGCGTGGCCGCGGCCCAGCACCTCGACGCTGAGTTCGCCGGCTTCGAGATATCGACGGTTAAGGTCGGTGATCTCCAACTCACCGCGGGCCGATGGCGCAAGCTCCCGGGCGAATCCGCTGGCGCGGCCATCGTAGAAATAGAGTCCAGTCACCGCGTGGTTGGATTTCGGCGTCGCTGGTTTCTCCTCGATCTCTGTGGCCCGGCCGTCCCCATCAAAGCTGACCACGCCGTAGGCCTGGGGATTGTTCACCCGATAGGCGAAGACGCTGGCGCCTGTCTCCCGGGCGTTGGCGCGGGCCAGGATCTCCAACAGGGTCGCGCCATAGAAGAGGTTGTCGCCGAGGATCAGGGCCGAGGGCCGGCGGGCGACGAAGTCCTCGCCGATGATCAGCGCCTGCGCGAGACCCTCGGGCCTTGGCTGCACGGCGTAGTCGATGGCGAGGCCCCAGCGGGCGCCGTCGCCCAGCAGACGACGGAACGCCTCCTGCTCGTGCGGGGTCGTGATCACCAGCACCTCGCGGACGCCGGCCAGCATCAGGACCGAGAGCGGGTAGTAGATCATCGGCTTGTCGAACACCGGCATGAGCTGCTTGCTCACCGCCAC
This sequence comes from Caulobacteraceae bacterium, assembly GCA_036491275.1. Lineage (GTDB taxonomy): Bacteria > Pseudomonadota > Alphaproteobacteria > Caulobacterales > Caulobacteraceae > Acaudatibacter. The sequence goes on from DASXCH010000206.1 coordinate 6,693, forward strand.
CGTCAGCGGATAGAGCCGGGTGCCGGCGCCGCCGGCCAGAATGATGCCCCGCCTGTTCATGGGCTCAAGGCCTACCAGATAAATTCGCGCGCCTAAAACCGGGGGGTGTTCCATCGTCTCTCACCCCGCCGTAGCGATTTCTCCTCCCGCCCGCCGCCGCGCTGAGGGCCGTCATTGTCAAGGGGCCGGCTTCCGACCATGATCGCGGCCGATCCAGGCGCAAGGCGATCGCGCGCTCGGCGAGGGGACGGACGAGATGCGCATCTGTTCAGCAGCGGCCGACAGAGCCTGACCGGTTCGCTAAGCCGAGATGCCGCACAAAGTCTTTATCAGCTATCGGCGAGGTGACGCGGCCGGCCACGCCGGGCGGGTGAGCGATCGGCTGTCCGACGAGCTTGGACAGGATGCGCTGTTTATGGACGTCGACGGCATTCCGCTTGGCTCCGACTTCGTCAAGGTTCTGCGCGAGGAGGTCGGCAAATGCCAAGTCCTTCTGGCCCTGATTGGCGGCGCTTGGCTGGACGCTCGGGACGCGCAGGGAAAATGGCGACTGGACGACTCGGACGACTTCGTCCGCATCGAGATCGCCACGGCGCTGGCGCGGGGTATCCCGGTCATTCCAGTCCTCTTTGACGGCGTCGCCATGCCCGCCGGCGAACGTCTACCCGACAATCTGAAGGAGCTGCGGCATCGTAACTGGCTGAATGTTCGCCACGAGACCTTCCATTCCGACCTGGACAAGCTTGTAAGCGCTCTCCGGGACACTCTCCACAGCATCGAACAGGGCTCGAATTCGCCGGCGCAGGCGTTGAGCGAAACGCCGCCAACGGCCAGCGAAGCTCCGGTATCCTCACCGGCGCCCGAGCCGGCGAACACGCCGCTGGAGCGGCGATATCTGACGATCATGTCCGGCGAGACGGTCTCACCGAGTGGACCCGAGAAACGACTCGACCCGGAGGATCAACAGGAAACGCGCCTGTGCTTTCAGGCCCGCTGCCGCGGCGAAATCGAGCAGCTGGGGGGCGTGATCGCCGATTTTCCAAGCGACGGGGTGGTTGCCTATTTCGGTTTTCCCACGGCGCACGAGGACGACGCCGATCGCGCCGTGCGGGCCGGCCTCGCCATCCTCGACCGGAATGCAGATTCGCCGTTCGGCCCGATGCCGCGCGTGCGCATTGGCATCGCCTCGGGCGTGGTGGTGCTTGCAGACGCGCCGGCGGGCGCCGCGTTGCGCCAGACGGCGATCGGCGATGCGGCGACTTTGGCGACGCGGCTTCACAGATTGGCCGATCCCGATGCGATCGTCATTTCGCCCGAAATCCATCGGCTCGTCGGCGATCTGTTCGAATACCGTGACCTCGGGCAGCATTCGCTCCAGGGCTTTGCGGACTCACTGCACCTTCGGCAGATCCTGGGCGCGAGCGCAGCCGGAAAACGGTTCACCACCCTTGGCCCGCGCCATGCGCCCCTGATCGGCAGGCAGTTTGAACTCGAGCAACTGCGAGCCACCTTGGGCCCCAGCGCGAGCGGACGCGGGTGCGCGGTCTACATCCGCGGGGAGGCTGGCATCGGCAAGACGCGCCTGGTGGAAGAGTTTCTCCGGGAAGCGGAGGGGAAGGGCTTTGGCCGCCATGGCGCGCTGGTTCTCGAATTTGGCGCCGGAGCGGGCCGTGACGCCATCCGGGCGCTGGCCCGGGATATCTGCGGCGTCGGTCTGAAGAGCGGGCCGGAGGAGGTTTGCGCGGCGGCCGCAAAAGCGCTCGACGAGGGAGACTGCGCGGAAGAGGACGCGGCATTCCTCTATGACCTGCTCGACGCGCCGCCGCCGACCGAGATGCGCTCGCTCTACGACGCCATGGACCATGCAGCGCGCGATGTCGGCAAACGCAGGACGCTGACGGGCCTGATCGGCGCCGCGTGCCGGCGGCAGCCGAGAGTGCTGATCATCGAGGATCTGCACTGGGCCGACGCCGCCACCCTCTCGCAATTGGCCGCGATCGCCGCCATGGTCGCCAACTCGGCGACCGTTCTCGTCATGACCTCGCGGCAAGAAACGGATCCGCTCGATCGCGCATGGCGGGCGCAGGCCGGACGAGCGCCATTCGTCACCATAGATCTGGGGCCGCTCGCCAGCGACGAGGCGACAACCCTGGCTACGTCGCTCCTCGGAGCCAACGCCGGTGTGATCAGAAACTGCGTTGAACGCGCCGCCGGCAATCCTCTGTTTCTCGAGCAAATCCTGTGCAACCTTGCCGAAGCCGACGCCTCGGCGGTGCCGATCGCGGTCCACAGTATCGTGCAGGCGCGGCTCGACCGGCTGGAGGAGGAGGACAAGCTCGGCCTTCAGGCCGCTTCGGTGCTCGGCCGACGCTTCGACCCAGCCGCCCTGGCCGGTCTGCTCGACGGCAGAACCGACACGGCCAACCGCCTGCTCGCGACCATGATGGTCGAACCGCAGGACGAAGGGCTGCTGTTCTCCCACGCGCTGATTTGCGAAGCGATCTACGAGAGTATGCCCAAGGCGCGCAGGCGTGATTTCCACTCCAGGGCCGCGAAGTGGTTCGCTTCGCGCGACCCCGCCCTTCGGGCCGAACACCTCGATCGCGCGCGGGACGCTTCAGCGCCCGGCGCCTATCTCGAGGCGGCGAAGTTCGAAGCCGCCCGTTACCGCTATGACACCGCAGAGCGGCTGGTCGAGAGGGGCTTGGCGATCGCGTCGGAACATTCTGAACGGTTCAACCTGGCGGCCTTCCACGGCGACATCCTGCACGACCTGGGCGAGATGCCTCGCGCCCTCGAGGCGTTTGAGACCGCCCTGGAGGCGGCAAGCGACGACGCCGAGCGTTGCCGCGCCTGGATCGGGCTCGCCCAGGTCAAACGCGTCACCGAGGACATCGATGGAGCGCTCGCGGTCTTGACCTTGGCCGAGGAGGTGACGGTTCGCAACCATTTGACGGCCGAGGAAGCGCGCCTCAGGTTCCTGCGCGGAAACCTGCTGTTCCCGCGCGGCGACATCGACGGATGTTTCCGTGAGCACGCGCGAAGCCTGGAGCTGGCGCGCGCCGCCGGCGGCGGCGAACAGGAGGCGGCGGCTCTTGGAGGCCTGGGGGACGCCGAATACGTGCGCGGCAGGATGATCAGCGCCGAACGACGCCTCCGGGAGTGCGTGGACCTGTCCCGTCGTCAAGGCTTTGGCCGCATCGAGGCGGCCAACCACACGCAGCTCGCCCACACGATGCTCTATTTTCGACCATTGGCCGAAGCGCTCGAGGTCGCTGCGACGGCCGAGGCCGGCGCGCGGCGGATCGGCCATATTCGCGCTCAGTGCAACGCCAGCACCGTCGCCCCGATCGCCCTGACCCTTATCGGCGACTGGGACGCCCTCGAGCGCGCCATTGTCCACAGCCGCGGTCTGGTCGATCGGTTGGGCGCGCTGCGGTATGAGCAGCTCAACGCCTGGGCGAATGGAGCGCTGCTTCTCGGCAAGGGAAAGGCTCCGGAAGCCGTGGACAGCCTCCGTCAAGCCGTGGCCTTGGCTCGACGGACGGGGATCGCCTTTGCCGGCCCGGCGATCCACGGCAGGCTCGCCCGCGCACTAGCCGACGCGGAAGAGCGCAGGCGCGAATTGGCGCAAGGCGAAGAGATCATCTTGCGCGGCTGTGTGGCGCACAATCAACTTCATTTCTACCCGGAGGCGATCGAGGTGTCCCTGGAATTGGCGGACTGGGATGAAGCCGATCGCTACGCATCAGCGCTGGATAGATTCGCTCGGTCCGAGCCGCTGCCTTGGTCGAGCTTCTTCGCGCGCCGGGGCCACGTGCTCGCCGCCATCGGCCAAGGCCGGAGGGACGGTGGGGTCGCCGGCGATATCGCCGAGCTGTTGGCGCAAGCCGAGGCGTTTGGTTATTCGGTGGCCCAGCCAGGACTGCGAGAGGCCCTGCGCCGGGTCGATGCGGCCGCCGGCGCGTCCTGACGCTTCGTCCGTCGGGCTGCCCGGAGCGTGCCCGCGCCGCCCGCCAGAATGATCCCTCGCCGGTCCATGGCGGCTTTCCTTTAGCGACGGTTGGGACCAGGCGGAACCGCCCGATCGCCGCCCAGACCTTTGACATGCTCAGCCGATCGTGTCCGGGAACCAAACTGCGGGGCGCGATCTTGTTGCAAAGCCAGTTCCAATTCTTGCGGTTTGCGCTCCAACAGAAAGGCTGCGCCATATCAGGGGGGTCCGATCAGGTTGCCGAAGATTGTGCATAAATGTCACGGGCGTAATTCAATTGCCGAAAGCGTGTGACACGAGGCCCGGCCCGCAAGCCGGGACGTCAGCCCCGGAGGGTGAATGAGCGACTACAGCCCCTATTCGGGCGGGCCCGGCGGCCGGCCTGCGAGACGGCGCAGGCCCGGGCGGACGCTCATCGCCATCGTGGTGGTGATCGTCATCGCCATCGCGCTCGCAGCGCTGCTCACCTTCTGCACGATGCAGGGCGGCAAGGCCGGCGGCAGGGGCGGCCGGGGGGGCTTTGGCGGCGGCGCCGGCGGCCGGCCGGCGATCACGGTGGGCGTGGCCAAGGCCGTGGCCGGCGACATCCCGATCCAGGTCAATGCGCTCGGCGCGGTGACGCCGTTGGCCACGGTGAGTGTCAATGCCCGCGTCTCCGGTGAGCTTACACGTATCGCCTTCCGCGAGGGCCAGATGGTGCGCAAGGGTCAGCTTCTCGCGCAGATCGATCCGAGACCTTTCCAGGCGGCGCTCGACCAGAGCATCGGCACGCTCGGCCATGATGAGGCTAACCTGGCCGGCGCACAGCGCGACCTTGCCCGCTACGCCCGTCTGCACGCCGAGGACTCGATCGCCGCCCAAACCTACGACGACCAGGTGGCGACGGTGAAGCAGGACACCGGCCTGGTGGAATCCGACAAGGCCGCTGTCAACGCGGCCAGGCTCAACCTCGGGTTCACCCGTATCATCGCGCCGATCTCCGGACGGGTGGGGCTGCGCCAGATCGATCCAGGCAACCAGATCACCGCCAACCAGTCGACGCCATTCACGGTGGTCACCCAGATGGATCCGATCACGGTCATCTATTCGGTGCCCGAGGACGAAATCGGCCCCATCGAACAGCACGGCGGCGCCGGGCTGACGACCACCGTCTACGACCGCGCTGGCGGAAACCTGCTCACCACGGGCAAGCTCGCCACCCTCGATAATCTGATCGACACAACCACCGGCACGGTCAAGGCCCGCTCGGTTTTCCCCAACCCCGGCGACAAGCTGTTCCCCAACCAGTTCGTCAACGTCACCCTGCTTGTCGATATCCTGAAGAACCAGGTGACGGTTCCGACCACGGCGGTGCGCCACGGGCCGCAGGGCGATTTCGTGTGGGTGCTGCAGCCCGACCAGACGGTGACCGCGCGGCCGGTCAAGGTCGGGCCGGCGACATCGGAAACGGTATCCATCGCCTCAGGTCTCAACCTCGGCGAGACGGTCATCACTGACGGCGGCGATCGGCTCAAGGAGGGCGCGAAGGTCGTTCTGCCGGGTCAGAACCCGGCGGCGGGCGGCGGCGGCCCGGGCGGACAGCATCGCCATGGCGGTCACGGCAATTGGCAGGGGCGCCACCGCGGCCAGGGCGGAAGCGGGGGCGGTCAAGGTGGGGGAGCGGGCGGCGGCCAGGGCGGCGGCCAGAGCGGCGGGGGCTAGGGCCGGGTGAATCCCTCACGGCCGTTCATCGAGAGGCCGATCGCCACGTCACTGCTGATGGCCGCGATCCTTCTCGTGGGCCTCGTGGCTTTCCGTTTCCTGCCGCTTTCGGCGCTGCCGGAGGTCGACTACCCGACCATCCAGGTCACGACCTCCTATCCGGGCGCCAGCCCCGAGGTGATGGCCACCACGGTGACCGCGCCGCTCGAAGTGCAGTTCGGCGAGATGTCGCAGCTCAACCGGATGAGTTCGATCAGCTCGAGCGGATCGTCGGTCATCACCCTTCAGTTCGACCTCTCCCTGAGCCTCGATGTCGCCGAACAGGAGGTGCAGGCGGCGATCAACGCCTCAAACAGCCTGCTGCCCAGCGACCTGCCGGCGCCGCCGATCTACGCCAAGGTGAACCCGGCCGACGCCCCGGTGCTCACTCTGGCTCTGACCTCGGACACCGTGCCGCTGACGGACGTCGAGAGCTATGGTGACCAGCAGCTCGGCCAGAAGATCTCGCAGCTATCGGGCGTCGGCCTGGTATCGATTAGCGGCGGCCAGAAGCCGGCGGTGCGCATCCAGGCAAACGTCGACCAGCTGGCCTCCTATGGCCTCTCAATGTCGCAGCTGTCGTCGGCGATCGCCTCGGCCAACGCCAACGGAGCCAAAGGCTCCTTCGATGGACCCACCAGATCCTACACCATCAACGCCAACGATCAGCTGCTCTCCGCCCAGGACTACGCCAGCCAGATCATCGCCTACCAGGGCGGCGCACCGGTGCGGCTGTCGGATGTGGCCGCGGTCATCGCCGGCTCGGAAAACACCGAGCTTGGCGCCTGGTACAACAAGACCCCGGCCGTCCTGCTGAACGTCCAGCGCCAGCCGGGCGCCAACGTCATCTCGACCGTCGACCAGATCAAACGGTCGCTGCCCCAGCTCACCGCCTCCCTGCCGCAGGGGGTGACCGTCAAGGTGGTCACCGATCGCACTACCGGCATCCGCGCTTCAGTCCATGACGTCGAATTCGAGCTGATGCTGTCGATCGTCCTGGTGGTGGCGGTGATCTTCCTGTTCCTGCGCAGCCTGGCCGCGACCTTCATCGCAGCCGTCGCAGTCCCGTTGTCGTTGGTCGGCGCCTTCGGGGTCATGTACCTGCTGGGCTTCTCGCTCAACAACCTGACCCTGATGGCGCTGACCATCGCCACCGGCTTCGTGGTCGACGACGCCATCGTCATGATCGAGAACATCTCGCGCTACATCGAGGCGGGCGAGAGCCCCATGCAGGCCGCACTCAAGGGCGCCGAGCAGATCGGTTTCACCATCATATCGCTCACCGTCTCGCTCATCGCGGTGCTGATCCCGCTGCTGTTCATGGGCGACGTGGTCGGGCGACTTTTCCGAGAATTCGCCATCACCCTGGCGGTGACCATCGTCATCTCGGCGGTGGTCTCGTTGACCTTGACGCCCACGCTGGCGGCGCGCTGGCTGGGAACCGACGATGCCGTGGAAAAGAGCGGGTTCGGACGCCGTTCCAAGGCGATCGTCGATAACGTCATCCACCGCTACGACGTGTCGCTGACCTGGGTTCTGGACCGCCAGCCGGCGACCCTGCTGGTGGCCATCGGCACCCTGGTGCTCACGGTCCTCCTGTTCCTGATCATTCCCAAAGGCCTGTTTCCGACCCAGGACACCGGCATCGTCCAGGCGGTCACCGAGGGCGCCCAGTCGATCTCCTACCAGGGGATGGCCACGCTGCAGCAGAAGATCGCCGACAAGCTCCTGCAGGATCCGGACGTGGATTCCCTGACCAGCTTCATCGGCGTCGACGGGACCAACACCACGCTCAACAACGGCCGCATGCTGATCAACCTGGCGCCGTTCGGCCACCGAACCTCGTCGCCGGCGAAGATCCTCGATCGACTCGGGCAGGAGGCCAGGCAGGTCCCGGGCGCCAACATCTACCTTCAGCCCGTGCAGGACCTGACCATCGATTCCTCGTCTGGCAAGACACAATACCGATTCGCCCTGCAGGGCGCCGACACGGCCACGGTGACCGACTGGTCCAACCGGGTCGTCCAGGCGCTCGGGAACGAGCCGAAGGTGCGCAACGTCAGCTCCGACCTGCAGAACGAGGGCCTCGCCGCTTACATCGACATCAATCGCGACACCGCCGCCAGGTTCGGCATCACGCCGGCGACCGTCGACGACACGCTCTACTTCGACTTCGGCCAGAGGATCATTTCGACGATCTTCACCCAGTCGAGCCAGGAACGGGTGATCCTGCAGGCTGACACTGCGACGATCACCTCGCCTGGCGCGCTGAAAGACATCTATCTGAACGCCACATCCGGCGCGCCCGTGCCGCTGTCGGCCATCGCCACGGTGACCCAGAAACTCTCGCCGCTGCAGGTCAACCACGTGGCCCAGTTTCCGGCCGCCAACATCTCGTTCGACACCGCGCCCGGCGTGTCGCTGGGCTCGGCGGTGTCGGCGATCCAGAAGGACGAGAAGAAGCTCGGCGTCCCGGCCAGCATCACCACCGCGTTCCTGGGCGCGGCCAACGCCTACAAGGCCTCGCTCTCCAACGAGCTGTGGCTGATCCTGGCGGCGATCGTCACCGTCTATATCGTCCTGGGCGTGCTCTATGAGAGCTACATCCACCCGGTCACGATTCTCTCGACCCTGCCCTCGGCCGGCGTCGGCGCGCTGCTGGCCCTGATGCTCGCCGGCCAGGACCTGGGGGTGATCGGCATCATCGGCATCATCCTGCTGATCGGCATCGTCAAGAAGAACGCGATCATGATGATCGATTTCGCCCTCGACGCCGAACGCGAGGAGGGCAAGTCGCCGCGGGAAGCCATCCATCAGGCGGCCCTGCTGCGCTTTCGGCCAATCATCATGACCACCCTGGCGGCCCTGTTCGCCGCCCTGCCGCTGATGCTGGGCTGGGGCGTGGGCTCCGAGCTGCGCCATCCGCTGGGGATTTCCATCGTCGGCGGCCTGATCGTCAGCCAGGCCCTGACGCTGTTCACCACGCCGGTGATCTACCTGGAGTTCGACCGCCTGGCGCGGCGCTTCGGCCTGGGCCCCAACCTGCGCAAGGGCGAGTCCGACCCGGGCGTTTCTGAAGCCGAACCCGATCCAGGGCCGTTGGCGACGTGAGCTTTTCCACCTTATTCATACGGCGCCCGATCGCCACCGTCCTTCTGACCCTCGGGCTCGCGCTCGCGGGCGTCGCCGCCTTCTTCCTGTTGCCGGTCTCGCCCCTTCCACAGGTGGACTTCCCGACCATCTCGGTCAGCGCCAACCTGCCGGGCGCCAGTCCCGAGACCATGGCCACCAGCGTCGCCACGCCGCTGGAGAAGCACCTGGGCGTCATTTCCGACGTCACCGAGATGACCTCCTCGAGCCGGACCAGCCAGACCAACATTACCATGCAGTTCGGCCTGGACCGCGATATCGACGGCGCCGCCCGCGACGTGCAGGCGGCGATCAACGCCGCACGCGTCGATTTGCCGGCGACGCTTCACTCCAACCCCACCTACCGCAAGCAGAACCCGGCCGACGCGCCGGTCATGATCATCGCCCTGACCTCGCAGACCCGCACGCCCGGCCAGATCTACGACGCCGCCTCCAATATCCTCGAGCAGCAGATCAGCCAGGTGAAGGGCGTGGGCGAGGTGACCATCGGCGGCTCGTCGCTGCCGGCGGTGCGGGTGGAGCTCAATCCCCTAGCCCTGGCCCGCTACGGCATCGGTCTGGAGGACGTGCGCGCGGCCATCGCTTCGGCCAACGCCAACCGGCCCAAGGGCATCGTCCAGGACAGCCAGACCCGGCTGCAGATCTACACCAACGACAACGCCATCGCCGCCGCCGCCTACGCCCCGTTGGTGATCGCCTATCGCGGCGGCGCCGCCGTGCGCCTCAGCGACATCGCCACGGTGACCGACAGCGTCACCGACCTCCACAACTATGGCCTCTTCAACGGCAAGCTGGCGGTGGTGGCGGTGATCAGCCGGACGCCCGGGGCCAACATCATCAACACCGTCAACCGGGTGAACGCCCTGCTGCCGACCCTGCGCCAGACTTTGCCGCCGGACATCGACATGCAGGTCGCCTCGGACCGCACCATCACCATCCGCGCGTCTCTGGCCGACGTCGAGCGCACCGTGATCATCGCCATCATCCTGGTGGTGGCGGTCACGGCCTTCTTCCTGCACAACGGCCGCGCGGTGCTGATCCCCAGCGTCGCCGTGGCCACCTCGCTCCTGGGCGCGCTGGGGGTTATGTTTCTGCTCGGATTTTCTCTCGACAACCTGTCGCTGATGGCCCTGACCGTCTCCACCGGCTTCGTGGTCGACGACGCCATCGTCGTGCTGGAAAACACCACCCGCCACGTCGAGGCCGGCATGAACCGCTTCGAAGCCGCGATCATCGGAGCCAAGGAGGTCGGCTTCACCGTGACCTCGATCAGCATCTCGCTGGTGGCGGTGTTCATCCCGATCCTGCTGATGGCCGGCATCGTCGGACGCCTGTTCCGGGAGTTCGCCATGACCCTCTCGGCCGCGGTGTTGGTCTCGCTGGTGATCTCCCTGACGACCACGCCGATGATGTGCGCCTTCCTCATCGACCCGCCGCGCCGCGACCGGCGTCCGGGCCTCCTGGCTCGCATCTCGGATGGCGCCTTTGCTTCGATGCAGCGGATCTATGAGAAAGCTCTGGACTGGGCGCTCGACGCCGGGCCGGTGATGCTTGTCGTGCTGGCCGCCACCATCGGACTCAGCGTCTACCTCTATGGCGTCGCCCCCAAAGGGTTCTTCCCGCAACAGGACACCGGCTCCATCGCCGGCGGCTTGCAGAGCGACCAGTCGAGCTCCTTCGCCATCACCAGCAAGCGCATGCGCCAGCTGGTCAGCATCGTCCGCCACGACCCGTCGGTGCAGAATGTCGTCGCCTTCCAGGGCAGCAACGCTGCCGGCGGCTTCCTGTTCACCACACTGAAGCCACGCAACCAGGAGAAAGGTGGCTCGGCGGCTGTGGTGGCGAGGCTGCGGCCCAAGCTGGCGCAGGTGGTCGGCGCGGCCCTGTTTCTGAATCCGGTTCAGGATGTGCGGGTTGGAGGGCGCTCCTCCAACGCCACCTATCAGTACACCCTGCAGGCGCCGGACCTTACCCAGCTTCGGGAATGGGCTACCAAGCTGGCCGACGCCATGAAGCTCCAGCCGGTCCTGGTCGATGTCAACACCGACCAGGAGGACCACGCGCTCCAAAGCTACGTCACGATCGATCGGGACAAGGCAGGACGCCTCGGCTTGACCAACACGGCCATCGACAGCGCCCTCTACGACGCTTTCGGCCAGCGCCAGGTGTCGGTGATCTACAAGGACACCAACCAGTATCGGGTGGTGATGGAGGCCGATCCAAGGTTCACCCAGGACCCGACCCTGCTTTCAGACCTCTATGTCAGCAACGGCACGGCCGCGAGCGGGGTCTCGACGGCCCCCGCGCCGACCAGTTCGACGGCGCTGGTCAAGGCCGCCGGCGTCACGCCCTCGACCCTGGCTGCCAACGCCTACACGCCAATCGCGCCGCCGCGCGCCGGCGTCACCCCCGCCAGCCAGGCGGCCAGCGCCGCCAAGCAGACATCATCGCAGGCCGCCGCGACCTCCTCCTTCTCGACCCCGATCACGACCCTGTTGGCGGGCCAGGCGGGCGCTGCCGTGGCGACGACGTCCAGCGCTGCGGCCCCGACAACCAATCCCAATGCGCCGGGTTCGGCCAATACCGCCGGCCAGCCGGGCGCCCTGGCGGCCGGATCCGGCGCCGCCCTCGCCGTGGGCGCCACCGCCGTCTCCGGGCCGGCCGCGCCGCCGGGCCGCGCCGCGTCCCAGGGCGTGGCGGTGAGCAGCACGCCCGAGACCATCGTGCCGCTTTCGGCCTTCGCCAGCTGGGCCGACGGGGCCACGCCCAATTCGGTCAATCACCAGGACACTTCGCCGGCGACCACGATCTCGTTCAACCTCGCGCCCGGAAAATCGCTCAGCGAAGCCACCAAGGCCATCACCCAGGCCGAGGCGCAGATCCACCTGCCGGCCACGATCCACGGCAGCTACCAGGGCACGGCCAAGGTCTTCCAGCAGTCGACGGCCAGCGAGCCGGTGCTGATCCTGGCCGCGCTGGTGGCGATCTACCTGGTCCTGGGCATCCTCTATGAAAGCTATATCCACCCACTGACCGTGCTCTCGACCCTGCCCTCGGCCGGCGTCGGCGCGCTGGTCGCCTCGATCCTGTTCCACATGGAGCTGACGATCATCTCCTTGATCGGGATCATCCTGTTGATCGGCATCGTGAAGAAGAACGCCATCCTGATGATCGACTTCGCCATCGCCGCCGAGCGCGAAAACGGGATGAGCCCGCATGACGCCATCCGCCAGGCGGCGCTGACCCGTTTCAGGCCGATCATGATGACCACCTTCGCCGCCATCCTGGGCGCGGCGCCGCTGGCCATCGGCTGGGGCGAGGGCTCGGAACTTCGCCGCCCGCTCGGCGTCACCATCATCGGCGGCCTGCTGGTCAGCCAGATGATCACCCTGCTCACGACCCCGGTCGTCTACCTCTATCTCGACCGGCTGAGCCGCAATCGACGGCCCCGCGGCCGGCTTGGCGGCCTCAGGCCGGATCCCGCGCCCGCCTATTGAAGATGAGCCGCCCCATGTCCCACTCCCGTTCCCTGACCCTCTCGATGCTGCTTCTGATGGGCGGCTGCATGGTCGGGCCCAATTATCACAAGCCGTCGACGCCGACCCCGCCGGCCTACAAGGAAGCCAACGGCTGGACGCCGGTGCAGCCATCCGACGCCGCCGACCGCCAGGACTGGTGGACGGTGTTCGGCGATCCGGTGCTCGATAATCTCGAAGCCAGGGTCAATGTCTCCAACCAGACCCTGGCCGCCGCCGAGGCCGCCTACCGGCAGGCTCACGCCATCGTCGCCGAGGACCAGGCGCAGCTGTGGCCGGTGGTCACCGGGGGCGCGAACGTCACCCAATCCGGCGGCGGCGGCTCTAGCAATTCCAGCGCGATCGGCTCCGGCGCGACCACGGGCGGCACCGGAGGTGGCGGCAAGACGCGAACGATCTATCAAGTCAATCTCGGCGCGACCTGGGCGCCGGACATCTGGGGCGCGGTCCGCCGCCAGATCAGAAGCGGCAAGGCCGCTGCCCAGGCCAGCGCGGCCCTGGTCGCCAACGCCCGCCTGTCGGCCCAGATCGAACTCGCCTCGGACTACTTCACCCTGCGCCAGCTCGACGAGGAAAAGCGCGACGACGACGCCATCGTCGCCGCCGACAAGCACGCGCTTGACGTCGTCCAGAACAAATACGACGCCGGCAACGCCGCGCGCAGCGACCTCCTCACCGCCAGGGGAACCTATGACAGCGCCCAGGCCGCCGACACGGACCTGGCCCAGCAGAGAGCGCGGATGGAAGACGCCATCGCGGTGCTCGCCGGCCAGCCGCCCGCCGACCTGCCCCTGCCGCCGGGGCCGTGGAACCTGATGGTTCCGCAGATCCCGGCCACCGTCCCCTCGGCCCTGCTGCAACGCCGGCCGGACATCGCCAACGCCGAGCGCACCGCGGCCTCGCAAAGCGAGCTGATCGGCGTGGCCATCGCCGCCTACTTTCCGAATGTGACGCTCAGCGGACAGGGCGGCTTCTCGGCCCCGAACCTCGGCTCCCTGTTCAACGCCTCCAGCCTCTTCTGGTCCCTGGGCGCGCAGGCCGCTGAGACGATCTTCAACGGCGGCCTCACCTCGGCCAAGGTGCGGGCCGCCCGCGCCGCCTATGACGAGGCGGTGGCCAATTACCGCCAGACGGTGCTGGCCGCCTTCCAGAACGTCGAGGACAACATGGCGGCTCAGAAGGTATTCCAGGTCGAGGAGACGCAGCTCCAGGCGGCCTACGACAACGCCAGCGAAAACGTCACCATCACCCTCAATGAGTACCAGGCCGGCACGGTCGACTACACCACCGTCGCCCAGGCCCAGGTGACCGCATTCCAGGCTCGGGATTCGCTGACCCAGATGCAGGCCAACCGCCTGACCACGGCCGTGTCGCTGATCGAGGCCCTCGGCGGCGGCTGGAACACCTCGCAATTGCCGAAGAGCTAGGCGGCCAGGTCGAAGACCAGCACCTCGGCGTCGGTATCGGCGGTGAGGCGAACTTCCGCTTCCTCGGTCAGCGCCACACCGTCGCCTTCACGCAGCTCGCCGCCCTGAAGCTTGACGATGCCGGAAGCGACCTGGACCCAGGCCTCGCGGCCCGCCTCGAGCGGGCGGCTGACTTCCGCGCCCTCGGAAAGGCGGCCGATGTAGAGGCGTGAGCCTGACTCCAGGCCCACTGGCGCGCCCCCGCGCGCGGCGACAAGCTTCAGCTGGTTTTTCAGGTCGGCCGGATCGAAGGAAACCTGCTGGTAGATCGGGGCGGCGATCGCCTGATCCGGGATCAGCCAGATCTGCAGGAAACGCACCGGCTCGCTCGTCGAGGCGTTGAACTCGCTATGGCGCACGCCGGGCCCGGCGCTCATCCTCTGCAGATCGCCCGGGCCGATCACGCCGCCGGCGCCGGTGCTGTCCTTGTGCTCGAGGCCGCCACGGATCACCCAGGTAAGGATGTCCATGTTCGAGTGACCGTGCGTGGGAAAGCCGGCGCCGGGCGCCACGGTGTCGTCGTTGATGACCCTGAGATTACCCAGGCCCATGTTCTGAGGGTCGTGGTAGTCGGCGAAGGAGAAGCTGTGGTGGCTGTCCAGCCAGCCGGTGTGACTGCGCCCGCGCAGGTTTCGGTCGCGGAAACGGATCATCTGTCCTCGCCGTGGGTTTTGTATCGGGGGTCTGTCTCGACAAACATAGGAAGGAGACCGAAGGGTTGAAGCCATGAACGTAACCGGCCAGACGGCCCACGCTCGCTGGCGCATCGACATCGACGCCGAGGGCCACGAGATCGTTTCCGACGAGCCGGCGAACCTTGGCGGCGCCGACACGGGCGCCTCGCCCTTCGCCCTGGTGCTCGCTGGCCTGGCTTCCTGCACGGCGACGACGCTGAGGATGTATGCCGACCGCAAGAACTGGGCCCCGGTCTCAATCCGTGTCGAGCTCGAGCTGACCCTGGACGGCGAGGAGCGGCGGATCCACCGCAAGGTGCTGGTTCGCGGCGCGCCGAACGCCGAAGGGCTCGGGCGCCTGCGCGACATCGTCGAGCGCACGCCGGTCACCCTCGCCCTCAAGCCGGGCTTCGAGATCACGACCGTTCTGGACGCCGCGCCGTCGGCGGCCGAGGAGTCCCTCGACGAGGCGCTGGAGGAGAGTTTCCCGGCCAGCGACCCGATTTCGCCGCCCTGACGCCATCAGCCTGTCAGGGCGCTTCAAAGCTACAAGCGGCGGCCGAGCCCTCGCCCTTGGCGTCGGCGCTCTGCAGCGTCTTGCCATCGACGGTGATGGCGCAGGAGACCTCGCCGCGCGGCCCCATCGCCTGGGCGGTCACCGACAGCAAGGCGTGCGGCACGGCCAGGAAACTGAGCGTCCACGGCGGTTTGACGATGCGCTCGTCGCTCTCACCGTAAGCGTTGAGCGACGTGACATCGACCGCATTGGCCTTGCTCAGCACGCGGTAGGTGACCTGCCGCTTCATCGGATCACAGGCGGAAAGCAAGAGCAGGCCGGCGATAAAGGGCGCGGCGCGGCGGCAAAGTCTCGACGTCGTCCTCAAGCTCCCCTCCCGAGCGGGTCTCACTAATATGGCGCGAGTCCGGCGGCGGGCGAAGCGCCGGAACCCTCTGATGAACAAGGACAGGCGATGGCGCGTTGAGGTGATGCGGCCGCCCCTCGCGGCTTCATTCGGAGGGTGCGATGAATCAGACGCTGGAATCCCCTGACCACGCCGACATGGCCGCCATGCACACGCCGCCGGTCGTCCCGCCCGCGGACTGGGAGGCTGCGCGCCAGCAGATGCTGGTGAAGGAAAAGGCCTTCACCCACGCGCGGGACGCGCTGGCCGCCGAACGGCGGAGAATGCCGTGGATGGCTGTCGAAAAGGCCTATGTCTTCGAAGGACTGGAGGGCGAAGTCAGCCTGGTCGATCTTTTCGAAGGCCGCAGACAGCTGATCCTCTACCGCGCCTTCTTCGAGCCGGGTGTGTTCGGCTGGCCCGACCATGCCTGCCGGGGCTGTTCCCTCGGCGCCGACCAAGTCGGGAATCTGGCTCACCTCAACGCCCGCGACACGACTCTGGCTTACGCCTCGCGCGCGCCTCAGGCGGATATCGCGCGCCTGAAGTCCCGGATGGGCTGGGAGATGCCCTGGTACACCATCACCGACAGCTTCGACGCCGATTTCGGCGTGGACGAATGGCATGGCCACAACGTGTTCATCCGCGACGGCGAGCGCATCTGGCGCACCTGTTTGATCAACAACCGCGGCGATGAGGCCATGGGGAGCGTGTGGAACTATCTCGACATCACGCCGCTGGGCCGCCAGGAAACCTGGGAAGATTCACCCGAGGGCTATCCCCAAACCGCGCCCTACAAATGGTGGAACTGGCACGACGAGTATCGGGCGCAGGCGGCGCCCGACCCGAAATGGGTCGAGGTCTCCGACGCGGGGGAAGCCGCTTTCCGCAACCGGGATCAGGGCGCCAAGGCTTGACGCCAGACTGGCGTCACGAATGACTCCGCCTTAGAGCGGGTTGAGATTGGGCTGAAATCGGCACGTCCCCTTTACCCCGCCCGGAGGGCTACCCCCAGGGGGGAGAATTGAACTCAATCTCTCTCCCCCTTCAGGGGCAGGGGGATCGCATTTGGCCCACCCAAACCAGGAACGTCATGGCCGGGCGTCAGTCCCGGCTTGATCTCCCCCTGCGGAGCGGGGGGAGTACGGCCGAAGGCCGGGAGGGGGGCGGGGGCCGGAACGCCGTCGCACTGCATCAGCCCCCACCACCACAT
>DASXCH010000207.1:0-28241 GCA_036491275.1 Caulobacteraceae bacterium
GGCTTGTCGGGCAGGGCCAGGGGCGGACGGGCGCCTGGATGGACGATGGCGCCGATGCGGGTCTGGTCCGCCGTGGTGAACGCGAGGCGATAGCCGACTTTAGTGATGGTCTCGATGGTGAAGGACCCGGAACCGAGACCCACAGACAGGCGCCGCACGCGACCGATGACCCGGTTCAGGGCATCTTCACCCACCACCACGCCGCGCCAGCAAGACTCCAGCAACTCATCTCGCGAGACGATGCGGCCGCCGGCGCGGACGAGGGCGACCAGCACCTGCATCACACGAGGCTCGAGAATCTCCTCGCGACCGTCATCCAACGCCGCGCGGCGGCGGCCGGGCTCCACCTCGAGCGCGCCAAGGCGAAAAGCAGCCTCGCGCGCGAGTTCGATGCGGCCCGATTCGCGTGGCGCCCCCCCGGCGCTCTCATATGCGGGCATGCGGTCTTGGTCCGCGCCGCCCGTAGAGGAATTCATTAAGCGCTGTCGTCCCGTCCTGCCGCCAGGGAGGCTATCAGGCGCTTAGGCGCCGCGCCATGGGGGCCGTGAGGTCAGCGAGATCGGCGCCTGAATTGCAGGCGCCGACTTTTGGCGGCGATCGAAACTCAATCGTCCGCGTGACCGCGTGTGAGCACCTCCAGGAGATGGCCGTTCGGATCGGTGAAATAGACGCCGCGGCCGCCCTGACGATGGTTGATCTCTCCGGCGTGGCGGCGGCCCGGATCGGCCCAATGTTCAAGCTCCTTCGCCTGGATGCGCGCGAATACGGCATCGAAATCGGCCTCACCGATAAGGAAAGCGTAGTGCTGGGAAGCGATCGGCTCAGACGCGTCCATGAAATCGAGCGAGACGCCATTATCGAGGGCCACCACCATGAACGGCGGGAAGGCCACTGGCGCGGGCCGGCCGAGAATCTCAGCCAGGAACGGCGCGGAGACGGACTTGTCCTTGCAGTAGACGATGGTGTGGTTGAGTTCGGCGGTCATCGGCGCCTCCGGAATGCCGGACAGAAGGCGGATGTCACCACGCGCTCACGGCCGTGTCGAGACGCGCGTCGCCAGGCCATAATCTGGCGGAGGCTCGAGAGCGGCGATAAGCTGATCCCCAACGATTTGAGAAATGGGAGAGTCCAAGGACGTGAATGTCGGCCTGACGAGACGCGGGACTATTGCCGCGGGCGGTGCGTCGTTTGCGTGGTCCGCGACTGCGCAGGGCGCGCTGCCCAGGGTGACGCAGACGACCGGCGCCGGCGCCATCGAGCTGGAGCTTTCAGCCGATAAGGCGCCGATCAGCGCCGCCAATTTCCTGGCCTATGTCGACCAGAAGCGGCTCGACGGGGCGAGCTTCTACCGCGCCATGAAGCTGGCGCCGGACCTGTCCCTCAGCCCTCGCTCGATGCCGACCCGACCCAGAGTGGCGACAACCTTGGCTTCGCCGCCTTCGGCCATGTCACCGCCGGCATGGACGTCGTGAAGAAAGATCCTGGGCTCCCCGATCTCGCCGACCAAGGGCGAAGGGGTGATGAAGGGTGAGATGCTGGATCCCACCATCGCGATCCTCACCGCCCGGCGGAACTAGTCGACGATCGCACTGTAAACGAGGCTCTTTAGCTGGCCGCGGAAGTTGAAGCTCCCCGACGGCATCAACTGGGTCATGAACACCACGACCAGGTCTTCCTTCGGGTCGACCCAGAAGATCGTCGAGGCCGCCCCGCCCCAATAGTAATCACCCTCGCCGACCGTGCCGTTGGTCACCGAGTCCAGGGTCATGGCGAAGCCGAGGCCAAAGCCGACGCCCTCGTTGGCCGTCTCCGAGAAACTGCCAATGGCCATCTGCGTGAGGTCGGCCCCGCCCTTGAGGTGATTTCGGCGCATGAGCTCGATGGTGCGGGGCCCGAGAATCCTGGCGCCGTCGAGCTCACCGCCCCGGCGCAGCATCTCGCAGAAACGCAGGTAATCCTCGGTGGAGGAGACGAGGCCGCCGCCGCCGGAGAAGAAGCTTGGCTCGGCGAGGTAGTCGCTCTTTTCCGGATCGTCGATCAGCTGCAGGCGCTTGTCCGGGCCCCGGCGATAGTTGGCGCAGAATCGTCGGGTCTTGTCGGCCGGGACGAAGAAGGCGGTGTCCTTCATGCCCAAAGGCTCGAAGATCGTCTTCTTCAGGTACTCGTCGAACCGTTGGCCGCTGATCGTTTCCACCAGCGCGCCGCAAACGTCGGTGGAGAGCGAATACATCCAGTGCTCGCCCGGCTGGTAGAGCAGCGGAACGCCGGCGAGCTTGTCCATGAACTGGGTCAGGGTCTCGCCGCGCCCGCGGCGCACGCCCAGATTGGCATAGACTTCGTTCACCCCCGGGTGGGGATCCGGGACGCCAAGAGCCTCCAGTTGCGCGCCATAGGTAAGGCCGCCGGTGTGACCGAGCATGTCGCGCATCGACACCGGCCTTGCCGGCGCCTCTGTGACCATGGCTTCGCCGCGGCCCGATTTCCATACCTGCTGGCCCTTCCAGGCCGGAAAGAAGCGGCTCACCGCGTCGTTGAGCTGAAAGTAGCCGCGCTCATAGAGCGTCATCAGGGCTACGGCGGTGATAGGCTTGGTCATCGAGTAGATGCGAAAAAGGACGTCATCGGCCATCGCCTTGCCGCGCGCCAGGTCCATGCTTCCCAGCGAGCGGAAATAGGCGAGGTGGCCGTGGCGGGCGACCGCCACCTGGCAGCCGGCGATCTTGCCGGGGCCGACATAGGACCGCTCCAGGTGCTCGGTGATCCGCTCCAGGCGGGGGACCGACAGGCCGGTCAGCTTCGGGGCCAGTTCCATGGCGACGCCTTCCTCACTTTGCAGCTGATGGGCTGACTGGCGGGCTCGCACCCGGCGTGGCGATATCCCACACCGCTTTCCAAGAGCCGTCGGGTTGCGGCTTGTACACAGTCACGAACGAGCCCGACATGGATGTCGGCGCCTTGGTCGCCGGGTCCGTGCCTCTCATGGTGAAGTCACCTCGCGAGGCGGCCAAGTCTCCGCTTGCGGCGACGTTCACCTTCTCGCTGTTGAAGGTAAAGGCGAACGCCGGATCGTCCATGACCTTGGCGATGCCGCTGCGAATGGCCTCGAGGCCCGTGGCCGGCGCCTGGCCGGGGATCATCACGATCGCGTCAGGTGCGAAATGGGTGACGACCTTACCAGGATCGCCGCTCTTCCAATCGGCGTTCCACTGGACCTCGCTGGCGCGGATCGCATCCACCGCCCGCGCGGCGTTGAACGCCGGCTTGTCAGGCGCGCGCGCGCAGGCGGCCGCGGCGAGGAGCGCCAAGCCGGCGAGGAGGGGCGCAGCTCTCATGGTCGGCCATCCCGGATTGCAAGGCGGGCGAACCTTCAACGCGCGGGAGTGGGGCGTCAAGACACGCCCGGTCCCACGCCTCCGTTCCGACGGTCATCTGCGCACCGCGGTCGCCGACCGTAACGGCGATGTTTGATCACCGGCTCGCCTTGTGGATGGCGTCCTTGGTCTTGCCGACCGCCTTCCTTGCGCTGCCGGCTGCCTTGTCCGCCATGCCCTTGACGCGAAGCCTGTCGTTGCCGACGGCCTTTCCGACAGCTTCCTTGACTGAGCCGCGCGCCTTCTGGGCGGTGCCCTTGATGGTGTCCTTACTCATGTGCGTCTCCCAAGGATCAACAAGCAGCACAGATCGGGCTGCAACCGGGAAACGCCGGCGAACGTAAAGGGTTCTTGGGCCTGCAGCGCGGCCGGATGCCCTAAGGGCGACCAAGGAAGCGGCGCCGGATTGGCCGCGCGCGCTCAGGCTTTGCTCATCGGTCATCGGCGAAAAGCTCGGCAGCGCCGGGAATCGACAGGGCGGCAGGTTTCGCGTATGGGCGAATTTTTGCACGTCTGTTGCGTAGCGGCCGGCGCCTTGGCTGTTGTGAGGAGAACTTTGCCGGAATATCCCAATCCGCAGGGACTTTATGACCCCCGCCACGAGCACGACTCGTGCGGCGTCGGATTCGTGGCGAATATCAAGGGCAGAAAGTCGCATGAGGTGGTCGCCGCCGGCCTCGAAATCCTTGTCAATCTCGATCATCGCGGGGCGGTTGGGGCGGACCCGCTGGTCGGTGATGGCGCCGGCTGCCTGATCCAGATTCCCGATCCGCTGTTCCGCCAGTGGGCCACCCTGAACGGGTTCGATCTGCCGCCGCCCGGAAACTATGCGGTGGCCATGTGCTTCCTGCCGCGGGACGAGGAAGCGCGCGAGATCGCCATCGGTCAGTTCGAGCACTTCGTCCGGGTCGAGAGCCAGCGCCTGATCGGCTGGCGCGATGTGCCGATCAACACTGCCGGTTTGGGCGGGGCCGTGCTTCGCTCCATGCCGGTGATCCGCCAGGCGATCGTCGCTCGCGGCGCCTCGACGCCCGACCAGGACGCTTTCGAGCGCAAGATCCTGGTCGTCCGCAAGCAGACCCAGAATCCGCTGCAGCAGCTTGCCAAGCGCTACGACAATCCGGCCCTCACCGGCTTCTACATGCCCTCGTTCTCCAGCCGGACGATCGTCTACAAGGGCCTCCTGCTCGCCCATCAGGTGGGCAGCTTTTATGAGGACCTGGGCAATCCGCTCACCGAGTCGGCGGTGGCCCTGGTCCACCAGCGGTTCTCGACCAACACCTTTCCGTCCTGGCGCCTGGCCCACCCTTACCGGTTCATCGCCCATAACGGCGAGATCAACACTGTCCGCGGCAACGCCAACTGGATGAACGCCCGCCGGCGGACCCTGGAGTCGGACCTCCTCGGCCCGGATCTCGACAAGATGTGGCCGCTGCTGAAGCCGGACGACTCCGACACGGCCAAGCTCGACAACGCCCTCGAGCTGCTGCTCGCCGGCGGCTATCCGATCGAACATGCGATGATGATGCTGATCCCGGAAGCCTGGACCGGCAACGCCTCGATGTCGTCAGAGCGCAAGGCCTTCTATGAATATCACGCGGCTCTGATGGAGCCGTGGGACGGACCGGCGGCGATCGCCTTCACCGATGGCCGGCGCGTGGGCGCCACGCTTGATCGCAACGGGCTCAGGCCCGCGCGCTTCATCATCACCGACGAGGATCATGTGATCATGGCCTCGGAGGTGGGCGTGCTCGCCGTCCCGGAGGAGCGCATCGTCCGCAAATGGCGCCTGCAGCCGGGCAGGATGCTGCTCATCGACATGGAGGCGGGGCGGATCATCGAGGACGAGGAGATCAAGGACACCCTCGCCCGCGCCGAACCCTATGCCGAGTGGCTTTCGCGGACCCAGTTCATGCTCGAGGATCTGCCCGAGCCGCCGCATTGGGAGCCGGCGCGCCGCGGCGAGGACGCCGACGAAGACTTGCTCGATCGCCAGCAGGCCTTCGGCTACACCCAGGAGGACATCGCCTTCTTCCTAAGACCCATGGGCGAGGCCGGAGACGACCCCGTCGGCTCGATGGGTACGGACACGCCTCTGGCGGTGCTCTCCGAGCGGCCGCGCCTGATCTACGACTACTTCAAACAGAACTTCGCCCAGGTCACCAACCCGCCGATTGACCCGATCCGCGAGGAGCTGGTCATGAGCCTGGTCTCGATGATCGGCCCCAGGCCCAACCTTCTCGGTCACCAGGCCGGCGCTCATAAGCGGCTTGAGATCTATCAGCCGGTACTGACCAATACCGACCTCGAAAAGGTCCGGGCCATAGCCGATCTACTGGACGGGGCCTTCCGCACGGTGACGCTCGACATCACCTGGCCGGCCGAAGACGGCGAGGCGGGCCTTGAGCGGGCGCTGGAGCGGCTCTGCGCCGAGGCCACGGACAAAGTCCTGGCCGACTACAACATCCTGATCCTCTCGGACCGCGCCGTATCGCCGGGACGCATCCCGATCCCGGCGGCGCTGGCTGTCTCGGCCGTGCACCACCGGCTGATCCGCCAAGGCCTCAGGATGCAGACTGGCCTGGTGGTGGAGACCGGCGAGGCCCGCGAGGTGCACCACGTCTGCGTTCTGGCCGGCTATGGCGCCGAAGGCGTCAACCCCTACCTTGCTTTCGAGACCCTCGATGCGCTGCACGCGGGTGACCCGCCGGCGCAGGAAAAGGCGCGCAGGAACTACGTCAAGGCAATCGGCAAGGGCATGCTGAAGGTGATGTCCAAGATGGGCATCTCCACCTACCAGTCCTATTGCGGGGCGCAGATCTTCGACGCCGTTGGCCTGTCGAGCGATCTTATCGAGCGCTACTTCACCGGCACGACCAGCTTCGTCGAAGGCTCGGGCCTGGCCGAGATCGCCCGCGAGGCGGTCACGCGCCACCAGAACGCCTATGGCGATGCCCCCATCTACCGGCAGATGCTGGACGTCGGCGGACTCTATGCCTTCCGCCTCCGCGGCGAGGCCCATGCCTGGACGCCGCAGTCGGTGTCGCGCCTGCAGCATGCCGTGCGCGGCGCCCTGCCTGAGGAATATGCCGCCTTCTCGCGCGCGATCGACGAGGAGAACGAGCAGAGACTGACGCTGCGCGGCCTGATGGGCCTCCGCTGGGCCGCCGAGCCGATTGCGCTCGACGAGATCGAGCCGGCCAGCGAGATCGTCAAGCGTTTCGCCACCGGGGCCATGAGCTTCGGCTCGATCAGCCGCGAGGCCCACACCACCCTGGCCATCGCCATGAACCGCATCGGCGGCCGCTCCAACACCGGCGAGGGCGGCGAGGAGGCGGACCGCTACGTCCCCCTGGCCAACGGCGATTCCATGCGCTCGGCAATCAAGCAGGTGGCTTCCGGCCGCTTCGGAGTGACCGCCGAGTATCTGGTCAACGCCGACGACATCCAGATCAAGATGGCTCAGGGCGCCAAGCCCGGCGAGGGCGGTCAGCTGCCCGGCCACAAGGTCGACAAGGCGATCGCCGCGGTCCGCCACTCGACGCCGGGCGTCGGCCTGATCTCGCCGCCGCCCCACCACGACATCTATTCGATCGAGGATCTCAAGCAGCTCATCCACGACCTGAAGAACGTCAACCCGGCGGCCCGCATCTCGGTGAAGCTGGTTTCGGAAATCGGCGTAGGCACGGTGGCCGCTGGCGTCGCCAAGTGCCGCGCAGACCATCTGACCATTTCCGGTTACGAGGGCGGCACGGGCGCGAGCCCGCTCACCTCGCTCACCCATGCCGGCTCGCCCTGGGAAATCGGCCTCGCCGAGACCCAGCAGACCCTGCTGCTCAACGGCCTTCGGGACCGGATCGCCGTTCAGGCCGACGGCGGCCTGCGCAACGGCCGCGACGTGGCCGTCGCCGCGCTTCTGGGGGCGGACGAATTCGGCTTCGCCACCGCCCCGCTGATCGCCGCCGGCTGCGTGATGATGCGCAAGTGCCACCTCAACACCTGCCCGGTCGGCGTGGCGACCCAGGATCCGGTGCTGCGCGCGCGCTTCACCGGCCAGCCAGAGCATGTGGTCAACTACTTCTTCTTCGTCGCCGAGGAGCTGCGCGGGATCATGGCGCGCCTCGGTTTCCGCACCGTCCAGGAGATGATCGGCCAGGTCGGCCGGCTCGATATGCGGAACGCCGTCGAACACTGGAAGGCGCGCCACGTCGACCTCAGCCGCGTTCTCTACGCCGCCCCGCCGGCGATGGGCTCAGACCTGTGGAACAGCGCCCGCCAGGACCACGGCCTCGACAAGGCCCTCGACCGCGAAATCATCGAGGTCGTCGCCGAGGCGCTGGACGGCGGCGCGCCGGCCTGCGTCGAGCTGGCGATCCGCAATCTCAACCGCTCTGTGGGCGCGATGCTGTCCGGAGAGGTGGCGCGGCGCCATGGCCACGCCGGCCTGCCGGACGACCAGATCAACGTCATGCTGACCGGCACGGCCGGCCAGAGCTTCGGCGCCTTTCTCGCGCGTGGCGTGACGCTCGATCTCACCGGTGACGCCAACGATTATGTCGGCAAGGGCCTTTCCGGCGGCCGCATCATCGTCCGCTCGCCGCCCGAGGCCACCCGCGATCCGACCGCCAACATCATCGTCGGCAACACCGTCCTCTACGGCGCCATTGCCGGCGAGGCGTATTTCGAAGGCGTGGCGGGCGAGCGCTTCGCGGTCCGTAACTCCGGAGCCGTCGCCGTTGTCGAGGGTGTCGGCGACCACGGCTGCGAATACATGACCGGCGGGGTGGTGGCGGTTCTGGGCGAGACCGGTCGCAACTTCGCCGCCGGCATGTCGGGCGGCATCGCCTACGTCTGGGACCACGAGGGCTGCTTCGCCGGACGGGTCAACGCCGCGATGGTCGAGCTCACCAGCGTCGAGCCGGGCGTCGGCGGCGATACGCCCCAACCCGCCCTGGCGGCGCCGAGCGTGTGGGATTCCGGCATGGGCGATCCCTTGGCGCATGACGAGGCGCGCCTGCGCATCCTCATCGAGCGGCACCATCGCGCCACCGGCAGCGCCCGCGCCGCCCGTCTGCTGGCGAACTGGCGCGAATGTTTTCCGCAGTTCGTCAAGGTGACGCCCAAGGACTACCGGCGCGCCCTCATGGAGCAGGCCGCCGAACGGGCCGCGGCCGCCCTGCAGGCGGCGGAGTAGGGCGGTGGGAAAGCTCACTGGCTTCCTGGAGATCGAGCGCCGGGAGCGCGCCTACGAGGACCGCGCCGTCCGCCTCAAGACCTGGCGCGAATTCGTCCGTCCCCTGCCGGTTCGTGAGATTGAGCAGCAGGCCGCCCGCTGCATGGATTGCGGCATCCCGTTCTGTCACACTGGCTGCCCGGTCAACAACCTGATCCCGGACTGGAACGACCTGGTCTGTTCCAGCGACTGGCGCGCGGCGCTCGAGACCCTGCACTCGACCAACAACTTCCCCGAGTTCACCGGCCGGGTCTGCCCTGCGCCCTGCGAGGCCGCCTGCACCCTCAACATCGACGACAACCCGGTAACCATCAAAACCATCGAGTGCCAGATTGTCGATCGCGGCTGGGAGGAAGGCTGGATCGCCCCGCAACTGCCAACTTCGGCCAGCGGCAAGAGCGTGGCGGTTGTCGGCTCGGGGCCGGCGGGCCTCGCGTGCGCCCAGCAGCTCGCCAGGGCCGGGCACGCGGTCATCGTCTTCGAAAAGAGCGGCCGCATCGGCGGCCTGCTCCGTTACGGCATCCCCGACTTCAAGATGGAAAAAGCCCTGATCGATCGCCGGATCGAGCAGATGCAGGCCGAAGGGGTCACCTTCCGCCCAGGCGTCCATGTCGGCCACGACCTCGCCTTCGCAAGCCTCGCCGATGCCTTCGACGCCATCGTTCTGGCCGGCGGCGCCGAGGCGCCGCGCGATCTGCCGGTGGAGGGCCGAGACCTCGCCGGCGTCTGCTTTGCCATGGATTTCCTGATCCAGCAGAATCGGCGCGGGGCCGGCGATGACGAGGCCCTCGCGGCGTCGGACGGAACGATCAGCGCGGCCGGCAAGCATGTGGTGGTCATCGGTGGCGGCGACACCGGGTCGGACTGCATCGGCACCTCAAATCGCCAGGGGGCGGCGTCGATCACCCAGCTCGAGATCCTGCCCGAGCCGCCTCTCCGTGAGAACAAGGCGCTCACCTGGCCCGACTGGCCGCTCAAGCTGCGCACCTCCTCGTCCCAGGAAGAGGGCTGCGATCGCGACTTCGCCGTCGCCACGCGGCGCGTGCTGGGAAGCGACGGTCGGTCCGAGACTCTGGAGTGCGTGCGCCTCGAATGGACCACGGGTCCGGACGGTCGCCAGACCATGACCGAGGTTCCGGGCAGCGAGTTTTCCCTGAAGGCCGATCTGGTCTTGCTGGCCATGGGCTTTGTCGGCCCCCACCACGACGGCGTCGTCGGCGACGCCGGCGTGGACCTCGATGCGCGCGGCAACGTCGCCGCCAACGTCAGCGACTATCGCACCAGCCTCGCCAAGGTGTTCGCCGCCGGCGACATGCGCCGGGGCCAGTCCCTGGTCGTCTGGGCCATCCGCGAAGGCCGCCAGTGCGCCCGCGCGGTCGATGAGTTCCTGATGGGCGCCAGCAACCTGCCGAGATAGGGTCCGCCCGCCCGCGCTTAAGTCAGCGCGGCGCGGAAAGGGCCCATGACGGTCAGCGTCTTCGATCTCTTCAAGCCCGGCGTCGGGCCATCCAGTTCGCATACCATGGGACCGATGATCGCCGCCGGGCGGTTCGTGCGTCGCCTTGCGGCCTCCGGCGAGCTGGTCCGCACGAAGCGCCTCGAGACCGTCCTCTACGGCTCGCTGGCCCTCACCGGCCGCGGCCACGCCACGGACAGGGCGGTGATCCTGGGCCTGGCGGGGTTCGATCCGGCCACCCTCGATCCCGATATCGGCGACGCGACGCTTGCCCGCATCCGCGCCGAGCAGGCCCTGGCGCTCGGCGGGGCTGAGCCGGTCGTCGTTTTCGACGAGGCGCGCGACATCCTGTGGGCCACCGGCGAGCGGGCCCCGCAGCACCCCAACGCCCTGGCCTTCCGCGCCTTCAACGCAGAAGGTCTGAAGATCGCCGAACGCACCTATTTCTCCATCGGCGGCGGCTTCGTCCGCGACGAGGACGAGATCACCCGCAACGCCCCTGACGAGGCCGGCCCCAGGCCGCCCCATCCCTTCGCATCCGGCGCTGAATTGCTGGACGCGGCGAAGGATGCCGACCTGACGATCGCCGGCCTGATGTTCGCCAACGAGTGCGCGCTGCGGCCCGAGGCCGAGGTGACAGAGCGCCTCGACGCCATCGCTGAGGCCATGGACGCCAGTATCGAGCGCGGCATGCGTCAGGAGGGCAGGCTGCCTGGCGGCCTCGAGGTCAAGCGCCGCGCTCGCCAGCTGCGCGAGGTCATCCTGGCGCGCATGGAGCGGCAGATCACCGATCCCCTGGCGGCCATGGACTGGGTCAATCTGTGGGCGCTGGCGGTCAATGAGGAGAACGCCTCCGGCGGCCGCGTGGTGACGGCGCCCACCAATGGCGCCGCCGGGATCATTCCGGCGGTGATGCGCTACCACGACCGGTTCCACGC
Source organism: Caulobacteraceae bacterium (assembly GCA_036491275.1). GTDB lineage: Bacteria > Pseudomonadota > Alphaproteobacteria > Caulobacterales > Caulobacteraceae > Acaudatibacter. The sequence continues at coordinate 10,999 of DASXCH010000207.1, forward strand.
CGGCACGGCCGAGAGCCGGCGCACCTTCCTGCTCACCGCCGGCGCCATCGGCGCGCTCTACAAGCAGAACGCCTCGATCAGCGGGGCCGAGGTCGGCTGCCAGGGCGAGGTGGGCGTCGCCTGCTCCATGGCCGCGGCCGGCCTGGCCGCCGCGCTCGGCGGCTCCAACGCCCAGATCGAGAACGCCGCCGAGATCGGCATGGAGCACAACCTCGGCCTCACCTGCGATCCGATCGGCGGCCTGGTTCAGATCCCGTGCATCGAGCGCAACGCCATGGGGGCCATCAAGGCCATCGACGCCGCCCGCCTGGCCATGTTGGGCGACGGCCAGCATTCGGTCAGCCTCGACAAGGTCATCGCCACCATGAAACGCACCGGCGCCGACATGAGCGAGATCTACAAGGAGACCTCCCTCGGCGGCCTGGCGGTCAATGTGGTGGAGTGCTGAGGACGATGCGCGCGGGATGGATGCTGTTGTTGCTGGCCGGCGTGGCCGGTCACGCCGGCGCCCAGATGGCGGTCGGCCCCGGTATGCCCGACACAGACCGCGCGACGTGCGGCCACGCCAGTCCAAAGCTGTCGCTGGCCGCCTGCACGCGGCTGATCAACGACAAGGGCGCGCCGGCTGACATCCGGGTCCTCGCCCTGCGCAATCGCGGCTATGAGTTCCAGCTCTCCGGCGACCTCGACAGGGCCATCGCCGACTACACGGCGGTCCTGAAACTCACCGGCGTGGGCGACCACGACAACGCCAAGCTCTATGTCAACCGGGGCCTCGCCTACGCCCTGAAACATGACGCGGACCGCGCCCTGGCCGACTACGATGCGGCCGTGCAGCTCGATCCCAGGATGGCCACGGCCTACATCAACCGCGCCGCGATCTACATGGATCGTGGCGACGACCACGGCGCCATCGCCGATCTTGGCGCCGCCATTGGGCTCCGGCCCAAGGATGCCGCCCTCTATGTCAGCCGCGGCGCCGTCTACGCCCACTCCGGCGATGTCGATGACGCCATCGCCGACGACACCACTGCGATCGGCTTCGACAGGACCAACGCCATGGCCTGGCGCAATCGCGGCGCGGCCTGGCGAGCGAAAGGCAACAACCTAAAGGCCGAAGCCGACGCCGCCGAAGCCGTGCGACTCGATCCGACCATGGCCGCCGCCCATGCGGACCTCGCGCTTAGCCTGCAGTCCGCCGGCGAAGCCGAAAAGGCGATCGCCGAGTTCGGCAAGGCAATCCGGCTGGCGCCCACCGACGCCGAGGTGATCAAGGCCCGCGGCGACGCCTATCTCGCGGCGGGCGATCGGAACCTTGCCATCGCCGACTACACCCAGGCGATCGGCCTCGATCCAAAACTGACCAGCGCCTACAACAACCGCGGCGTCGCCTGGCTGGAACTGGCCGATTGCGACAAGGCGATCGCCGATTTTTCCGCCGTCATCGCCATGGATCCAACCGAGGCGCCGGCCTGGCTCGACCGTGGCGAGGCCCGCGAGCGTAGTGGCGATGCGCCCGGCGCCCTCGTCGATTTCAACCAGGCGCTACGGTTGGCGCCGACCACCGACGAGGCTTTGAGACAGCGAGCCTTCCTGCGCCAGACCGCCGGCGAGCATGAGGCTGCCGTTTCGGACTATGGCGCCCTGATTTCCCTTCTGCCCACGGATGGCGCAGCCTTTCGCGGGCGCGGCTTCTCCGAACTGAAACTCCACCGATATGACGCGGCGATCGCGGATCTGACGACGGCCATCGGGCAAGATCCTGCCGACGCGCTCGCCTACCGCTTCCGTAGCCAGGCGGAAGCCGCCGAGCACGAACTCGCCAAGGCGAGCAGCGATGACGCCGCCGCGCAGCGGCTCGGCGCCAGGCTACCGACGATCCCGCACGCGGAGCCTTGATGTTTCGTTCGACGGCCGGCAATCGGGCCTCGTCGACGCGGCAGTCAGGGATGTAGAGCTTTGAAGCACTGACGAGGGGGGCGGCATGAACAAGCGCACTGGGGCGCCGATTGGCGCCTTACTTTTGCGCGTCCTGCTGGGCGCCCTCTTCCTCGCTCACCTCTATTGGAAGTTGTTCGTGCTGAAGGGCGGCCTTGACGCCTGGTGGGAGGGACTGGCCAAGCTCGGCTATTCGCCTGTCGCGCTCGTCTATGTGCTCTCGGCTGAGTTCGCCGGCGCCCTGCTGCTGATTCCAGGAATCTGCGCCCGCTGGGTCGCCCTCTGGGCCGCGCCGATGATGATCGGAGCGGCGCAGTTCTGGCTTGCCCGCAAGGGTTTCTATTTTACCGCGGCTGGAGGCGAGCTGCCGCTCGTCTGGCTGGCGCTCCTGATCATTCAGGCCGTCCTGGGCGACGGCGCCTTCGCCCTCGTCCGCTCGCCGATGCTTGTTCGCTCGCCGGTATGGGGCGGCCGACACCGCTAGCCGATCACGCCGCCCGTAGCGCCGCCGCCATCGCCCTGACGGCGTCGGCCGAGGTCTCGCGCCGGCCAGGATCCTCGAATCCGAGCGTATCAACCTCGGCCCGGCTGACCGCCGGCCCGCTGCACGAGGCGTGGACCTCCGTGACGCCCGTGGCGCGGACGAGGTCGCCGACGTTGTTCGCCGTGACGCCCGAGCCGGCCATGACCACAATCCGTCCGCTCGCCACGGCCACGAGGTCGGCCAGATGGGCCGCGCCCTCGGGCGCCGTGCGCGCGCCGCCGGAGGTCAGCACCCTCTCGAAGCCGAGCGCGATCGCCGTCTCCAGCGCCACGCCCAGATCGGGCGCGAGGTCGAAGGCGCGATGGAGCGAATGGCCCAGGCCGGCGGCGTGGGCGATGAGCCGCGCAAGGAGGTCGGCGTCCAGCTCTCCGTTCGGCCGGCTGGCGCCCAGCACCACGCCGGGCAGTCCTGCGGCGCGGGCCGCGTCGATATCTCGGCGCATGGCCTCTTCGTCGGCGGGAGTGAAGACGAAATCTCCGGCCCGCGGACGGACCATCGGCCAAGCGTTGCCTCCAGCGGCCCTGGCCATAAGTCCGGGCGCCGGCGTCAGGCCGTGCAGCGCGAGAGCGGCGCAGAGTTCGATCCGGTCGGCCCCGGCCGCCAGGGCGGTCTCCAGGCCCTCGGGCGTGTCGACGCAGACTTCCAGCCGCAATGGCTCGACCATCGGCGATTCCCGGGATTAGAGAGGAGAGTGTCCAGGAGAGGGCAATGCTCAATCGGCGCGATGTGATCAAGGCCCCGATGGCCGGCCTGGCGGTTGCAGCCGCCACCGCGGCGGCGGCCGACGCCCCGGCGGTTGATGCAAAGACGGTGGTCCAGCTCTCCATACCCTGCGTCGTTTCCACCTGGGCCTTCGGCGTGGCGGCCAACCAGGCCGCCTGGAAGGTGCTCAAGGAGGGTGGCTCGGCCCTCGACGCCGTGGAGACCGGCGTGCGCGTGCCGGAGGCGGACCTGAAGAACCACTTCGTCGGCCGGGCCGGCTATCCCGACCGCGACGGTCACGTCACCCTGGACGCCAGCATCATGACCGGCGCCGGAGACTGCGGCGCCGTGGCGGCGATTGAGCATATCGCCCATCCGATCTCGGTCGCCCGGCGGGTGATGGAGCGGACGCCGCATGTGCTGCTGGTGGGCGAGGGGGCCCAGCAGTTCGCCCTCGAGCAGGGGTTTCCGCGCGAGGAACTGTTGACCCCGGAATCGCAGGCGGCGTGGAAACACTGGCTGGAAACGCACGACTACCATCCCGTCGCCGACAGCGAGGCGGGAGCCTATGGTCCGGGCGCCGGCGGACGTCTCAACCACGACACCATCGGCATGCTGGCGATCGACGCACACGGCCAGCTGGCCGGCGCCTGCACCACATCCGGCATGGCCTGGAAGATGCACGGCCGCGTGGGCGATTCCCCGATCATTGGAGCCGGGCTCTATGTGGACGGCGAGGTGGGCGCGGCGACGTCCACGGGCGTCGGCGAGGAGGTAATCCGCAATGCCGGCAGTTTCCTTGTCGTCGAGCTCATGCGCCTTGGCCGCAGCCCAACGGCGGCCTGCCGCGAGGCCATCGAACGCATCCTGAAGAAACGGCCACGGGCAAAAGACCTGGAAGTCGGCTTCCTGGCCATCAACCACCGGGGCGAAGTGGGCGCCTGGGCGATCCAGAAGGGCTTCACCTATGCGCTGTGCGACGCCGCCAGCCAGGACCGGCTTTTACCGGGCGAAGCCTTCTACCCGGCTAGCGACGGCGCCTGAGGTCGCGCAGAATCTCGCGGGCGGCGTTGTGGCCGGGCGCGCCGGTGACGCCCCCGCCCGGATGGGTCCCTGAGCCGCACATGTAGAGGCCCCTCACCGGCGAGCGGTAGTCGCCAAAGCCGAGGGCGGGCCTTGCCGCATAGAGCTGGTCGAGGCTGAGCGCCCCATGGAAGATGTCGCCGCCGGTGAGCGCCAGTTTCCGCTCCAGGTCCAAGGGCGTCAGCACCATCCGCCCGAGCACCGCGCCTTTGAAGTTCGGGGCGTAGCGGGTGACCGTATCGATGACGAGGTCGGCGGCCGCCTCGCGGTGATCGTCCCAGCTCGAACCGCCTTGAAGGTTCGGCGGCAGGGTCGGCGCGAACTGCTGACAGAAGAGGCTCGCCACATGGGCGCCGGGCGGGGCGAGGGAATCGTCCAGCACGCTCGGGATGTGCATCTCGATCGACGGATGGCGCGCCCAACCGACCTGCCGCGCGTCCATGAAGGCCTGGTCGAGATAGGTTAGCGACGGGGCGATGATGATGCTGGCGCCGTGCTGCTCGGCGACGCCGTCACTCGGCATGCAGGTGAAGTTGGGCAGCTCCGAGAGGGCGACGTTCATTCTGAGCACGCCCGATCCCAGTTTCCAGCTCTCCATCCGTGTACGGAACGGCTCCGGCAGATGCTCGGCCGCGACCAGCTTTCCGAACAGCAGCTTGGGGTTGAGGTTGGAGACCACCGCCCGGGCTTCGAGATCCTCGCCGCTTTCCAGCACCACGCCCCGCGCCCGGCCGCCGGCGATCGTGATCTCGCGGACCGCCGCCTCGGTGGAGATCTCGACCCCGGCCTCCTCGCAGGCCTTGCGCATGGCCTGGGTGATCGAACCCATGCCGCCCTTGGCGTGGCCCCAGGCGCCCTTCACGCCGTTCACCTCGCCGAACACATGGTGCAGCAGGACATAGGCTGAGCCCGGCGTGTAGGGGCTGGCGTAAGCGCCGACCACCGCGTCGAAGCCCAACAAGCCCTTCAGCGGCTCGCTCTCGAACCAGGCGTCGAGCATGTCGCCGGCGCTCTTGCCGAACAGGTCGAGCAGCAGTTCCTGGCCGCCGGCGCCGAGCTTGCGCACCCTGGCGGCGAGCGAAAGGGCGGTCAGCAGGTCGCGTGGGCCGCCCGCCGGATTGACCGGCGTCTCCAGGAGCAGCGATCGCAGCAGGTCCACTGCGCCGTCGAGGTGGGCGTTGAAGGCCGGCAGCCGCTCGGCGTCCCGGGCGGACCATTTCGCCACCTCCGCCTGGGTCCGCGCCGGATCGCGGTCGAGGATCAGGTAGCGCGCATCGTCGATTGGCGAGAAATAGCTCAGGGGACGGATGACCACCGTCAGGCCATGGCGCGCCAGCTGCATGTCGGCGATCACCTTGGGATTGAGCAGGCTCACCGAATAGCTGGCCACGGAATTGCGGAAGCCGGGATGGAATTCCTCGGTGATCGCCGCCCCGCCGACGATCTCGCGGCGCTCCAGCACCCGCACTTTGTGGCCGCCGCGGGCGAGATAGAAGGCGCAGACCAGCCCGTTGTGGCCGCCGCCGACGACCACGACGTCCCAGCTCATGCGCTCGCCGCTGCCAGGTCGGCGAGATAGCGGTCGACGTACTGCCTGGCCCCCGGCTCCATCAGCGAGAACGGCCCGGGCTCATAAAAGCGGGAGAGGACCCCGGCCTGGTTGCGCTCGATGATCCGCTTGTCGGCCAGGCTGGTGACGTCCCACAGCCAGGTCAGGGCCGCGAGGTCATAGTCGTCGCCCTTGCGGGAGTCGCGGTCGACCAGCCAGATCACCTCCATCTCGGTCTCGAGCACTCCTCGCGGGATGAAGCGGTAGGCGATGCCGTGGTCCGCGTAGGCCAGGAAGGCCGAGAGGTAGCCGAGCTCGGCAAAGACGCAGGCTCCGTCGTCTGGGCCCATGAGCGGGGCGACGAGGCCGCCCTCGCGGCTGCCGGTGCGGACGTTTGCGGCCAGCTCCGAGCGCATCACCCGGACCACCTCGTCGCCGTCGCTCTTGGGTCCCCAGGCCTCGAAGTCGGCCACGGTCACGCCGCCGGCCCGGTCGGCGCGGGATTCCTCGGCGTTGCGCAGCCGCCGCGCACTCGGCCTCGCCAGGGCGTGCAGCACCGAGAATTCCGGATGGGCCGGACCGCAGTGGTAGCACTCGTGGTAGTTCTCCAGCGCCAGCTTCCAGTTCGCGGCCACCGAGTAGCTGCGACGCTCGGCGATGCGGGCGCGGTCCCAGCCATAGGCCGAGGTCATGGCCGCCAGCGCCGGCGCCGCTTCGGCCAGGGACGGCGGAGCCTCGCCGAAGCTCACGAACACCAGGCCGCCGATCACTTCCGCGGGTAAGGATTTGAGGCCGTGGGTCGCCGGATCGAAGTCCTCCGGCATCTCGCGCGCGGCGCGCAACGTGCCGTCCAGCCGATAGCTCCAGGCGTGGTAGGGACAGGTCAGCGTGACGGCGTGGCCCATGGTTTCGATACAGACGCGCGAGCCGCGATGGCGGCAGACGTTGGCCAGCGCCCGGACCTTGCCGTCCTCGCCGCGAACGACGATGGCCGACTCCCGGCCAAAACCGCCGGTGATCCAGTCGCCCGCCTCCGGGATCTCGCTCTCGTGGCCGATGTAGGCCCAGCCGCCGAGCAACAGGTCCAGGTCGCGGGCGAAGACGTCGTCCCGGACATAGAACCCCTGGGGCAGGGCGCAGCCTTCGGCGCGGCCCGCGATCAGGCGCTCGATCGACGACGATTGTGGATCAGGCTTGGCGTTCATCTGGGCATCGGCATGACCGATCAAACTATCGCACGCAACTGCGGCGGCTATTTCAGGCGCGGGACCAGCATGCCGACCCGGCGGGCGTAGGAATCATAGGTCTCCGCGCCCAGTTCCAGGCGCAGGAAACCCTCTTCGATCCGGGCGGTCATCGAAAAGCCGATCGCCACCATCATCGCGCCAACCAGGGCGATCGGGCTCGCCGTGATCAGGGCGGTGGCCAGGGCCGCGACCATCACCCCCGTGTAGATCGGGTGCCGGACCAGGCCATAGGGGCCGGTGTCGACGATGTGATGGCCCTCTTTCAGGGTCACGAAGCCCGACCACAGCCGGCCCAGATGCAGCCGCGCCCACCAGCAGAAGGCGAAGCCCGCCGTGGCCAAGGCGAAAAGGCTCCAGTCCAGGGCGAGATTGTCCGGCCACAGCCTGCCGCCCAGGCGCGAGCCGCCGAATCCCGCGGCTGCCTGGGGTTCGAACAGCATGAAGACGCCGAGGCTGGCGATCATCCGGTGGAAGCCGGCGACGTCGGACTTCATCTGCACGGTCGTCCGGCGCGAGAAGACGACCGCGGCGATCCAGGTCACGTACCAGACCACCCACAGGACGACGACGGCGTATTTCGGCGGCATGGTTCCCCCCACAGGGCGCGGCGAATGATCCACGTCGCCGGCGACGTTGCCAAGCTCTGAGGCGCGCTTTTGACCCCGCCGGCAAATCCTGCGAACGTCCGACCGATCAGCGGGGCGGGCGCACAGATCCATGAAAGCGATTACCGGCGTCTTCATCGCCATGTCCCTGGCGTTGCTGGCCGCCTGCGCGGGGGCCATGATCGCCGGCGACGCCCTTGCCGTCCATCCTGCGGCCCATAGCCGCTGATCCCAGACTCTGACGGCCTCCCGCTCTCGCGCCGCGCGATTCCTCTGCTAGGGTCTTTTTCGTCCGGCGAGGAGACGGAGTGGCGGGGGCAGCAGCGACGACGACGGGCTCTGTGGCGGCGGCGCACGCGCGCCTGATGAACGACCACGCCCTGCAGTTCACCTTCGGCGCGGCGCCGGTCCAGCCGAAATATGTCGAGCCGGAATGGATGAAAATCCTCGGCCGCTGGATCGCCGGCGCGGTCAAAATCCTGGCCCCCTTCGCCATGGACCTCTTCTGGGTGGGGGTCGGAGCGGCCATCCTCCTGGCGCTGTATCTCATCCTGCGCGAGGTCATGGGCGCGCGCTGGCCGTTCCGCCGCAAGGCCTCGCCGCGGATGAAGCCGGTCGACTGGCGTCCCGATCCCGTCCGCGCCAGGGCCCTGCTGGCTGACGCCGATCGGCTCGCGGCCCAGGGCCGCTTCGACGAGGCCGCCCATGTCCTGTTGTTCCGCAGCATCGACGACATTGAGGATCGCCGCCCGCGCCTGGTGCGCCCGGCGCTCACCGCCCGCGACATCGCTGCGCTCGAGGCCGTGCCGCCGGCCGCGCGCACAGCGTTCGCCCGCATCGCCTCGGCCGTCGAGACGAGCCTGTTCGGCGGCCGGGCTCTGGACGCTGCGGCCTTCGCCGACGCCCGCGCCGCCTATGAAGCCTTCGCCTTCGGGGAAGGTTGGGCGTGAGCGGGCCGGCGCTCCAGGCGCCTGGAAAGGATCCTGCGAACGAGGCCGGGCCGATCACCCCGACCTCCGGCGTCCTTATCGCGCTGGTCGGCGTCTTCGCCTTCTGCGCCCTGCTGGTGCTGCTCACCTACGCCTCGAACCTCGAGACCGGCGACAATGGCGAGGGCCACGCCCTGTCGCGCTCGGCGATCGGCTTTTCCGGCCTCGCCGAGGGCCTGCGCGATCTTGGCGAGCCGGTCCTGGTCAGCCGCCACAAGCTGCCAGCGGGCCGGACCGCCGGCGTCTACGTCCTCACCCCGCCGCTCGCCGCTCTCGACCGCAATGTCACGCCGATGGGATTCGCCGGGCCAGTGCTGACGGTCCTTCCCAAGTGGGCCGCAGTCCCCGATCCCAGCCATCGCGGATGGGTGGCGCCGAACCCCTTCACGCCGGGCGGACTGGCGCCCACCCGGGCTCTGCCGCCAGAGACTCTGCTGGCCAAGGCCCGCGTCGCCCGGCGGCCTGGAGAGGGCCAGCCGATCCTGCGGGCCCTCGACAGCCCCTTCGCCGCGGGCCAGATGCTTCGCACGGGTCCGATCAAATCCTTCCAGACCATGGACCTGAAGGGCTGGAAGGGCTGGACGCCGGTCATGGTCGATGAGACCGGCGCGACGGTGATGGCCAAGGCGTCTTGGGGGCCGGTCTATCTCATTTCCGATCCGGACCTGCTGGACAACCAGGGCCTTAAGGACCTGACGGGCTTCTCGACGGCCCTCGCCATCGTCAACCGGATGCGGGCCGACGGCGGCCCGGTGATTTTCGATGTCACCCTCAATGGCCTCGGCGGCCAGCGCAGCGCCCTCAACCTGCTGTTCGATCCGCCGTTCCTGGCCGTCACGCTGTGCCTCGCCGTCGCCGCGGCCCTGGCCGGCTGGCAGGCCTTCTGCCGGTTCGGGCCGGCCAGGCGCGGCGAGCGGGCGCTCGCCTTCGGCAAGCAGGCCCTCACCGACAACACCGCGGCGCTCGCCAGGCTGGCCGGCAAGGAGACCACCATGGGCGAGCCCTATGCCGAGCTCACCCGCGACCTCGCCGGCCGCGCCGTGGGCGCGCCCAGAACCTTGACCGGCGACGCCCTCACCGAATTCCTCGACCGTCTGGCGAGGCGCAAGGGCGCCACTGACAGCCTTGGCTACCTGGCCGTGGTTGCGCGCACGGCTTCCGATCGGGGCCGGCTGCTGGCCGCCGCCCGACAACTCTACCGTTGGCGAATGGAGATGACCCGTGAAGGTTGACGAGGTGAAAGCCCTGGCCGACGGCCTGCGAGACGAGATCGCCAAGGCGGTGGTCGGTCAGCGCCAGACGGTGGATCTGATGCTGACGGCGCTTCTGGCGGGCGGTCACGTGCTGCTGGAAGGTCCGCCCGGCACGGCCAAGACCTTCCTCGCCCAGTGCCTCGCCCGGACCCTCGAGCTCAATTTCGGCCGCATCCAGTTCACCCCGGACCTGATGCCGGGCGACATCATCGGCACCAACCTGTTCAACTTCCAGACCAGCAGCTTCACCCTCACCCGCGGACCGATCTTCTGCGACCTGTTGCTGGCCGACGAGATCAACCGCACCCCGCCCAAGACCCAGGCCGCCCTGCTGGAGGCCATGCAGGAGCGGGTGGTGACGGTCGACGGCAAGCCCCATGCGCTGGGCGACCACTTTACCGTGATCGCCACCCAGAATCCCATCGAACAGCAGGGAGTCTATCCCCTGCCGGAAGCCCAACTCGACCGCTTCCTGTTCAAACAGACCCTGGCCTATCCGACCGCGGAGGAGGAACAGCGGATCATCGCCGAGCACGGCGTCCGCCATGGCCTGCCCGATCCCGCGACCCTGGGCGTGGAGCGGATCGCGGGCCGCGATGAGATCGCCGCCGCCGTCGCCGCTGTCGGCGAGATCCGCCTGGCCCAGGAGGTGATCGCCTATATCGCCGGCCTCGTCCGTTCCACCCGCGAGAGCGCCGATCTGGAGACCGGCGCCAGCCCCAGGGCCGGGGCCATGCTGGCCCTCGCCGCCCGCGCCCGCGCCGCCCTCGAGGGCCGTGACTACGTGATCCCGGACGACGTCAAGGCCCTCGCCCTGCCGGCCTTGCGCCACCGGGTGATCCTGTCCCCCGCCGCCGAGATCGAGGGCCGCGGCGTCGACGACACCCTCCAGGCGCTTGTCGACCGGCTCGAGGCTCCGCGATGAGGCTCAGGTCCCGACGAACGTGATCTATCCCACCCGCCGGGCCATTTTCCTCGCCGCCGCCGGCGCTCCGCCGGCGCTCGCGGCCGGACTTGTTGCGCCCGGCTGGTGGGCGGCCGCCGGCGGCTGGGTCTCCCTGGTGCTGGGCCTCACCCTGATCGATGCATTGGTGGGTCCGTCGCGGAACGACGCCGATCTTCGTCTCGAAGCCCCGGCCGATATCGGCATCGGTGGCGCGGCGGATGCGCGCGTCTTCGCCGACTTCGCCGGCCGCAGGCCCAGGAACCTCAGCCTGGCCGTCGAGACCAACGCCCGCCTCATCGCCGAACCGCAGCGCCAGCGCCTGACGGACGGCGCCGCCACCGTGAGCCTGACTCCGGTCCGCCGCGGCAAGGGCGAAATCTCCGCCCTGTGGCTGCGCTGGCCAGGACCCCTCGGCCTCGTCTGGAAACAGAAGCGCGAGCGCCTCGCCAGGCCGGTCACCGTCACGCCCAACATCGCCGCGATCCGGGCCGAGGCGGTGCGGATCTTCTCCCGCCAGGCCCTCGCCGGTGTGAAGGTTCAGCTCGACATCGGCGACGGATCCGACTTCCACGCCCTGAAGGAGCTGGTCGGTCCGTCCGACGCCAGAGCCATCGACTGGAAACAATCGGCCAAGCACCTGAAGCTGCTCGGCAAGGAGTTCCGCGCCGAAGCCAACCATCCGATCGTCTTCGCCATCGACGCCGGTCGGCCGATGTGCGAGCCGCTGGGCGGGTCGCCCCGCCTGGATCTCGCCCTCAACGCCGCCCTTCTGGCCGCGTTTGTCAGCCTGAGACTCGGCGATCGGGCGGCGATCTTCGGCTTCGACTCCCGCCCGCGCCTCTACACCGGCCTGATGGCCGGCGCCCCGGCCTTCGATCGCCTGCGCCGCCTCTCCGCCGGCCTCGACTACAGCCCGGAGGAGACCAACTTCACCCTCGGTCTCACCGAGCTCGGCGTTCGCCTGCAGCGCCGCTCCCTGGTGGTGGTGTTCACCGAATTCACCGACGCCACCGCCGCCCAGTTGATGATCGAGAACGTCAGCCGGCTGGTCCGCCGCCACCTCGTCCTTTTCGTGGTCTTCCGCGACGAAGAGCTGGAGGCCATCGCCGAACGCGAGCCGGCCTCGGCCGAGGACGTCACCCGCGCCGTCACCGCCGCCAATCTGCTGCGCGACAGGGGTGTCGTCATCGAACGCCTGCGTCGTCTGGGGGCCCATATCCTCGACGCACCCTCCGCCCAGGTCGGTCCGGCCCTGATCTCCGCCTATCTCGACCTCAAGCGGAAAGAGCTGCTGTGAACGGGGAAGCCGAACTTCGCAGCCTGCGGTTCCGCGCCGAGCGCGAAGGCGATTGGAAGACGCTTGAGCGCCTTCTCGGCAAGGCCGAGGGCGTGCGCGCCTCGCAGCTCACCGCCGCCGAGCTGATGCGCATCCCACTGCTCTATCGCTCGACCGTCTCGGCTCTTTCGGTGGCCCGCGCCACATCCCTGGACGCCAGCCTGATCGCCTATCTCGAGAGCTTGACCGCCCGCGCCTATTTCTTCGTCTACGGCGCCAGGGCCAATCTGGCCGAGCGGTTGACGCGCTTTTTCCGCCACGACTGGCCGATGGCGGTCAGGGCCCTGTGGCGCGAGACCCTGATCGCCGCCGCCATCCTGGTCTTCGCCACGATCGCCGGCTTCGCCCTCGTCTGGTCGAGTCCCGACTGGTATGGCTCGATCCTGCCGGACGCCATGGCCGAGGGCCGCGATCCGACGGCCACCACCGCCTTCCTCAAGGACGCGCTCTATCACGACTATACGGGCAAGCCGCTCACCTTCTTCGCCACCTTCCTCTTCACTCACAACGCCGGGGTCTCGATCCTCGCCTTCGCCCTCGGCTTCGCCTTCTGCCTGCCCACCGCCTTGCTGGTTGGCCAGAACGGCCTGACGCTGGGCGCGCTCATGGCCCTCTACGCCCAGCGTGGCCTGCTCTTTCCCTTGGGCGGCTGGCTTTCCATCCACGGCACCACCGAGCTCTTCGCCACGGTCCTGGCCGCCGCGGCCGGCTTCCGCATCGGCTGGGCGGTGATGTTCCCCGGACCGCTCACCCGCCTCGACGCCGCCAGGCAAGCCGGTCGCGTGGCCGGCGCGGCCATGGCCGGAGTGGTGGTGATGCTGGTGGCGGCGGGCGTCCTGGAAGGGGAGTGTCGGCAGATCATCCGGCTCGACTGGGCGCGCTACGCCATCGGTCTGGCCATGCTGGTCCTGTGGCTCACCTATTTCTACTTTGCGCGGATCGAGGAGACGCCGTCGTGACCGCCGTCGGGACCGCGCCGGGCGCCGACAAGTTCGTTCGGCGGTTCATCACCCCCGAGGGAGCGGACCTGTCGCTGAGGCTCGCCACCGGCGGCGACCGCGCCGGCGCTTTCCTGATAGACATCGTGATCATCGTCATCGCCCTCGTCGTGCTTTCGATCGTCGTCGGGATCCTCGCCGTTTCGGTGGGCGTGCAGAACGCCGAGGCCTTCGGAATCATCTGGCTCCTGGGCTTCTTCGTCCTGCGCAATGGCTGGTTCATCGCCTTCGAGGCCGGTCCCAGGGCGGCGACGCCCGGCAAGCGAATGCTCGGCCTGCGCGTGGCTGCGCGCGACGGCGGGCGACTCGGCTTCGAGGCGGTGCTCACGCGCAATTTCATGCGCGAGATCGAGGTCTTCCTGCCCCTGATCTTCCTCATCTCCGCCAGCGCCGCCGGCGATCCGGTCGAGGGCTGGGTGACGATCATGGGCTTGGTGTGGACGGGGATTTTCCTGTTGTTCCCCCTGTTCAACCGCGACCGCCTGCGCCTGGGCGACATCGTCGCCGGCACCTGGGTGGTCAAGGCCCCGCGTCAGAGCCTCGCGCCGGACCTGGCGGCGGCCCCGAAAGTCGACGGCTTCGCCTTCGGCCGCGAACAGGTCCAGGCCTACGGCGTCAAGGAACTGCAGGTTCTCGAAGACGTCCTGCGCCGGCGCGACAAACGCACCATGGCGGCCGTGGCCGAGCGCATCCGCGGCAAGATCGGCTGGTACGAGGCGCCCTTCGAGGCCGACGAAGCCTTCCTCACCGCCTACTATGCCGCCCTACGCGGGCGCCTGGAGCACCGCCTGCTGTTCGGCCACCGCCGGCGCGACAAGTTCGACAAGGCCTAGGCGAAGACCTCGGCGGTTTGCGCGACATTACCGCCGCCCTTGACCTCCACGAGTTCAACATAGGCGCTGGCGGTGGTGGCGGCGCCAACGACCGCGCTGACTCCATAGCCTAGCGCTTGCGCGCCGACGACGATCGGGCTGGTCCCTGCCACGCCGATGCCGAGCATCATCTTGACGAGGCCGAGGACGATCTGCAGCCCGAAGGTAATGACAAGCACGATCAGGAGAAGGCCGAGCAGGCGCCATCTCTGTCCGCGCGTCAGAAACCGGCTGCGGTTCAGCGCCGCTTCCAGCGAAAGTCCCTCGACGACACAGGCGGTTGTGGCCACCTGAAAGGCGAGGGCGACCATGATCCCGGGTACGAGGAGGAGCATCATCGCCGCGCCCGTCGCCAGGGCGACCACCAGGTTCACGACCAACAGCCACGGGAGCTGTCGAGCCACGGCGCTCAGGGCCGCCCGCGGTTCGGCCGACACCCGAACTGAGTCGGCCCAGGTCGTCCATCCGATGAGGGTCGTGAAGACCGGACAAACAGGAACGAGCTGGGGGTAGTTATCAACAGAACGAGGCCAAGATTCGCCCAGAGCTCCGCCAAGTTCGCGCCGGGCCGGGTCACTGGCGTGAAGTAGGGCACAACAACGTCCGGTAGAACGACCAGCAGCCCCGCGTAGATGGCGAACGCTCGCCAGTGCTTACCGATTGCGCCGAAGGCCCCGCCCAGCACCACGCCGATATCGAGGTTCCGCGGCGCCTGCGCCCGCGTGAAGTTGTCCGAAAACATCCCAGCCGCCCCTTCTTTCTCCTACGCCTCCGCCTTCACCCGGCTCCTGAGGATGAAGTCGTCCGGATTGGGCGCCACGGTCGCGGTCCAATAGTCCACCAGCGGGAACGGCCAGTTCTGCGACACCCGGCCGGTGGCGTTCTTGTACCAGCTGGTCACCTGCGGCGCGCCCCAGGCCATCAGGGCGTTGGCCTTGTCGACCTTGACGTTGAAGGCGTCGTGGACCTCGCGGCGCACCTCGATAGTGTCGGCGTCCTCCTCGGCCAGCAGCTTGAGGCAGCCGACGATGTAGCGGACCGAGCACTCGGAGAAGAAGATGATCGAGCCGTTGACCACGATGTTGGTGTTGGGCCCGTAGATCATGAAGAGGTTCGGGAAGCCGGGCGTCGTCATCCCGAGATAGGCGCGCGCATCGCCTGACCAGGCCTCGTTCAGGTCCTTGCCGCCTCGGCCGACGATCCGCATCGGCCACAGGAATCGGCTGGCGTGGAAGCCGGTGCCGAAGAGCAGAACGTCGGCCTCGTGCAGGACGCCGTCCTTGGTCTCGACACCATTCGGCGTCACCCGCGCGATGGGCGTGGTGACGAGATCGACGTTGTCGCGCTGCAGGGCCTCCATCCACACCCCGTTGTCCACCAGGGCGCGCTTGCCGCCCATGGGATAGGCGGGAATGACCTTGGCCAGCAGGTCGGGCTTGTCCGGCGCCTGGGCTGTCAGGGCCGCCTCCAGCATGGCGCGCAGGCCCGCGTTGGCCTCACTCACCGCGCCATCGCCGCCGGCCCAGTCGGGATCGGCCCTGACCATCTCATAGAGGCCGTCGGTGAGCATCCAGAAGAGGAAGAAGCGGTACCATTTGTCATAATAGGGCACGTGCTCGAGGAGCCACTTTTTCCCCTCCGGCACATCGTGGTGATAGGTCGGTCCCGGCAGGGGCCATGGCGGGGTGCGCTGGAACACCTCCAGGTGAGCGACCTTGGGCGCGATCTCGGGCACAAACTGATAGGCGCTGGCGCCGGTGCCGATCACCGCCACCCGTTTGCCAGCGAGGTCGACGTCCTTCCGCCAGCGGGACGAGTGGAAGGCCGGTCCGGCGAAGCTTTCCACGCCCGAAATGTCGGGCATGCGCGGCCGGTTGAGCTGTCCGACCGCGGTGATGATGGCGTTGGCTTCTAGGGTCTCGCGGCGGCCGTCCTTGGTCTTCACCTCGACCCCCCAGAAGGCGCTCGCCTCGTCGAAGACCGCCTCGGTCACCTCGGTCTCGAAGCGGATGTGGGGCCGGAGGTCATGCTTGTCGGCAACCCGCCGGAAGTAGGCCAGCAGCACCGGCTGGGTGGAATAGAATTGCGGGAAATCGTGGTTCGGCTCGAAGGAGTAGGAATACATGTGGTTCGGGTTGTCGACCCGGCAGCCGGGATAGGCGTTCTCGAACCAGGTGCCGCCGACGTCGGGGTTTTTCTCGACGATGGTGAAATCGACCCCGGCCTGCTTGAGACGGATGCCGGTGAGGATGCCGCTCATCCCGGCGCCGATCACCACCACCTTCAGGCGCCTCGCCGCCGCCTTGAGCTTGGGCGCGGTCCAGTCCGGCGTCTTGGTCGTCCGGCCTTCGAGGTTGAGTTCGTCGACGAGGAACGGCGCGTAGTGGTCGGGGATGTCGGCGCCGGCGACCCAGTCCATCATCCTCCGCACCGTGGCGGGCGAAAGGGGAGGGGGCATTGGCGCGCCAGCCAGATGAGCCTTGATCGCCGCGCGTGCGTGCGCGCGAATCTCGTCCTGCACCGCGTCCGAATATCCGCCGAGCTTGTTGTCGGCCATCAGCACATAGCTCGGGCGGGTGTCGGGCCGCAGAAGACTGTCGTCACCGGTGAGGTGGATCAGCGAGGCGAGCAGGGCTGGGAGGTGGGCTTCGGGAAGGGCCGCATCGAGCGCGGAGTCGATGTCGGGGTAGGGACTTTCGGACATGGGCTTCCTCTTCGCCCACGACCCTAGACCGTTTACGCGGCGTCCGAAAAGCGGTCAGACGGCCTCTTCAGGCCGCCCAACTCACGCCGAACGCCCGCGGGCCTCGATCGGCCAGATCTCCACCAGGGTGTCGCCCCGCACCAGGTGATAGCAGTCGTAGAGGTTGACCGTCGGATCGCAATGCGGCGCGGCGAAGGTGACGATCTCGCCAAGATTTGGCGGCGCGGCGCCGGCGGGAGGAACGATGCAGCCGTGCTCGTCGCCCATGAAATGATACTTCGCGCCCTCGGCCGCGCCGGACAGCACCGGCGGCGATCCGGCCTCGGTGGCGAACGCCTTGAAGCCGGCGTCGACGGTGGCCATGAACGGGTGGCTGGCGCTGATCACCCGCGCGTCGACCATCAGCGAGGTCTCGAAGGGGGCCTCGCCTTCACCGGTCAGGTCGCAGTCGTTGTACTGCCGGTCCATGAAGACATA
>DASXCH010000208.1:0-2429 GCA_036491275.1 Caulobacteraceae bacterium
GGCTGCGCCAGCATTCGCGGGTCCCAATTTGGTCACGAATGGCGGTTTCGAGGATGTATCTGGAAACGCCAGCCCCAGTTTCTTCCTGAGCGATGGCGCCGGAGACCTGACGAGCTGGACTACCTCGACCAACGCTGATTCGAATAACATCCTGTTTGCTTCGTCAACCGACGTCGCGACGCGCCACGATGACGCTAGGTTCGGCTTCTGGTCGACGTCGGGCGTGACCGCCAGTCCCTACGGCGGCAATTTCGTCGCCTTCGACGGAGATCCGACTCCCGGCGCACGGCAGACCATGAGCCAGACCGTCTCTGGACTGACGGTGGGTGAAACGTACCACCTCACTTTCGACTGGGCGGCCACCCAGTACGAATTCGTGAACGGCTCCGCGTTCGGCTGCACCGGCTGCTGGACCGGCGCCACCACAAACGAGTTCCAAGTCTCGCTGGGCGGTGAAACCCACGATACCGCGACGGTGGATGTCGCGTCGCAGGGCTTCACCGGCTGGATGACCGGATCCATGACCTTCACAGCCACC
Source organism: Caulobacteraceae bacterium (assembly GCA_036491275.1). Classification (GTDB taxonomy): domain Bacteria; phylum Pseudomonadota; class Alphaproteobacteria; order Caulobacterales; family Caulobacteraceae; genus Acaudatibacter. Next base: position 539 of record DASXCH010000208.1, read on the forward strand.
TCCGCCTCGGAGCTGCTTGTGTTCCTCTCGGAGGGAGGCCCGACCAGCCTTCCCCCGGTAGCTCTCCTCGACGGCGTTTCGCTGACCGGCGTGACCGGCGGCGCCCCGGAGCCCGCGACCTGGGCGATGATGGGCCTTGGCTTCGCGGGTCTTGGCGTTGCCGCCTATCGCAGACGCCGTAAGGCCCTCGCGATCGGCTGAGCTTAAGCGCAAATCCGAACAAACCCGTCCGTCCGTTCGCGGGCCGCAAAGCTGAGCGTTCTCGTTTTCCCGAGGCGATCGGGCGGTCGCTTCGCGCCGTCACAGTCGCCATGCGCGACCACCGCGGAAGCCGCATGAAAAAGCGGTGTGGGCGGAGCCATGGCCGGGCTTGAACTGGCTATCTATGGGCTGACCCGCGATTGTCTGGAGGCTGGGTCAACCATCCTGACCGATCGGCCCAGTGCCAGTCGTTTTCCGGAAGGCTCACGATGCGTCTCGCCCGCGTTCTCCCGTTCGCCTTGCTCCTCCTCGCGAGCCGCGCGCTCGCCGCCGATTCGCATCCCTGCAGCTTGCCGTCTCGTTTCTAGCCGAGCCCGCGCCGACCGCGCGGGCGATTCCCTGAGCAATGCGCCGGACGCCGCCCATCGCCGCGCCGTGTTGATCGTCAATGGGCGTCCTTATTCATATGCATTGTAGTTGGGAAACTCGGGGCCGGCTACGACCCGGGGGCTGTCTGCGACGAGGGATTGACTCTCTGATTGGCGTTGCCGCCGGCCAGCGCGAACGACGCGACCGCGACGATGACGTGGGAAACGCATGGGCAGTTTCCGACGGATTGGAGACGACCGGAAGGGCGATCGTTTGGTCGGCGCGCAGGAGAAGTAAACCATCAGGTCCTCCTACTTTGCGCGGGCGGTTTGGCCAGCCGATCGGCACCTAACGCTGCAAGGCCACCACAATATAGCCGGATAGCGGGTTTTCGCCTAAATTTCTTGGCCGCCGGCCAAGTCCAGAGGGCCGTGCCGGTTGCGTCTAGCCTATCATCAATGGTCACCCCGGAGTTCCGATGACGGAGCCAACAATCCCGAGGGCGCGCTGCTTGGTGTTGGCGCTAGCGGCCCTCGCACTCGCCGTCTCCGTCGCGTCGGTAAGAGGCGCGGCTGACGAACCGCCGTTGCCGCCCCCGCGGCCTCCGGAGCTCGCGGAGCCTGAAAAGGGGCCTCCGGCGCCGTTCCCCCCAGCGCCGAAGGGCGACGCGGCGTCAACCTGTCTCACCAAACTGATCGCGGACGGTGCCAGGGCAGAGGCCGCGACGGCGCTGCCGGTGTCGGCAGAGGGATGCGGGATCGACGCGCCGATCCGGCTGTCCTCGATCATGGCGGACGGCGGCGCCGTGAGCCTGTCGGACCGGCCGCTGGTCGCCTGCGAATTCGCCGCCGTGCTTGCCGACTACGTGCGCCTCATCGTCGCGCCGCTTGGCCAAGCGACGCTGCACGCCAAGGTCGCCGCGATCGAAACCGGTCCCGGCTATGATTGCCGCACCCAAGACCGCATCGCCGGCGCCAAGATCAGCGCTCACGCCAAAGGGCTGGCCGTCGATTTCGTTGCGATCGCGCTCGCCGACAAGCGGCGCATCCTCGTCGACCGGCAGGCCGGCGCCGAGGAAACCTCTTACTTGCGCGCCATACGGACAGCTGCCTGCGGCTGGTTCACGACCGTTCTGGGTCCGGGCGCCGACGCCTTCCACGCCAACAATATCCATCTCGATATCGAGCAGCACAGCTCAAGCGGCAGCTACCGCATTTGCCAGTAGCTTACGCGTATTGCGTGACCCCATTGCCGAACGACCAGTTCTCGCCTCTGACCTCGGCGAGGCCAATAAAAGACGTGCTCACGACGGAGGCTGAGT
>DASXCH010000209.1:0-15394 GCA_036491275.1 Caulobacteraceae bacterium
CGCAAGGTGCTCGTGGCTGTTGACCAGGCCCGGGGAGACATAGAGGCCTTTGACGTCGACGACGCGGAAGCCGGGCTGCGGCTTCACCAGCCGTCCCGGCAGAACCTCCAGGACGCGTTCGCCGCGGATGATGATGGCGACGTTCGCCAAGGCCGTGCCGTGAGCCGGATCGATGAGTGTCGCGCCGCTGTAGATGACACCGGGCTCGGAGGGGTTGCTCTCATCTGGCGCGGCCTGCGGCGGGCCAACCGGCGCGAGGGGCGGCGGGAAGGCCAGCGCCGGGGCGGCGAGCAGACCCAACGCCGCTATCCCTACCGCGACCAATCTCAAAGTCGTCATCCCGGCCGCAGTGAAACGGAGAGCCGGGACCCAGTGGTTCAAGCGCCGGCGGAAGCCGCCGCTGGGTCCCGCATCTCCGGCCCTTGGCCTTCGTGCGGGATGACGCGATGGTTTGGCCGCCCCCAGAGATTTCATCCCCCCAGCGCCCAGCCTTCCTCGGCCTCGGCGGCGCTGACCGCCTCGGGGGCCACGCCCTTGGCCGGGGCGAACGCGGCGCCGAGGCGCCCCGCCTCGTCGAGCCTGGCGAAGTGCTCGGCGAGCTGACGGACGACGGCGGTTTCCTTGGCCTCGCCGGGGAGCGGCGTCGACGTCACGCCGGCCGGGGAGACCTCGGCCGCCACCAGGTCGACGCCGGCGAGGTCGGTTTCTGTGAGCGCCTTGAAGCCGGTCTCGAAGGGCCACACCCGCATGGCGCCACGCGCATCGCGCAGACGCCGGACCATGGGGATGCCGAGGATGCCGAGCGGTCCGACCGCGCCGTTGTAATAGAGCTTCCACACCGGCTGGGCGCCGCCGCGCGCGGCCTCGACGAAGCGGAACTCGGGGAGGTCGCCCTTGCCATGCTCGCGGCCGCGCTTGGGCTGCAGCGTGGTCAGGGCGTCCTTGGGTGGCACCCCCCAGAACGGGAACGGGCCGCCGGTGAGCCGCCGGTTGATCTCCGAGCCGACGCCGAAGCGATTGTTGGTGTTGTCGGCCTTGTCCTTGACCATCTTGCCGAGCTGGTCCCAGACCGCCCGCCAGGGCGGATCGCCCGGCAGCTTGAGGCCGGCCGCCAGCCCGCGCGGGAAGCCCAGCGGGAATTCGAAGCCGACCAGAGTCCGCTCGCGGCGCTTGATGCGATCGTCGAGGATCTGGGCGAGAAGCTTCTCGGCCTGGGCGCGCGTCTTCGGACTGTGCGCCTCGAAGGCCAGGCGGAAGCGGACGTCGGGCTTGAGCACTCCGATCCACACTGCGTCGTTCCCGGCCGTCGGCTTCGAGGCCGCGCTCCAGCGGACGATGACATAAGCTTTGAACAGCCGGGCCACGGCGCTCTCTAGAACCTTGGAGACGGGTGGGGAAGGGAGCGCGGAGCGGGTTGCACGTTGACCCCTCTCCCGGCTCCGCCGGCCCTCCCCCATGAGAGGGAAGAGAGATTGAGCTCAATTCTCCTCCCCCTTAGGGGCAGGGGAATCGCGAAGCGGTGAAGGGGGTCGATGGTCAGTTCAGCTTCACCAGCATCTTGCCGAGGTTCTCGCCGCTGAAGAGCTTGAGGAAGGCTGTCGGGGCGTTTTCGACGCCCTCCTCGATCGTCTCGCGCCACTTGACCTTCCCCTCGGCGATCCAGCTCGACATGTCGCGCACGAAGGCCGGCTGCATGTCCGTGTGGCTGGAGACGATGAAGCCCTCCAGACGCAGCTGCTTGCCGACCGCCATGATCAGGCCGCGGATCCCCGGGCCCATGTCGGTGGCGTTGTACTGGCTGATCATGCCGCACAGGGCGAAGCGGGCGAACGGCCGGGCGGCCATCAGCGCCGCCTCCATGTGGGCGCCGCCGACATTCTCGAAATAGACGTCGATGCCATTGGGCGCCGCCTTCATCAGCGCCGCGGTGAGGTCCGTCTCGGCCTTGTAGTCGATGACCTGATCGACCCCGATCTCCTTGAGGTAGGCGATCTTCTCGGCGCCGCCGGCAGAGCCGATCACCGTGTGACCCTTGAGCTTGGCGATCTGGCAGACGACCTGGCCCACCGCCCCGGCGGCGGCCGAGACAAACACCACGTCGCCCTCCTTGAGAGCCGCGATCTTCAGGAGGCCGACATAGGCTGTCAGGCCCGGCATGCCGGCCACGCCCAGGAAGGCCTGCGGCGGCAGGCCGTGGGTCTCCAGCTTCTGCACCGCCGCGGCCGGGGCGTTGAACGCCTCGCGCCAGCCGAAGAAGCTCTGCACCGCATCGCCGGCCTTGAAGGCCGGATCGTTGGAGGCGATCACCTCGCCGACCGCGCCCCCCTGCAGCGCTTCGCCGATCTGGAACGGCGGCACATAGCTCTGCACGTCATTCATCCGCCCGCGCATGTAGGGATCGACGGTCATCCACGAGTTTCGCACCTGCACCTGGCCCGGCTCGGGATCGGCGAGGGTGACCGTGGCGAGATCGAAATTGGCGGCCGTCGGCTCGCCCACCGGGCGGCTCTTGAGGCGGATTTCCCGGGATGTGGTCATGGCGTGCGCTCCATTTTGTCTAGACAAAAGGTTTCCTGGAATTCGGCCGCGGACCCTAGCCTCACATTGTCGCCCCGTCGCCAGAGAATTGCTCGTCCAACAATCAGCCCAGCAGCGGCTCGCAGCCCGTGCCGTCGAGGATGCCGCGGACGGTGGACTGCTCGATGGGCGAAAGCTCGTCGAAGCCTTCGCGGATCCAGGCGAGGCATCTCGCCTGATAGGGGAAGGGGTGCTGGGTCCACGGTCGGCCGTCGACCTCGGTCTCGACCCTTTCGGCCTTGGCCTTCACGGCGGCGGCGTTGGCCAGCATCACCGGCGTGTAGGTGCGACCCATCTCGTGGAAGAGGGCGGTGAGGCTCTCCGGCAGGGCGTCCGGGGCGAGCCAATCCTCGTCGGTCGGTTCAAGGCCGGAGAGGTCGTCGACCACGTCGACCCAGGCGTAGACCCGCGGCGCCTCGTCCACGGCGATCGCCATGGGCGTTGGGTCGAACTTGGTGAGCTGGGTCAGCTGGCCATAGAAGCCGAAGTCGCCGCCGCCCGGCCGCGCGCCCAAGAGGAAGCCGTGGGCCTCGAGGTGAGCGGCCATGGCCGCCAGGATCCGCCTGTAGCTGGACTCGATCACCGGCGCGGTGACCTCGTTCGATCCCACCACATAGAGGCGCGAGATCTGCCGCTCGCGGATGAACGCCTTGACGGGCGCCAGGGCCGCCTCCGGCGTCGGCGTCACGCGCCAGCGTGGCAGGATCTCGCCACCCTTGTCGGCGTCGGCGGCATAGTGCCAGCGGTAGTGGAACATGGCCTTGGTCAGCCACTCGTCTGCGAAATCCTCCAACAGGTAGTCGAGGAAGGCGAGCACGGGGTCGGCGGGGATGACCTGACGGGCCGGATGTTCGGCATCGAAGCGGCGGATGAGCGGCGTGGAGTCTGTAACGGCCTCGATCGCGCCGGCCTCGTCCGGGAGATAGAAGGTCGGCAGCAGGGCGACTTTGGGCCTGGGCAGGTCCGTCCGACTCTGGTGGTTGCCGAGGATGAGGGCGTAGGGCAGTCGCTTGTAGCGCAGCACCGCCAGCATCTTGCGGGTGTAGGGCGAGCCTGGCGCGCCCAGCAGGCGAAGCGGTTCGGTCATCGGCGATCTCTCCCTGATCTCGGCGTACGACATTGTGGCGGCTACCAGAGCCCCGGCGCCAGCCGCCAGCGGACGCGGCCGCGGTATTCGCCATAGCCGGCCAGGTGTTCGACGAGGAAGCGCTCCTCCGCGATGAGGCGCCAGATCAGTGCGCCCAGGATCAGAGGAATGACCGCCAGGCCCCACCGGGATCCCAGCGCGAACGGCATGGCGACGAACATCAGAAGGGCGCCAGCGTACATCGGATGCCGGACAAGACGGTAAGGGCCGGTGTCAACCAGCGTCTGGTCGTCCATCCGCTCCACGACGCCGGAAGCGAAGCTGTTTACGCGGAAAGTGCGGAAGACGATGTAGAAGCCAAGCGCGATCAGCGCGTCGCCGAAGATGGCCACCCAGGTCGGCAACGATGCGCCGTGGAACCGATAGTCGAGGCCCGGCGCCACGAGCGAGCCCAGGAACGCCACGCCGGCCAGAGCCTGGATCAGGTTCTGCGCCGGATCGCGCTCGGCGCCCGGCCCGGCGCGCACGCGCCGTTCCAGTAGCGCCTTGTCATGACGCCACAGCCAGGCGGTGATCAGACCGGAACATCCGGCGAAGACGCCGAGAAACGCCCAGCCTCGCCAGACCGCCGTCGTGCCGGCCGCGCCGAAGACCGCCAGGCCCATCACGACGAACAGGAACCCAAAGCCGAAGAATGTCCTGGCGAGGAGATTCATGACCAAAGTCTATTGGACTTCGCTCATAGCCGCGACTAGGCCGCGACCGGGCCGTGATGTGGCGCGGACCGCGCGGGCCTGCTAGGCGGGGCCATGAGCAGGATCCTGCGCGCCGGCGTCATCGGAGCCGGGGTCTTCGGCGGCTATCACGCGGCCAAATATGCCGAGTTCGAGGGGACCCGGCTGGCCGCGGTGCTCGATCCCCATCCTGACCGCGCGACCGCCCTGGCCGCGAAGCACGGCGGGACGGCCTTCGCCGACATCGAGGACTTCCTCGCCGCGGTCGACATGGTCTCCATCGCCGCCCCGGCGGTGCGCCACGGCGCCCTTGCGCTGGCCGCCCTCAAGGCCGGCAAGCCGGTCTATGTCGAAAAGCCGATCGCCACCTCGCTGGAGGACGCCGACGCCATCATCGCCGAGGCAGGCAGGCGGGACCTGGTGGTCGCCGTCGGTTTCCTCGAGCGGGCCGCCTTCGCGGCCATGAATCTCTTCGACATCCCGCACGCGCCGCTGCGGATGGAATGCGCCCGCCTGGGACCGCCTTCGCCACGCAACCTCGACGTCTCAGTGGTCGTCGACCTGATGATCCATGACCTCGATCTCGCCCTGCACCTGACCCCTTCCGACCCGGTGACTGTGGAGGCCGAAGGCCAGTGCGTGGCCAACCGCCTCCTCGACGAGGCCAGCGCCGAGGTCAGCTTCGAGGACGGCTTCCAGGCGGGTTTCCGCGCCTCGCGCGTCGCCGAGGGCCGCGAGCGGAGCCTGACGGTCGTCTATCCCGAGGGCGAGGTGCGGCTCGATCTCCTGGCCCACACCTTCGAGAACACCACGCCGTGGACACTCGACGCCGGCTTCGAGGAGAGCCCGGCCGGCCGCGACCGCCTGGGCGCCAGCCTTCGCGCATACGTTGCCGCCGTGCGCGGGGAGGGGCGGCCGCTGGCCGACGCCCGCGACGGCGCCCGGGCGCTCGATCTCGCCCTTGCCGTCGAGCAGGCGGTGGGGGGATAAATAGAGCGCCGAATGCCGGCGAGACGCCGGCGCTACGGGAAGGACCCCGGCCATGGCCAACGCCTATGACTTCGCCTTCAAGGGCATTGACGGCGGCGAGCTGCCGCTCTCCAGCTTCAAGGGCAAGGCGGTTCTTGTGGTGAACACCGCCTCGCGCTGCGGCCTCACGCCGCAATACGAGGGCCTGGAGGCGCTGTGGAAGGAATGGCGCGACAAGGGTCTCGTCGTCCTGGGCGTCCCCTGCAATCAGTTTGCCGGCCAGGAGCCGGGGAGCGAGACGGAGATCAAGGATTTCTGCGACCTCAATTTCGGGGTCGATTTCCCGATGACCGCCAAGGTCGAGGTCAAGGACGCCGGGCGCCATCCCTTCTACGCCTGGGCGGAGGACAAGCTCGGCCCGGCCGCCGTGCCGGTGTGGAACTTCCACAAGATCCTGATCGGCAAGGACGGCGAGGCGATCGCCGCCTTTGGCCCGAGGACCGAGCCGAAGGATCCGGAGATCGAGCAGGCCGTCGCCAATGCGGTGTAGGGCCCGATCTCCGGTGAATCTGGAGCGGCTCCGGCCGATCCATAAATCGCCATAAACATGGGCGTTTCCCCATAAAGTATGGTGTCCAGCGACCTTGGCAGTTCTTTCGTCGGCGCCGTGTGCAGCCGGCGAGATGATGTGTCCGAACCAGCCACAATAATCGTCATCCCCGGCCTCGTGCCGGGGACCCATTCGGCGCGAGCCGGTGGGTGGCCATGCCGGGCATGGCCACGCGCCATTCGGCGTTCTTGGGTGGCCGGGACAGGCCCGGCCATAACGGTCTGGTTTGGCTGTCGGGGCGGACCAAAGAGCCGGCGAGACGCCGGCGCTCCGAGAGAACGCAGGCCTCCTCTTGAGATGCACCGGCGGTGCGACGATGGTCCCGGAGCGCCGGCGTACCGCCGGCATCCGGCGCAGCCGGCGATGCCGGCGATCGGTGAAAATCACCACCGAAACACGCCGTAAAAGCGGGTGTTTCACCGTAACTACGGTGGCGCGACAGAGAGCCGGCGAGACGCCGGCGCTCCGAGAGAACGCCGGCCTCCTCTGAGACGCACCAGCGGTGCGGCGACAGGCCCGGAACGCCGGCGTCCCGCCGGCAACCGGCGCAGCCCCCGAGACGCCGGCGGACCGGGAAAATCGGCCACCATTAACGTCCATAAACATGGACGATTGCCCATTAATAATGGTGTCCAGCGACCTTGACAGTTCTTTCGTCGGCGCCGTGCGCAGCCGGCGAGATGATGTGTCCGCCCCAACCCAAACGGCCGTCATCGGCGGGCGACGTCCCGCCGATCCATTCGGCGCGAGCCGGTGGGTGGCCATGCCGGGCATGGCCACACGCAATCCGGCGTTCCTGGGTGGCCGGGACAGGCCCGGCCATGACGGTCTGGTTGGGATGGGCGCGCCAGATAAAGAGCCGGCGAGACGCCGGCGGCGGTTCGAGAAAATCCCACCGAAACACGCCGTAAAAGCGGGCGTTTCACCGTAAATACGGTGGGGATTTTCCGTGACCGTATTTACGGTCGGCTCCGGCGCGGCTCCTCCTTCTGCGGATTGAAAAAACCGGCGGACGGTGGATGCTTCACAATGTCAAAGACCAGCCCAAACGGGTCAGGGCAAGATCATTGCATTATGTAATGATCTTTGGGTCCTTGTCAAGCACCAATCGGTGCGCGGTGGGCGAAAGGGCGGGTAGGGTAAATCGCCGCCGGCCGCGCTAGTTTGCGGCCATGACCGATGCTTCCCGACGTGGTCGCCCGCCCTGGCCGGATGTCCTGACGCCGGCGGAGTGGCGCGTGGTCGACCCCGTGCGCCACGGGATGAGCAACCCGCTGATCGCGCGGCGTCAGGGGGTGAGCGTCGACGCCGTCAAGTTCCACCTCTCCAACGCGCTGGCCAAGCTGGGCCTGGAGAACCGCCGCCAGCTGCGCCGCTGGGACGGCGTGCGCGAGGACAGCGCGCTCGGCAGAAACCAGACGGCCAGAAGCGGAACACGCAGAACCGGAAAGGAAAAGACCATGCCGCTCGATACAGCCACGGACATCAAAGCCGCCCTCGAGCTCGGGCCGATCGGCCAGATCGGCCGCAACGTCGCCGACATCGCCGCCGCCGAGGCTTGGTATCGCGACGTTCTCGGCCTGAGGCATCTCTACACCTTCGGCAACCTGGCCTTCTTCGACTGCGGCGGCGTCCGCCTGTTCCTCGAGCAAGGCACGGCGCAGCCCAATCAATCGGTGATCTATTTTCGCGTCGAGGACATCCGCGCGGCGCATACGAGGCTCGCCGCGCGCGGCGTCGAGTTCGTCAGCGCCCCGCACCTCATCCATCGCCACGCCGACGGCCTGGAGGAGTGGATGGCCTTCTTCAACGACAACGAGGGCCGCACGCTGGCGATCATGTCGCAGGTGCGCGCCTAAGCATCGTCGCGCCGCGCCCCGGTTCAGGCGTAGAGAGGACGCCGGGACTGCAAGGAGCCGCGCATGGCGGGCGTCAACCGATATTGGACCCCGGCCGAGGCGCCGGTTCCCAACTGGCCGGCGCCGGACACCTTCGTCCTCAGGCAAGGCGAGATCCCGCAACCGCAGCCCGGCCAGGCCCTGTCGCGAACGATCTACGTCTCCCTTGACCCCTACCAGTGGGGCTACAAGCGTCGCGGGACCGAACCGAGCGGCGCGCCCTGTCATGCCCGCACGGTTTCCCGGGTCATCACGAGCCGCATGGCCGGGTTTGAGGCCGGCGACCTCGTCTTCAACACCAACGGCTGGGCCGAATACGGCCTGATGGGCGAGGGTGTCTGGCGTCCGGCCTATATGGTCCCCCGCAAGCTAGACCCGGCCAAGGGGCGCATCTCCCAGGCCGTGGGCATGCTGGGCCTCACCGCCTGGGCCGGCATGGACCTGATGGCCGAGCCCAAGGCCGGCGAGACGGCGGTGGTGAGCGCGGCCAGCGGCGGCGTCGGCCAGATCGCCGGCCAGCTCGCCAAGCTGCGCGGCGCCCATGTGATCGGGATCGCTGGGCGCGAGGAGAAATGCCGCTTCGTCGTCGATGAGCTCGGCTTCGAGGCCTGCGTCTCGCACCTGTCGGCGAACTTGGCCGACGACCTGCGCGCCGCCTGTCCGGCCGGCGTCGACGTCTATTTCGAGAACGTCGGCGGCGCGGTGTTCGAGGCCGTGCTCCCCTTGTTCAATCCCGGCGCGCGGATGACGATCTGCGGCCTCATCGCCCACTACGGCGACGATGGGGATGCCCGTGCGGCTTTGATGAAGAAGGGTGAAGCGATCTTCCGTGAACGGAATGTCTCGGTGAAGGGCCTCTTCGTCGGCGATTTCGCCGACCGCCACGACGCGATGCTGGGCTACATCGCCCCGCTCATGAAATCGGGCCGGATCAAGTACCGCGAGGACATCCGCCAGGGTCTGGAATACATCCCCTCGTGCTTCTCCGAGATGCTGAAAGGCGCCAACTTCGGCAAGATGCTGGTCCAGGTCGGAGAGGATCCGACGCTTTGAACACCTGGCGGATGCGCGCATCGCCCCGTCCTTCGAGCGAAGGGGAGGGGCGGCGTCGAGAGGCGCTCCGACCCCTCATCCGGACGCGCGCTAAGGCTGCGCCTCGACCTCTCCCGAGGAGAGGTCGCCCGCCCGATACTCGAACTCCACCAGAAAGACCCGCTCGCCGGGGCCATGTTTGGCGACTTTCAGCAGGTCCACGACGCCGGCGAAGCCTGATCGGCGGGCCAGATCCGGGGTGATGTCCGCCAAGCCGATTTCGCGAAGGGCCGTGATGAAGATCGCGCCCGGCCCCAGGCGATAGCGGCCGCCGACCTTGACGTGCGGCTTTTGCCAGATGCGTACGCTGCAGGTGATCTCGCCGCGCATGACCGGCTCGCGCAGACGCCTTGTGAACTGCATGGGCTGAGCTTTAGCCGAAAGCCGTCCATCCGACACGAGGACCGCGCCAGATCGCGTGCCCTGGGTGAGGTGAATGGCGCCCTGGCGCGTTTGTCAGAGCATGACCGATCGGATCGTGGAGGGCATCGAGAGAACCCCAGCAGCCGCGGCCCGCGGCATGGCCCGGCTGCCGGTGGCATAATCCGATGCTCCATCTGCTGCTCAGGTACCTGTATCCGGTGATGCTGCCCCTCTCGCTGATCGAGGGGCCGATGGTGGCGGTGGCTGCCGGCGCCGGCGTCGCGGTGGGCAAGGTGAACCCGCTCCTGGCAGGCCTGATCATCGCGTTCGGGGCCTTCTTCCAGGACACCGTCTATTACTGGGTCGGGCGCCTGGCGCAGGACAAGCCAAGCATCCGCCGCCTGGCCGAGCGGACGAAGCTGCTGCACGAGAGCGTCCTGCCGCTGGAGGAAGCCTGGAAACGCAACATGGTGGCGACCCTGGCGGCCTCGAAGTTCGCTTACGGGCTCTATGGCCCGATCCTGGTGACGGCGGGCATGGCCAGGACGCCGTTTCGGCCCTTCCTCGTCGCATCGCTCGCCATGTCGGCCGTGATCCTTGGGGCCTGGTTCGGCTTCGGTTTCGGCCTGGAGCGCGCCTATGGCGCGATGGGCCACACGGGACTTGTAACCGGCATCGAAGCGGGGATCGGCGTGGTGGGCCTCGCCGCCCTGTTCTTCATCGGCAAGCACGCGCGCAAGCGGCTGACAATCGAGGGTAAGAAGAAGGGGAAGGGGGCGCCCGCGGAGGCGGAGATGAAGGGGCAATGATCCGCGGATGGCCGCGGTCCAAATTCAGCACGTCATTCCGGGCGAGCCACTTGCCGCGAGACCCGGGACCCACGGGATCGGGCGCCCGGCGAAAGCCGCCCCTGGGCGCTGCATCTTCCCCCGGCTCGGGGCGGGGGTCCGTGCAGGATGACGATCAAATTAGACGCCAATGGTCGAGGAGATCGTGATCGCCTCGCCCCGCCGGGCGATCTCAACGCGAACCGGCCGAGATACGGCCCACTCCGGGGTTTCCGGCCGGAGGGTGACTGGCGTGCCATCCGAATTCGACTCGACAAGGCCTCTGACGAGGCCTGAGGGGCATGGCGGGTCGGTCAGGAGGCGCGCGGGCCTGAGAGCGGCGTTCGCTCAAGGGTCTCCGTGACGGTCCGGGTCTCCAAGCGACCGTCCACGCCTTCGACATGCAGCTTAATGACCTTCGTTCGCCGCCGCACATGACCTGCGGGATCCGTCACGAAGGTCATGTCTATCGATCCGGAGATTTTCTCGGCGGCTCGAGCCTGAAACGCCGCCTCGAGTGTCGTGGGTTTCCCCATGATCTCGGCGGTCACCACGTCAGCCTGGGCCCGGTCCCGACGCACGGCTTCGGGGTCCACAGCCAATTCGACGTAGAAAACTGAGCCTTCCGGCGACGCGGTTTTCAGTTTCAACGGCGCTGGACCCAGCGCCTCGGGATCCCGGTAAGAGATTCCCTCACGAAGATCGTCCGGTCCAAGATCGAACCCCTTGATGATCTCGATAGCCGATTGCGGATCGCATTCGATGCGGAACGCAGTCCAGGTGAAGAACCAGTGTCCGCAGGCGGCGTTTGTCAGGCCGGCAACCTTGAGCCAGGTCGCGGCGCGCGCCTCCAGCTCGGCGCGATTGAGCAACTGCAGCGGCCCCTGAGCCGGCTTGAGCGCACGGGCCGGAAGCTGCCATTGCTGGGCGCGCTGATCCGCTCGGATTTCCTTGGGAAGATCGTACTCCAGTTCCAGGCCCGCCGGACTGGCGCCGACGACCCGCTCCGTGACCGTGTCGCGATCGGTCGAACTACCGCTGGAGCCATTGGACGTCTTCTCTGAGGATTCTACGTCCCGGGTGATCTCGAAGATATCGCCGGCGTGGTACTGCACCCGGCTCTGCGGTGGGGCCGCGTGGGCGGCAAAGCCCGCGAGGAGCAATGCGGCGATCGCCCAAAAACTCATCATCCGGTCCTCTCGGATTTCCGCCGCTCGCGCGCCTCGCGTTCCTCTGCGCGGGTGGAGATGATGACTTCTGTCAGGTCTGACGAACCAGCGCCCGGCCTCTGCGGCCCTAAGGTGTAGGCCGTTCCCGCGGTGTCCCGCCGCACGAAGTCGAGGTCCACGAGCGTTCTGCGGAGTTCCGCGGGGTCGGTGCGGACGAAGCCGGCGGTCCGGTCAAGCCATTCCTGGACGTAGCTCGTGAAGCCACGTTCGCTGACCGGAAACGGCTTCGATCGGCAGAACTGCTGGCAGGCCGAAAGGATCGCGTCGCGGTCGCTCGCCGGAAGGCCGAACAGGGAGAGCCCTGACTTCTTCGCGAGTTGCCGCAGGCTCTCCTCGATGTCGTCCGTCGGCTTGCTCATCAGCAGACTTCCCGTTCGCATCGGCCCATCTCTGCCGTAGGGGATCGTATAGCGCACAAAGGGCCTCCACCGCCGAGTTGGCGCCGACCCGCAATCCCGATCGAGTAGGCGCGGCCACTGCGAGGCAGTCACAGCTTATGGATCGGATCAGGAGAGACGCCGTGACCTATCAAAGCGCGACGGAGCCGGCCAAGGCGGTGCGGGCGCCCCGCGTCTCGGCGCTCGAGCTGACAGACGCCGCCATCGCCCGCATCGAGCGGCTGGACGGCAAGATCAACGTGGTGGTCGTGCGCGACTTCGAACGGGCGCGAGACGCCGCGCGGGAGGCGGACGACGCCGTTCCCGGCCCACTCCGTACAGTCCAGGTTGCGACTCTCTGTCGCGCCCCACGCCCTGTGACAGAGAGCGCCACGCCCGCCCCCGAGGGGATGCGACAATCCGACACGTTAACCACTCGGCAAGATTTAGGTTTGGTCCCAGCGAAGAGGTCGTAATCAAGAAGGGACTGCGCACATGAACGTCACCTTCAGCACCCGGCAGCGTAGCTTCCTTGCCCAGGGCCTTTTGATTTTCGGCGTCGCCCTCGCCTTCGTGGCCCTCGCGATGGCGACCGGCTCGATGCCGAGCACCCACGCCGTTCAGGCGGAAACCTTTGTGGCCATGGCGCAGGGCGTCCTGGGCGCCTTGAACGCCTGAACGCCTGAACGCCCTGAGCGCTTCGGGCGCAGGACCCACTGAACCCATCAGTCCGTGTTTGCTGGCGCTTGTCTGCGAGCAATCCGAAGCGGCGCCGTGCGACAATGAGGCCAATCGCCGGTAGGGCGCCGGCCAAGTAAAGCTCCCGTTCCAGTGAGGGATTTTGTCGACATTTCCAGGCCGGTCTCGCCCGGGAAGCGGCCTTTCCCCGCGAGGTCGTCCGCGGCCTCGCCTGGGCGATTTCGCTCTGCGGACACGCCATTGGCCTACAGCGACGGCGTCGGCGCGGGCAGCGTCGCCCGCGAGGTCAATCTGGCGCCAGGACCGGTCTCCTGGCTTCGCCTGGCGCCCAAATACGATCCTTCCCGCACCTGGACGGTGGCCGAACTGGAAGAGGCCGCGACGGGCGGCGATTTCGGTCTCGCGCCCTACGGCATGGGCCGGGGCGCCTATGCCATCGGATCGTGCCGCGACGCGGACGGTTTCGGCGCCTGGGTGACGCAGGGCCGGGACTATCGGACCCTGTGGACGAGTTTCATCTTCACGACCGGCGAGATCTGGGGCGTCGACGCTCTGACGATGAACATCAACGGCGGCCTCATCCAGGTCGACCAGGCGATGATCGCCCAGACCCTGGCCTGTTACCGCGATCTCCTGCGCCGGCTGTGGATCGACGGGCCATACCAATGGACCGCCGGAATGGAGTCTACGAGAGACCGCAGCCTGGCGCCGGCGAATGCGACCCTGTTCCAGCCCGAAGGATTGGCCGGCTGCGATGAGATCGTGGCGGAGGGCGAGCTGACCGACGACGAGGAGGCCTCCGAGGCGGCGGCAAGCTTTCTCGCCCGCGTCCATGAGGCCTGTGGGCTGCCGCCTCCCCGGTGAGCCGATCCGAGGACTCGGGGGAGTCACTCGTCTTCGCAGCGGTTGCGCCTCGTCGCGGCCGACTCGATAATCAAGCCCGGTGTTCAGGGGGGAAGAGAATGACGCCGCAATTGATCCGCCCGCCCTTGCGCGAAGTGAGATCGCGCATCTTCGACAGCGCCCGGTGGAACGACTACGCGCCGCGCGCCGACGATATCCTCATCGCCACCTATCCGAAGTGCGGCACGACCTGGACGCAGCGGATCGTCAGCATGCTGGTGGCGGGGAGCGCCGCGCCGGCGCCGATCGTCTCGCCGTGGTACGATTTTCGCTTGATGCCGCCGGGCGTCGCGCACGCGATGGCCGAGGCGCTGACCACGCGCCGGATCCTGAAGACCCACCTGTCGTTCGATGCAGTGCCGGTCTACGCCGGCGTGAAGGTCATCCACGTGGCGCGCGACGGCCGCGACTCGGCGATGTCGTTCCACAACCACATGCTCGGCTTTCGGCCCGAGCCGGTGGCGCGCCTGAAGGAGATCAGCCGCGCCGACCCCAAGTTCGGCGACGACTTTCCACCCACGCCGGATGACCCGGCGGCGTTCTTTCGCGAGTGGCTGGACGACGACGGCGGCGCGCGCGGCGATCCGGCCTGCTCCTATTTTCACGTCGAGCCCAGCTATTGGGCGGCCAGGCGCGAGCTTGACATGCTGCTCGTCCACTTCAACGACCTGAAGGCGGACCGGGAGGCGGAGATCCGGCGGATCGCCGCCTTCCTGGGAATCGAGGTCCCGGCCGAGGCGTGGCCGGCCATCGCCGAGGCCGCCGGTTTCGAGACCATGCGCGCCCAGGGCGATGAAATCCTGCCGCAGATGCAAATGACCTGGGACGAGGGCGCGCGCCGCTTCCTGCACAAGGGGACGAACGAGCGCTGGCGCGGCGTGGTCGCCGACGCCGACCTGGCCGACTATGCGGCTGTGGCGCGTGAGCGCCTGACGCCGGGGCTCGCCCGCTGGCTTGAAGGCGGCCGGCGGGCCACGGGCGACCCCGCGCTCATCGAAGATTGAACGGAACGATGAAGCGCCTGGGCCTCGTCGGCGGGATGAGCTGGGAGAGCACGGCGGTCTATTACCGCCGGCTGAACGAGCTGGCCCGCGAGCGCCTGGGCGGCCAGCACTCGGCCGACCTGGTGATGGTCTCGTTCGATTTCGCGCCGATCGCGGCCATGCAGGCGGCCGGCGAGTGGGACGTGGCGGCGGAGGAGATGGCCCTGGCGGCCAGGCAGCTGGAGGCGGCGGGGGCCAAGGCCCTCGTCATCTGCGCCAACACCATGCACCGCATGGCGGGAGAGGTGGAGGCGGCAGTCGCCGTCCCGCTGATCCATATCGCCGACGTCGCGGCGGCCGAGGTTCGCGCCGCCGGCGTGAAGCGGCCGCTGCTGCTGGCCACGCGGTTCACCATGGAGCAGGCCTTCTACCGCGACCGGCTCAGGGCCGGCGGGGTCGAGACCGTGATCCCGATCGGGGCCGAGCGCGCGCGCCTGCACGCGATCATCTACGACGAGCTGATCCAGGGACGCATCGAGGCCGCCTCACGGGCGGCGTGCGTCGATGTCGTGAAACGGGCGATAGCCGAGGACGGTGTCGACGCGGCGATCCTCGGCTGCACCGAGTTCGACCTCCTGATCGGGCCGGGAGACCTTCCGGTTCCGGTGTTCGACACCACCGACATCCACGCCCGGGCGGCGATGGACTTCGCGCTGGCGGGGTAGGGGAAGGGTTTTATCCGCAGATGGCAGCAGATTTATGAAGATTGATTTTGGTGCGCCTGCGGCGCGGAAGCGTGAAGCGTACGAACGGAGCGCCGGCGTCCCGCCGGCAACCGTCCTGGCCGGCGAGACGCCGGCCCTCCGAGACAAACGCCGCTCATCCTGAAGGCCGGGCGCCCCCGGGTCCGGCCGAATGCCGGCCCGAGGATAAAGTCCGCGAGGCCATTCAGGAACAAGGCCTATTCTTCAAACGCTCCGCCTAACGATAAAACACCTGGATCCCGGCTCGCCTCGCTGCTCGCTCGGCGTCCGGGACGAGCGGAG
>DASXCH010000210.1:0-5803 GCA_036491275.1 Caulobacteraceae bacterium
CTAGGCCGCTACGTCCTGAAACGCCGGGGCCCGTTTTTCCATATTGGCGCGGACGGCCTCGATCTGGTTGCCGCTGCCGATGAGCGCGATCTGCTCGCGGGTTTCGTCGAGCAAACCGGTCGCCTCGTCCGCGCCGGCCGCGACGTTGTTGAGCAGCCGTTTGGCCGCCCGCACCGCGTCCGGATTGCGTCCGGCGATCTCGCGGGCCAACGCCAGGGCCTCGCCGCGCGGATCGGCGGTGACGCGGGTGGCGAAGCCCAGAGCCAACGCCTCTTCGCCCGAAAAGATCCGGCCAGTGTAGGTCAGTTCCCGCACCACGTCCTCGCGGGCGAGATGGCGCATGAGGAGGGTGCCGCACATGTCCGGCACCAGGCCCCACTTGATCTCCAGCACCGCCAGGCGCGCGTCGGGCGCAATGAAGCGCATGTCCGCGCCCAGCATCAGTTGGAAGCCGCCGCCGAAGGCGACCCCGTGCACTGCGGCGATCACCGGCACGGGAACCTCGCGCCACACCCAGACGGCGTATTGCGCCCGATTGGCGATGCCGTGCGTGCGGGCGTCGAGCGGCGGGCCGCCGGCGCTGGGGCGACGCGGGCCATCTGCCATGCGCCCGAAATTGCCCATGTCGAGGCCGGCGCAGAAGGCGCGGCCGTCGCCGGAAAGGACCACGGCGCGCAGGCCACGCTCGTGCTTGAGCCGCTCTCCGGTCTCGATGAGGCCTGAGAACATGGCGTCGTCCAGGGCGTTCATCTTGTCGACCCTGACCAGACGGACGTCGGCGACGCCGTCCTCGATCGTCACTTGAACACGGTCGTTCATTGCCTTGTTTTCCTTATAGTCTTGAAGAGAGCGATATTGATGGCGATGACCAGGGCGAAGGCCACGCCGATCATCAGCAGCCAAGGCGCGAGGTCTGGATCGAGCTCGCCCATCCGCACAAGCACGCCGATGATGGCGACGAGCACCACCGCGGCGAGCGAGAGGATCGCGTCGCCGGCGAACATCTTCCGGATCTCGGCGCCGAGGGCGAGGATCACGTCCATGCCGGCGCCTTTCCGATCACGAGCCTGACGAAGAGCGCCTCGGCCGCACCGACCGCCAGGAAGAAGCCGATCAGCAGCGGCATGGCCCAGTCGCCGATCGGGAAGGGGAAGCCCAGGCCCTCCGCGGTCCAGAAGACACCAAAGCCGGTGAGCAGAGAGCCGACCACGAACTTCAGGCTGTTTTCGGGGACGCGCGCCAGGGGCCGGCGAATGGCGAACCCGATCGCCAGCACCACGGCGCAGGCGAGGGCCGCGCCCAGCGCCGCGGGGCCAAGCAGGCCGGGCCGCGCCCCGACGGCGAGAACGATGAACACCACCTCGGTCCCCTCGAGCAGCACCGCCTTGAAGGCGACGACGCCGGCGAGCCAGTCGGCCGTCGCGCTCTGGGCGCTGGCCTCGAGGGCGCGGGTCTCTTCGGCGAAGGCCGCGGACTCGTCGTGAAGGGCCAGGGCCCCGCCGGCGCGCAGGATCGCCTTGCGCAGCCAGCCCAGGCCGAAGACCAGCAACAGCACGCCGATCACCACTTGCAGGCCATGAACCGGGGCGTGGGCGATCAGGGGTCCGAAGATGGCGATCGCCAGGGCGAGGCAGGCCAGGGCGGTGATCGTCCCGACCACGGCCGGCCTTGGGCCGCGCACGACACTCACCGCCAGGACGATGGTGAAGGCTTCCACGACCTCCACGGCCGATGCCAGGAAGGCGGCCAGTACGATCGGAGCCAGGGCGGCGAGAGCGGGCATGGTCGCCCACCTCTATGCCGCACGCGGCCTCCGTCCGCAAAGGTGGCGGCCGGTTCGTGATTTCGTCGCAAGGCGTTTGTAAGCCCGGCGCCTGCCGTGGCATGGATGCCGTTCAAGTCTGGAGCCCGTTGGAAAACAATGAAGCGCGCAATTCTCGCCGCCCTGTTGCTCATGGCCACCTCACCGGCGCTGGTCGGCGCCTCTGGGCTTGAAGTCAAGGCGAAGATCGCCGGTCCGGACGGCCACTGGGACCTCGTCAGCTTCGATCCGGCAAGGCGGCGGGTCTACATCGCCCATGGCGACGACGTGCTGATGATCGACGCCGACACCGGGCGCATGCACGCCGGCTTCGCCATGGGCTCGCATCTGCACGCGGTGGTGCCGGTTCCGGGAACGGACCGTATCGTCACCACCAACAGCGGCGACAAGACCGCCAAGGTCATCGACGCCAGGTCGGGCAAGGTCCTGGCCTCGATTCCGGGGCCAGCTGACACCGACTCGGCGGACTATGATCCGTCCACCGGGGACGTGGTCGTGATCGGCGGCGACAGCGGCGAAATCGAACTCATCGATCCCAGGTCGATGAAGGCGGCGGGCGATATCAAGGTCGGCGGCGCCCTTGAATTCGGCGTGCCTGACGGCAAGGGACGGTTCTTCATCAACGGCGAGGAGGCCAACGACATCGAGGTCATCGACCTGAAGTCGCTGAAGGTCGTCGGCCATTATTCCATGCCCGGCTGCCAGAGGCCGACTGGCCTGGCCTATGTCGAAGGCGACCGCCTGGTGTCCTCCTGTCAGGGAGTCGCCGAGATTCTGAGCGCGGCCGACGGTCACGTGATCGCCTCCCTGCCGATCGGCGCCGGGCCCGACGCGGTGATGTATGATCCGCGACGTCACCTGGCGCTCATTCCCTCCGGCCGCTCCGGGACCCTGGCGGTGATCGCCCTCGGGGGGCCAAAGGCCAACACCGTGATCGACACCGTCCCCACCCAGCTCGGCGCCCGCACCGGCGCCGTCGATCCCAAGACCGGCAAGGTCTGGTTGCCTACCGCGACCTATGCGCCGCCGGCGGAGGCGGGCGGCCGGCCGACGACGGTGCCTGGGACCTTCCAGGTGCTGGTGCTGGATCGCTGAAGCCAGCGCCGCTAGGCTGAATTCCGAATTGGAATCGCCGATCGTCATCCGCAAACTGAAGCCCGAGGAAATCGGCGCCGCCGTCCATCTCTGGGAAGCGTGCGGTCTGACGCGGCCCTGGAACGAGCCCCATGCGGACGCCAGGCGGGCGATCGATGGGCCCGTGTCCGCCGTCCTGGGGGGCTTCGTAGGCGAAGATCTCGCCGCCACCGTAATGGTCGGGGCGGACGGTCATCGCGCCTGGGTCTATTACCTCGCCGTCTCGCCCGCTCGCCGCGGCGCGGGCCACGGCTACGCGCTGATGAAGGCTGCCGAGGACTGGGCACGCGGACGCGGCATGCCCAAGCTGGAGCTGATGGTCCGGGACGGCAACGAAGCCGCCGCCTTCTATGGCGCCATCGGCTATCGCCGGGAGCCTGTCAGTGTCTATTCAACCTGGCTGAATGAGTCCCCTGGATGAGTGGGCGGAATCGCATTTGGCCGCCCCAAACAAGGAACGTCACGGCCCGAAATCGCTCCAAAACAAGCCGTCATCCCCGGCCTTGTGCCGGGGACCCATTTCGCGCGCGCTGGAGGGTGGCCATGCCGGGCATGGCCACACGTCAGTCGGCGTTCTTGGGTGGCCGGGACAAGCCGGGACAAGCCCAGGCGTGACGGTAGAGAAAAAGGAGAGCGGTGGGCGCGTATGCGATTGTCTGCCCGGATGAGTGAGATGCAAGTCACCCGCAAGGGAGGGGGATAGAAGACCATGGCTGACGGCCGCGTGCCGGTTCGGGTCAAGGCGGCCTATGGATTCGGGTCAGTCGCCTACGGCGCATCTGCGACCGCGGCCGGTCTGTTCATGCTGTTCCTCAATCAGGTCCTCGGCATCCCGGCCAGCACCGCTGGAGGGATGATCCTGGCCTCGCTGGTCATCGACGCCATCTTCGATCTGGTCATCGGCCGCTGGTCAGACCGCCTGAAGTCGCGCCTCGGCCGCCGCCACCCGTTCATGTACGCCGCGGCCCTGCCGACGGCCCTGTTCTTCTACCTGCTGTGGCATTCTCCGAGAAACTTGCCGCTCGCCTCGCTCGTCCTGGTCATGGTCGCAATCATGATGGCGACCCGAATCTCGGTGAGCCTTTACGAGATCGCGTCCAGCGCCCTGACCCCCGAACTGACCTCCGATTTCGACGACCGCACCAGCCTGCAGGCCTGGCGCTGGCTGTTCCTGCTGATCGGCCTCACGGGATCCAGCCTGCTGCTCAACGAGGTGTTCCTTGGCGGCGCCAAGAGCGGGGTGCTGTTCCGCGAGGGCTATGAGAACTGGAGCGTGGCGATTGTCGGCGTCATCGTGGCCTCGATCCTGATCTCCGCCCTCGGCACTCAGAAGCGCGTGCTGGAAAACCCGGCGCCGCCGGCGCCGTCCGGCACGCTCGCCGAACAGGCGCGGCAGATCCGTCTGACCCTGATGAACCCGTCGCTGGGCGCCCTGATCCTCGCCGGTGTCATCGGCGGCGTGGCGACCGGCATGACGGCCAATCTCAACGTCTACATCTGGACCCATGTCTGGAGCCTGACGCCCCGCCAGTTCGGTTGGATCGCGCCGATGACGGGCCTGGGCTCGGTGGTGGCAGTCGTGTTGGCGCCGGTCCTCGGCAAGCGGTTCGGCAAGAAGCGGACGATGATCGCCATTTTCGTCGCGTCGGTGGCCATGACCGCCGGGCCTCTGTTCCTGCGCCTGATCGGGGTGATGCCGCCGAACGGCTCGCCCCTGATCCTGCCGATCCTGATGCTCGATGCCGCACTCGCCGCGACGCTCGGCATCGTCGGCTATATCATGGCCGCATCGATGACGGCTGACATCGTCGAGGACGCGGCGGTCAGGAGCGGGGCGCGCTCCGAAGGTCTCCTCTATGCGGTGCAGGGCCTGATCGGGAAGTTTGCCGGCGGCATCGGCGCCTTTGCGGCCGGCGTGATGCTGACCATCGTCCATTTCCCGTCTCACGCCCTGCGCGGCTCGGTGGATCCGGCCATTGTCCGCCATCTGATCGAGATCTATCTGCCGGCCAGCGTCGTCCTCAACCTCATCGCCATAGCCTCGCTCGGGCTCTACCGGATCGACCGCGCGACCCATGAGCGCAATCTCCAGACCCTGCGCGATGCGGCCGCGCTGGCGGAGGAAACCCATATTGTCGAGTCGGCCTCGTCCGGCGAGGCCCCCACGCCGAGCTTCCGGCCGCTTTGAGCGCCTCGCCCCGAAAAGGCCGCCATCGGCCTTTTAAGGCAAAGCCGTGAAAGCTGTCCGTCCCCTGGCGCTGATCGTAGGGCTGGCGATCGCCGCTGCCGCCTGGCTGGCGCCGCCGCTGGCCGACGCCTCCAATCCCAATGCCCTGTGGCATGTCGTCCACGACCTTTGCGTCACCGACATGAGGGTGAGCCATCTGCCGGCGCCCTGCCTGGAGGTGAACCGCCGCGGCGGCTACGCGGCCCTCAAGGACCTCAGGGGCAAGACCCAGATCCTGCTCATTCCCACCGCCCGCGTGTCCGGTATCGAGAGCCCCAGACTGCTGGCACAGGACTCGCCCAATTATTGGCAGGCGGCCTGGCAGGCGCGCCGCTATTTCGAGAAACGCGCCGGCGGCGCGGTCCCGCGCGACGACATCGGCCTGGCGATCAATTCGATCAACGGCCGCAGCCAGAATCAGCTGCACATCCACATCGACTGCGTCCGCTCGGACGTGAAGGCGGCGCTCGAGGACCACGCGGGTGACATCGGCGCCCACTGGCGCCCGCTCGACGTCGACCTCGCCGGCGAGCGCTACAGGGCCATGAGACTCTACGGCAACGATCTTTCCGCCCAGGATCCCTTCAAGCTCCTGGCCGACGAGAGCGCCAAGGTGCGGG
>DASXCH010000211.1:0-3409 GCA_036491275.1 Caulobacteraceae bacterium
CCTGGGCCAGCTCCAGCAGCGGGCAATCCGGCCCGGCATTGCTCAGGTCGTACTTGACGTGGGGCGCCTGGTCGCAGCTCCGCTCGATCACCAGCCACAGCTCCGGTCCCGGCAGGTCGTCCCGCTCGACCACGAAGCGGATCGCGGCGAAGTGCGCCACCTGTATCCCCTTGGTCCCCTCGCGGAACTGCAGCCGCTTCCAGGCGCCGGCCGGCAACGCGGCCGCGATCGCCTCGACCGTCTGTGGCTCGGGCTGGCCCGGAGCGACCCGCGGCTTGGTCGTGCGCCGGCCCCGCCGCCCCGCTCCCGGCCCCTGGACCTCGGGGCGGCGCAGCCAGCCGCGGCATGACTTGGGGACCTCGCCGATGTGGCGCTCGCCCATCTCCTCCAGGCCGCTGAGGAACTCGGGGTCCTTGCCATAGCCCTCATCGAACGTCACCCAGCCATGGCGGATCCTGGGCCCGACGTGGCGGATCAGCTCCAGGGCCAACTCCGGCTTGGTGCGGAAGACGACGCCCTCGGGCACCCCGGCCTCTTTCCGGCGCGCGGCGTCCTTGGCCCATTCGTCCTCCGGCAGCACAACTGTCCGGCTAATGCTCTCGGGATTTGACGTAACATTTTTGAGAAATAACTGTTGGGTCGCAGAATGAGCGCGCACGATATCTCCTCGGGTCGTCAGAATCGTCGTCTGGGAGGCCATCCCAAACGACGGAGGACGACTCATGGACCCCGGGAAGCTCGTGTTCGCTCAGCTCATGGAATTCTTGCCCCGGCACGACTTCAACGCGTGTGTGCGGCGGTATGGCGGCGACCGTCGCCCGCGCGGCTTCTCGTGCAGGGATCAATTCCTCTGCCTCGCGTTTGCCCAGCTGACTTTCCGCGAAAGCCTCCGCGACATCGCGACGTGTCTGCGATCCTTCCGGCCCAAACTCTACCATGCGGGCTTCCGCGGAACGATCTCGCGGAGCACCTTGGCCGACGCCAACCGCGCCCACGACTGGCGCATCTTCGCCGATTTCGCTCAAGTGTTGATCGGTCGTGCGCGGAAGTTGTACGCCGACGAACCCATGGGCGTGGAACTGGAACAGGCCGTCTATGCGCTGGACAGCACCACGATCGACCTCTGCCTGAGCCTGTTCCCTTGGGCGCGATTTCGTCGCCGCAAAGGGGCGGTGAAGCTGCATACCCTTCTGGATCTGCGCGGCAACATACCCACTTTCGTGCGGATTACCCACGGGAAGACCCACGACGTCACCGTCCTCGACCATCTGCCGATCGAGCCGGGTTCGTTTTACGTGATGGATCGAGGGTACGTCGATTTTGGACGTCTTCATCGGTTCACGATCTGTTCGGCGTTCTTCGTGACTCGGGCCAAGCGCGGCCTCGACTACACCCGCCGCAGCCGCCGGCGGGTCGACAAGTCGACGGGCCTGCGAAGCGACCAGACGATTGTGCTGGCCGGCCCGAAGACGTCGCGACTGTACCCCGACCCCCTGCGTCGCATCTCGTTCTACGACGCCGAGAACGACAGGCGGTTCGTGTTCCTGACCAACAACTTCACCCTGCCCGCGCTGACGATCGCGAAACTCTACAAATGTCGATGGCAGGTCGAATTGTTCTTCAAATGGATCAAACAAAATTTGCATATCAAATCCTTTTACGGGACCAGCGACAACGCGGTGAGGACTCAAGTGTGGATCGCGATCAGCGTTTACGTGCTCGTCGCCATCGTCCGGAAAGAACTTGGGCTGGAGCGTAGTCTCGGCGAAATCTTGCAAATCCTCAGCCTCACTCTCTTCGAGAAAACCCCGGTTTTTCAGGCATTGAGCGAGAAAAAACCGCAAGATCCGGAGCCGCCTCTCTCTAACCAGTTGAACTTGTTCGACTTATAGCCGGACAGTTGTGATTCTGGATTACGAATTCCGAATTCCGAATGGCCAGGAAGCCCGCCGACCGAAGGTCTTGCAAATCCGGAATCCGGAATCCGGAATCTTCAATCCGATCCCTTCACGCGCCCTGAGACTACGGCTGCTGCGACCCGAGTATCAGGAGGATCAACAGCAGGACCGCCACGCTCATCGCCGACGCGGCCGCGTAGAACTGGATCAGGCCGTTCTGATAGAGCGCCAGCCGCGTCCGCGCGAACGCCCGGGGGACCATCGCCACGCCGGTCACGAGCCGATCCACGATGTACGTATCCACGAAGTCGCTGACCAGGGCGAGGTTGCGGACCGTCCCCACCACGACCCATTGATAAATTTCATCGACGTAGAACTTGTGCAGCGAGGCCTCGTAGAGCGGCCGGAACCGCTCCATCAGCCGTTTCGGCCAGGGGCTGGGCTGGGCGTACATGACGTAGCTCAGGCCGATCCCCCCGACGCCGACCAGCGTGCCGACGATCGCCGTCATCCACGAGAACCCGTGCTCCGCGTGGCCCAGCGACTCGAAGGCGAGCGTCTTGTCGAGATGGCCCGCGAACCATTCGGCCGGGCCGCCGGTGAACGGCCAGGCGACCAGGCAGATCAGGCCGATCAGGACCGTGCAGCCGGCCAGGACCATGAGCGGGATCGTCATGAGCGGCGGCGACTCGTGGCCGATCTCGTGGTGACCGTGGGCATGGTCGTCGGCACCATGATCACCGTGCGCGTGCGCGTCGGCGTCGTGAACGGCGGGCGGGGCCTCGGGATCGTCGGGGCTGGGCAGCTTCTCCGGCCCGAAGAACGTCATGAAGAACGCCCGCCCGGTGTAGAAGGCCGTCATGAACGCCGTGATGATCGCCACCCAGTAGATCACCCCATACACCCAGCCCCAGCCGTGCTCGTGCGCCGCGTGGCTCGCGCCGGAGAGGGCGCCCAGGATCTCGTCCTTGCTGAAGAAGCCCGAGAGCGGCGGGATCGCCGCCAGGGCCAGGCCGCCCACCGCGAACGTGCTGAAGGTGATCGGCATCCGATGTCGGAGCCCGCCGAACCGCCGCATGTCGATCACGTCGCCCATCGCGTGCATCACGCTGCCCGAGGCGAGGAACAAGAGCGCCTTGAAGAAGGCGTGCGTGAACAGGTGGAACATCGCCGCGATGATCGCGAGCTGCGCGACGTTGCCCACGCCGGCACCGAGGGCCATGAACATGTAGCCGAGCTGGCTGACCGTGGAATAGGCCATCACCCGCTTCAGGTCGTTCTGGGTCACGGCGATCGCCGCGGCGAGCAATGCGGTGGCACATCCGGTGATCGCGATCAGGAGCTGGACGCCCGGCGCCAGGGCGACGAGCGGGGTCGAGCGGGCGATCAGGTAGACGCCGGCCGTGACCATCGTCGCCGCGTGGATCAGCGCCGAGACGGGCGTCGGGCCCTCCAGCGCGTCGGGGAGCCACACGTAGAGCGGCACCTGGGCCGTTTTCGCCGTGGCCGCC
>DASXCH010000212.1:0-7085 GCA_036491275.1 Caulobacteraceae bacterium
CTGGTGGCGGCGGTGGGCGAGGCCGAAACCGCCTGGAGCCGGGTGGCCAATGTCAGCTTCAAGGACATCGGCCTCTGTGCGCCCGGGACCCCGGCTGTTCGCCTGACGCCGCTCCTGACCGGCGAGGAGCCGGATACCGCCATGCTGGGCGCGCCCGCCGCCGGACAGGCCGACCAGGTGAATGTCGCCTTCCGTTTCCCCAGCCGGCGCAGCTGTTCGCGCGGCGACGACCCGGTGATCCGCCGCGCCTGCGTCTATGGGGTGTCGGTGCACGAGTTCGGCCATGTGCTGGGCTTGCCCGACGTGGCCTACAGCGCCTCGGCCCCGGCGGACTGCCTGCAGCGCGGCGATCATCCGCCCCTGCCGATCCCCTACGACCCGCGCTCGGTGATGAACACCTGCAACGACGCCCACTATTTCGGCCGCCTCAGCGACGCGGATATCGCCAGCGTGCGGGCGCTGTACGGCCGGCCGGCGAGCTGATCTGGGTTCCGACGACTGGACCACCACCCGCTCCGCCACTAAATACCCCCTTCTTTGAGGAGCTCCCGTCATGCGCCCGGCGAACGACCAGCCTTCCGCCCCGTTCGCTCATCCAGTCCTGGCGCTCCATGTCCGCTCTTCTCACCCTCGATTCGGTCGCCGTCCGCACCCCTGACGGTAAGGCCCTCTTCGACAATCTGACCTTCGCCCTCGGCCGCGAGCGGGTCGGTCTGGTCGGCCGCAACGGCATCGGCAAATCGACCCTGCTGCGGTTGATCCTGGGCGAGATCGCCCCAAGCGCCGGAACCGTGCGGCTCGCCGGCCGCGTCGCCATGCTACGCCAGACCTTGAATCCACCGTCGAAAGCCAGCTTGGCCGACCTGATGGGCGCGACGGAGGCCTTGGCCCGGCTCGCCCGGATCGAGCGGGGCGAGGTGGAGGATGACGACCTGGAGCTCGCCGACTGGACCTTGCCGCAGCGGATTGAGGCGGGGTTGGCGCGGATGGGTTTGGCCGCTGTGTCGCTGGACCGCCCAGCCTCGGCGCTCAGTGGCGGCCAGATCACCCGCGCCGCCTTGGCGGCCCTCCTGGTGGCCGAGCCCGACCTGATTCTGCTCGACGAGCCGACCAATAACCTTGATGCAGAAGCGCGGGAGGCCGTGGCGGGGCTGCTGCACGACTGGCGCGGCAGCGCTCTGGTGATCAGCCACGACCGCACCCTGTTGCGCGACATGGACCGCATCCTGGAGCTCTCCGGCCTTGGCGCCCGTTACTATGGCGGGAACTGGGATCTCTATGTGGAGCGACGAGGCGAGGCCGCCGCCGCCGCGGTGCGCGGGCTCGAGAACGCCGAGCGCGAGGCGGATCGGATCGAGCGGACCATCCAGACCACCCGCGAGCGCAAGGATCGCAGCGACGCCGCCGGCCGTCGCGCCCGCGCCAGGGGCGATGCGCCGAAAATCCTGCTCGACGCCCGAACGGAGCGGGCCGAGGCCACCGGCGGGCGGCAGAACCGGCTGGCCGAACGCCAGCGCGACGAGGTCCAGCGCGACCTGGAGGCGGCCAGGACTCAGATCGAGCGGGTTCGGCGCCTGGCGTTCGAGTTGCCGCCGTCCGGTCTCGCGGCAGGCAAGACGGTGCTGGGGTTCGACGCGGTGGACTTCGACTGGCCAGGCAGTGTTCGGGGCCTGTCGGATTGCAGCTTCCGCCTCGTCGGGCCCGAGCGGGTGGCGCTGACCGGGCCGAACGGGGCCGGCAAGTCGACCCTGATCCGATTGGCGGTGGGTTCGCTGCAGCCGACGCGGGGCCAGATCCGCCGCGGCGTGCCTGCGGCTCTACTGGACCAGCACGCGGCCGTGCTCGACGACGGCCTGACTCTGACCGAGAACTTCCGCCGCCTGAACCCGACCGCCGATGACAACGCCGCCCACACGGCGCTGGCGCGGTTCCTGTTCCGCAACGTGGCCGCGCTGAAGCGGGCCGGGGAGCTGTCAGGGGGCGAACGCCTGCGCGCCGCCCTGGCCTGCGTGGTGATGGGGCCGAACCCGCCGCAGCTGCTGATCCTGGATGAGCCGACCAATCACCTCGACCTCGACGCCATCGAGGCGGTCGAGGCGGCTCTGGCCGCCTATGACGGGGCGCTGCTGATCATCAGCCATGACGAGGGGTTCCTGGAAGCCGTCGGTGTCGATCGCCGGCTCCGCATGAGCGAGGGGCGGATGGCGGAGAGCGTATAGCAAAACGCCCCCGCCGGGGTCCGGCGGGGGCGCTGCAAGATTTGACTGGGAAGCAGCTTACTGCGGCTTCACCTTGGCCAGGTCGTCGGCGACCTTCTTCAGCTGGTCGTCGGTGATGGCGCCCTGCGACATCGGTTGCAGGTCCTTCAGGCTCATGGTCTTGAACTGGTCGTACATGGCGTGGCTGGTCAGGCCCGGCATGTCCTTGTCCAGCACGGCCTTGCCGTCCGGATTGGCGACGATGTCCTGGATCGGCGTGTCGGTGCTGAGCGGCTTCGGCGGATCGGCGGCGAGAGCGCCGGTGCTGAAAGCGAGTCCTGCGGCGAACATGGCGGCAGCGATGAGTTTCTTCATGACGTCTCCCCTTGGGTGCGCGTTGATTGAACCGCTTTTTTGCGTCCTGAACAAGGCGTCACCTTTACAGCTGTGTGTGGCGTGCACGTGACAAGCGGCTTGGCTTGCCCCAGATAGGCGCTTCTGACGGGAGTTTCTGGCGATGAGCGATCGCGCGCCTTATCGGGTTTCTGGCCGCACCGGCGAGTGGGAGGTCGTGCTCGGCCTGGAAATCCATGCCCAGGTCGCCTCGAACGCGAAGCTGTTTTCGGGCGCCGCCACCACCTTCGGCGCCGGGCCGAACGAGCAGGTGTCGCTGGTGGACGCCGGCTTTCCCGGCATGCTGCCGGTGATCAACCGTTATTGCGTCGAACAGGCGATCAAGACCGGCTTCGGCCTGAAGGCTGAGATCAACCATTTCTCCCGCTTCGACCGGAAGAACTACTTCTATCCCGACCTGCCGCAGGGCTATCAGATCAGCCAGTACAAGGAGCCGATCGTCGGCGAGGGCGCGCTGGAGGTCGAGCGCGACGACGGTTCGCGCTTTGTCGTCGGCATCGAGCGGCTGCACCTGGAGCAGGACGCCGGCAAGTTGATCCACGACATGGATCCCAACTGGACCTACGTCGACCTGAACCGTTCGGGCGTGGCGCTGATGGAGATCGTCTCCAAGCCCGACATGCGCTCGCCGGAGGATGCGGCCGCCTATGTGAAAACGGTGCGCATGCTGGTCCGCTACCTCGGCACCTGCGACGGCGACATGGAGAAGGGCAACCTCCGCGCCGATGTGAACGTCTCGGTATGCCGGCCGGGACAGTTCGAGAAGTTCAAAGCGAGCGGGGACTTCGGCCATCTCGGCACGCGGTGCGAGATCAAGAACGTCAACTCCATGCGCTTCATCCAGCAGGCCATCGTCCATGAGGCGCGCCGGCAGGTGGACATCCTGGAAGACGGCGGCAAGATCGACCAGGAGACCCGGCTCTACGATCCCGGCAAGGGCGAGACCCGTTCGATGCGGTCGAAAGAGGACGCACAGGACTACCGCTACTTCCCCGACCCTGATCTGTTGCCGCTGGAGCTGGATCCGGCATGGGTCAAGGCGATCCAGGCCACCCTGCCGGAGTTGCCCGACGCCAAGCGCGAGCGGCTGGAGCGCCAGTATGCGCTGAGCGCCTATGACGCCAAGGTGCTCGCGGACGATGCGGGCCGGGCGGAGCTGTTCGAGCGGCTTGCCGCGCCCAGCGGGCGGGATGCCAAGCTGGTGGCCAACACCGTCACCCAGTCGGTCCTGACCTTCGCCAACGCCCAGGACGCGGAGGTCACTGAAGATGGCGTGCTGCACATCACCAAGGCCTTCCTCGACGAGTATCTCGGCCTGATCGAGGACCAGACCATCTCCTCGAAGATCGCCAAGGAGGTGTTCGAACGGATGGCGGCCGGCGAAGGCTCGCCCAAGGTCATCGTCGAGACGCATGGCCTGATCCAGGTCACCGACACCGGCGCGATCGAAGCCGCGATCGATCAGATCATGGCCGCCAATCCCGACAAGGTGGCGGCCGCCAAGGACAAGCCGCAAGCCATCGGCTGGTTCGTTGGCCAGGTGATGAAGGCCACCGGCGGCAAGGCCAACCCCGCCGCCGTCAACGAGATCCTGAAGGCGAAACTGGAGATCTGAGCTCCAACCTTCTCGCCGTCGCCCTCGGACTTGATCCGAGGGCCGGGGCGAGGGTTCTGCCGGCGCGAGCCTGCTCGCGCTTTTCCAGCATGAATTTAACTACCAAGACACCAAGCGCACCAAGGAGCACGAAGCAGGCTCGGCGGACATCGCATAGCTTGAAGCGAAGGATGCTCCGTCTTGGTGCGCTTGGTGCGCTTGGTGGTTAAATCTGACTGCGGCTTGCAGCCGCGCCAGCGGCTCGCCGCGGATGGCTCGGCCCTCGGATCAAGACGGTATGTCCGTGCGAGGCGGCTCGTCTCGCAACATGCTTGGACGAGGATTGCGCAGGATTGGCCTGCGGCGCCTCAAGGCATGGGAGACGAGCCGTGGAAGAGGTTATCACACTTTACGTTGGGCTGGATGTTCACAAGGCCACCATCGAGGTGGCGCTGGCCAGCGAAGGCCGAGGTGGAGAGGTTCGCGCCTACGGGCGCATCGACAACACGCCCGTTCAGGTCGCCAAGCTTCTGGCCAAGCTGGCCAAGCCGGGCGTGGCTCTGTCGGTGTGCTATGAAGCCGGCCCTTGTGGCTATGAGCTCTACCGGCAGGTTCGTGCGCTCGGCCACGCCTGCTGTGTCATCGCCCCATCAATGATCCCGAAGAAGCCGGGCGACCGGGTCAAGACCGATCGGCGCGACAGCCTGATGCTGGCCAGGCTGCATCGGGCGGGCGAGTTGACCGCGATCTGGGTTCCAGACCCCTCGCACGAGGCGGTGCGCGACCTGGTGCGGGCCCGCCATGCGGCCATGCTGGCGCTGGGCCGGGCGCGCCAACAGGTGCAGGGCTTCCTGCTGCGCTATGGGCGCATCTACACCGGCCGCTCCCCCTGGACCCGCGCCCACCGTGTCTGGCTGGCCAACCAGCGCTTCGACCATCCGGCCCAGCACCTCGCGCTCGAGGACATGCTGGCCGCCGTCGACACCGCCCAAGCCCGGATGCAGCGGCTGGAGGGGCAGATCCTCACCCTCCTGCCCGACTGGTCCATGGCCCCGGCGGTGGCCGCCTACCAGGCCCTGCGCGGCGTCTCGGTCCTCTCGGCCATCATCCTGGCCGCCGAGCTCGGCGACCTGCGCCGCTTCCCCCATCCACGCCAGCTCATGGGCTATCTCGGCCTGACCTCCTCGGAGCACACTTCCTCCACCCGCCGCCGGCAGGGCGCCATCACCAAGGCCGGCAACGCCGAGGCCCGCCGCGTCCTGGTCGAGGGCGCCCACAGCTATCGCCTGCCCGCGCGCATCGCCGCCGCCAAGTTGCCCGTGCTGCAGGCCCAGCCAGAGGCCGTGCAGCGCATCGCCTGGACCGCACAGGCGCGCCTGTGCGCCCGAACCCGACGGCTCAGGGCCAACGGACGCCTCAACAACATCGTCACCATAGCCATCGCCCGAGAGATGGCCGCCTTCCTCTGGGCCATCGCCCAGCGCGTTCCGCCAAAGCCCGCCGCCTAGAACGGCCTCACATCCGGCGGGCGACACAGGGGGCGCGGGAACACGGTTCGGGAACCCTCGATCGGACTTTGAGATCAAACCCTCGCTTCAAGACAAAAGGCTCCCGAAGACGCACAAACGGTCCTGCGGTAACCAACCCGCGCATCAGAGCTTGTTCAACCGTCGTCTTCCCCGCGCCCCCTGCCACGCCCGCTCACACAATACCCCACGGACCGCTCACACCGGCCCGACGAAATCCTGCAACCTCACCTCTTGAAAACGGACATCAGAGTCCGAGGGCGACGGATGGGGATGGGAAGGCTTCCTAAGGGGAGCATCTGAGGGCTACCGCGCTCGCGGTTTCGGCCCCGCTCCGCGGCGGCTGCCGGGCTTGAAGGTCAGGTCGGTGCCGTGGATCTTGGGCAAGGCCTTGGCGGCGGTCGGCTTCTTGCCCGTCTTCGACACCGGATGCGGCGAGAGCTTCTTCTTCGGCTTGGCCCAGCCGGCCTTGTAGACCTTCTTCGGCGCCGCCTCGGCCGAGCCGTCGCGGCGAGGGGCCGGCCGATCCAGCCGCGCCGGCTTGGCCGGGCCCTTGGGCAGCAGCACGGTCGTGGCCTTGTCGGCGCCCTTGCGTTCCGGCGGCATGCTCTCCGGCGGGATCAGGCCCTCCAGCTGTTCGCGCAGCACGCGCGGGCCGATCTCCTCGGCCGCGCCGATCGGCAGGGTCGCCAGCGCGAACGGGCCATAGGCCAGGCGGATCAACCGGTTCACCTTCAACCCGATGTGCTCCAGCACCCGCCGCACCTCGCGGTTCTTGCCCTCGGTGATGGCGACCGAGATCCAGATGTTGGCCGGGCCCTTGCGGTCCACGTCGGCGGCGGCGTGCCGGACCTTGTCGAGCTTGGCTTCGATCGAGCCGTAGCGGACCCCCTCGACGGTGACCCCGTCCTTCAGCTTGTCGAGCTTGTCCTGTGTGGTGTGACCATAGGCGCGGGCGCGATAGCGACGGACCCAGCCGGTGGACGGCAGCTCCAGCGCGCGGGCTAGGCCCCCATCGTTGGTGAGCAGGAGCAGGCCCTCCGACGCCACATCCAGCCGCCCGATCGAGATCACTCGCGGCAGTCCCTCGGGCAGGCGCTCGAACACCGTCGGGCGACCCTTGGGATCGCTGTGGGTGGTCACCAGTCCAGCCGGCTTGTGATAGCGCCACAGCCGGGTGGTCTCCTTGTCGCTGACCACCTTGCCGTCGACGATCAGGATGTCGTTCGGGCCGATCTTCTGCGCCGGGGTGGTCAAAAGCTGGCCGTTCAGCTGCACCCGGCCTTCGGCGATCAGCCGCTCCACATCGCGGCGCGAAGCCACGCCGGCGCGGGCCAGGGCCTTGGCGACGCG
>DASXCH010000213.1:0-25099 GCA_036491275.1 Caulobacteraceae bacterium
CATGAGCCAGGCGCCGCACGCCCAGAACCTGCGGACCGGCCAGAAGATGGGTGACCTGGCGCTGGTCGACACCATGATCAAGGACGGCCTGTGGGACGCCTTCCACGGCTATCACATGGGCCAGACGGCCGAGAACATCGCCGCCCGCTGGCAGATCACCCGCGAAGAGCAGGACCGCTTCGCCGTCGCCTCTCAGAACAAGGCCGAAGCGGCCCAGAAGGCCGGCAGGTTCAAAGGCGAGATCGCGCCGGTGACCATCAAGGGCCGCAAGGGCGACACGGTCGTCAGCGACGACGAGTACATCCGTCACGGCGCCACCTACGAAAGCGTCTCAGGCCTGCGGCCGGCATTCGCCAAGGAAGGCACGGTGACCGCGGCCAACGCCTCCGGCCTCAATGACGGCGCCGCGGCGCTGGTGCTGATGACCGCCGACGAAGCCGGCAAGCGCGGGCTCAAGCCTCTCGCCCGCATCGCCTCGTGGGCCCACGCCGGGGTCGAGCCGGAGATCATGGGCACAGGCCCGATACCGGCCACACGCAAGGCGCTGGACAAAGCCGGCTGGAAGATCGCCGATCTCGACCTCGTCGAATCCAACGAGGCCTTCGCCGCCCAGTCACTGTCGGTGGTCCGCGAGCTGGGCCTCGATCCGGCCAAGGTCAACGTCAATGGCGGCGCGATCGCCATCGGCCATCCCATCGGGGCGTCGGGCGCGCGCATCCTCACGACTTTGCTGCATGAGATGAAGCGGCAGGGAGCGGCCAAGGGCCTCGCCACCCTATGCGTCGGCGGCGGCATGGGCGTGGCCATGTGCGTGGAGGCGGTTTGAGGTAAAGGCTCTCATCGCCGGTGGGCTGACAACGCCAGAAGACGTTCAGAGACCGAGAAGACTTTAGGGAGACAGGCGATGAGCAGGGTAGCGTTCGTGACAGGGGGAACCCGCGGCATCGGCCGGGCGATCACGGCGCGCCTCAAGGCCGCGGGCTACAAGGTGGCTGCCGGCTATGCAGGCAACGAGGTGGCGGCCCAGGCCTGCGCCGACGAGTTGGGCGTGCTGGTGGTGAAGGGGAACGTCTCGTCGTTCGCCGATTGCGCGGCGGCGGTGAAAACCGTGCAGGAAAAGTTCGGACCGATCGATGTGCTCGTCAACAACGCCGGCATCACCCGTGATTCCATGCTGCACAAGATGAGCGAGGAGCAGTGGAACGAGGTCATCCACGTCAACCTGGCCTCGATTTTCAACATGACGCGCAATGTCATCGAGAATATGCGCGAGCGCGGCTATGGCCGGATCGTCAACATCAGCTCGATCAACGGCCAGAAGGGCCAGATGGGCCAGACCAACTATTCCGCCGCCAAGGCCGGGATGATCGGCTTCACCAAGGCCCTGGCCCAGGAAAACGCCAAGAAGGGAATCACGGTCAACGCCGTCGCTCCTGGATACATCGACACCGAAATGGTGAGTTCGGTGCCCAAGCCCGTTCTTGATCAGATCATCGCCGGCATTCCGGTGGGTCGGCTTGGGATGGCCGACGAGATCGCCCGCTGCGTGGCCTTCCTGGCGGCGGAGGATTCCGGCTTCATCACCGGCGCAACGCTGAGCGTCAACGGCGGCCAGTACATCAGCGGCTAGGCGTCCCAAAAGCGCCCTTATCGCCTCGCAAGGACCTCTGATGGCGTCGACGCCCCGGGCTCTTGAAGGCTGGTTCGCGCTCGTCGCCGCGCTCGCGGCGACGGGCTGTCTGGGATTCGCCCCTTTGGCCATCACGGCCCCGGCCTGGGTGAAAAACGCCCTCACCCTCGGCCGCAGCGACCAGATGCACAGCATTCCAGCCACCGCGCGGTTTTCCACGGACGAGGGCGGCTGGTTCATCCTCGACCGCAGCCACAGGCCGGCCTTGTTGCGCTTCGAAAGCGATCCAGACGTGGTTTGGGTCGTCTCGCCCAGCCGCGGCCCGCGCGGCGATATTCTGTTCAAGGACGACGTCGGCGATGTGCTCCTGAGGGTCACCAAGCTCGGTGGCGTCACAGTCTTCACCGATCGCCGCCCGACGGGGGCGGCGGCGACCCTGGAGGGCAAGGCCCAGCCCATTCATGCCCTGCCCGTGGGGCTCTCGACACTCTTCCAGCGCATGGCTCTGGCCAGCGCCCGTTGCACACGGGTCACGCATCATCTGGTGGCCTTTGACGCGCCGGACGCCGACGCCCGCTCCGCGCCCGCGCTTGCCTCGGCGGCAATCCTTTCGATGAACGCGGTTGTCTCGGCGGCCGGCCACGCTCAGGGCAGGGCCACGGAAACCCATCTCGGAAGGGTGATGCTGATCCGTGGGCCCAGATCTGGCGCTACGCTGCAACGCGGCACCCTCACCATTGTGGTCAATCCCGGTGACGGCTTCTCCGGCCTTCCGTCATCAGCCCGCATCGCCCAGGTGATCGAAGCCCCCTGACCGCCGGAGCGGCGTAAGTCTCTGAATGGAAATGTAAAAATTATCTCGAAATTCCGCTTGCGTGATATGGTGTTATAGTTATATACAACACTAGTTCATGAGAACGCCGCGGCCGGAGTGGCCGCCGGGGACGCGATATGGATCGAGAATGGAGCGACAGTCAGCCGATCTATCGCCAGCTGCGCGACCGCGTGGTGGCGATGATCCTCGACGGTGTGCTGGCTGAGGGCGACCCGCTGCCCTCAGTGCGCAATGTCGCCGCCGATTATCGGGTCAATCCCCTGACCGTTCTCAAGGGCTACCAACAGCTGGTCGACGAACAACTTGTCGAGAAAAGGCGAGGGCTGGGCATGTACATCAATCAGGGCGCGCGCGAACTGCTGCTCAAGGGAGAGCGCGAGAAATTCCTGGCCGAGCAGTGGCCGGCGGTTCACGCCACGATCCGCCGCCTCGGCCTGTCGGCCCGCGACCTGCTGGCCGCCGAACCCCGCAATTCCGGTCGCGAGGAGGCCTGAACCGCCATGGCCAGCATCGAAGCCCGCGGACTTCGCAAGCTTTATGGATCGACCGTGGCGCTCGCCGGTGTCGACCTCAAGGTCGAAGAAGGCCGCATCCTGGGGCTCATCGGGCCCAACGGCGCCGGCAAGAGCACGGCGCTCAACGCCATTCTCGGCCTCACGCCCTATGAAGGCGAGCTCAGGGTGCTCGGCAAGGACCCGTGGGCGGGCCGCGACAAGCTGATGCGCGATGTCTGCTTCATCGCCGACGTCGCCGTTTTGCCGCGCTGGATGAAAGTCTCCCAGGCTCTCGACTATGTCGCCGGCGTCCATCCCAGTTTCGACAGGGCCAGGGCCGAAGCCTTTCTCGCCAAGACCCAGATCAAGCGCACGAGCCGGGTGCGCGAGCTTTCCAAGGGCATGGTGACGCAATTGCACCTGGCGCTGGTCATGGCCATCGACGCGCGCCTGCTGGTGCTCGACGAGCCCACGCTCGGCCTCGACCTCATTTACCGCAAGCAGTTCTACGACACCCTGCTCAACGACTATTTCGACCACAGCCGCACCATCGTGGTCACCACCCACCAGGTCGAGGAAATCCAGGATATCCTCACCGACCTCGCCTTCATCGACCGCGGCCAGATCGTGCTCGATTCCAGCATGGAGGCGTTCGAGACCCGCTTCGCCGAGGTGATGGTCAAGCCGGAAGACCTGGCCGCCGCCCGCGCGCTCGGTCCGATCCATGAGCGGCAGGTGTTCGGCCGTTCGATCCTGCTGTTCGATGGGGCCGAGCGCGCGAAGCTCTCCGCCCACGGCGAAGTCCACACCCCCAGCATCGCAGACGTGTTCGTCGCCATAATCGGCGGGCGGACTGTCCAGGGAGCCGCCGCATGACAACCCCGCTCGCCGACGCCCTGCCGGGCTCCGCGCCCGCCGCCCGCGCCCAGCGCGCGCCGGCCACCGTCCGGCCGTTCTACTGGTCCCTGCGGCGGGAGCTGTGGGAGAACCGCTCCCTCTACATCGCCCCGCTGGTGGTCGCCGGCCTCGTCCTGTTCGGCTTCCTGATGGGGGCGGTGCGCATTCCGCACCATGTAAAATTGGACAATACGCCGTCGAACCAGGCTGCGATCACGGCCATCCCCTATGCGGTCGCCGCCTTCTTCATCCTGGGGGTCGGCGCGATCGTCGGGGCCTTCTATTGCCTGGGCGCTCTGCATAACGAGCGGCGCGACCGCAGCATCCTGTTCTGGAAATCCATGCCCGTCTCGGACGTGACCGCCGTCGGCAGCAAGGCCGCCACGGTGCACCTGGTCCTGCCGGCGATCCTGTTCGTCGTCATCTTCGTCACCCAGCTCCTGATGATGGCGATCGATTTCGCCGTCCTCGTGCCGACCGGCGCCCACTTCGCGGGCCTGTGGGCCAACTGGCCGATCCTGCGCATGGCGGTGGTGCTGGCCTGGGCGATGGTCTCGATGTCCATCTGGTACGCTCCGGTGACCGGATGGCTGCTCATGGTCTCGGCCTGGTCGAAGCGCGCGCCTTTCCTGTGGGCGGTGCTGCCGCCGATCGGCCTCTCACTGGTGGAGTTCTTCTCCTTCGGCACCGGCCACGTTTCTCATCTGATCGGCCGGCGCCTGTCGGGCGGGTTCGACACCTCATTCAGCAACGTCGGCCCGCATGCGGTGATGGTCGACCTCGCGCAGATCGATGTGGCCGGCTTCTTCTCGAGCTTCGAGGTCTGGGGCGGCCTGATCGTTGGCCTCGTCCTTCTCGCCGCCACGGTGTGGCTGCGCCGGACCCGCGATCCGAGCTGAGCACGAGCCGCCCGGCGACGCGCTGCTCACTTCGGCAAAAGGTAACATCATGAGCGAAGTCTCGCCGCTGCGCCTGAACCTGCTTCGATTGGGATACCTCATCCTGGTCTTGGGATTGGGCGCCCTGATCTGGCCGGAGATCCTCAATCCCGCCAAGACCTGGTCGCTGATGGGCGGCGTGGTCGCCTCGATGCTGGGCGCCCTCGCGGTCCTGTCGCTGCTCGGCTTCTTCCATCCTCTGAAGATGCTGCCGCTGCTTCTCTTCGAAATGACCTGGAAAGCGATCTGGTTGACGCGAATCGCCCTGCCCCTGTGGGCGTCCGGCCGGCTGGATCCGGATACGGCCGAAACCGCGTCTCAGTGCCTGCTCATCATCGTCTTTCTGTTCCTCATACCCTGGCGGTACTTATTCGGGACGTTCGTGCGCGCGCCGTCGGAACCCTGGCGCCGGTCGAACTCGTCTCTGCCGCGTCCGCGATTCAAACCGATCCTCTAGCTGACCCAACGCCGGCCGCGTGGCGGCCGAACAACCTCAAACAGGAGGTCGCGATCATGGTCCTCGTTCCGCCGCCCGGCAGCCCCGAATGGCTGCACGTCACGGCCGCCGGCGTGCTCCTGATGCATGTGTCCGGCGGCGTGGGAGCGCTCGCCTCAGGCTTTCTGGCCCTGGCCGCGCCAAAGGGCGACAGGCTGCACCGTCTGACCGGAAACGTCTTCTTCGCCGCCATGCTCGTCATGGCCGGGGTCGGGACCGTGGTCGCCGCGATGTTCCCGCAATGGACTTCGGTGGTCGGCGGCGTCTTCGCCCTCTACCTGGTCATCACCGCCTGGGCGAGCGCTCGCCGCGGCGCCAGACGCGCCGGCTGGATCGAGTGGGCCGCTTTTCCCATGACGGTCGCGGTGGCGGCGCTCTCCATGAGCCTCGGCCTGGAAGGAATGGCCAGTCCGGATGGAATGATCGAAGGGATCCCCTATCAGCCGAACTTCGTCATCGCCGGGCTCGCCGCCCTGGCCGCGGCCTGCGACATCCGCGTGATTCTGGGCGCAGGCTTCGCCGGGCCGCCGCGCATCGCGCGCCACTTCTGGCGGATGCTGCTGGCCCTGTTCGTCGCCGCCGGCTCGCTCTTCCTCGGCCAGCCCAAGGTATTCCCGCCGTCCATCCGGCACTCGCCCTGGCTGATGGCGCCGGAGATCCTGATCCTCGCCGCGCTCGTCTTCTGGATGATTCGCGTGCGGCTGTGGCCATGGCTTCGTGGAGCGCTCCAGGCGCCGGCCTTGCGGGGATGGCTGGTCCATGGTTCGGGCGCGCGATGAGTTCGGCGGCGACGGTCCCCGCCTTCGCCATCCACATCGCCGGCGGGACAGTCGGCCTGATCGCCCGCGTCGTTGCCGTCGCGGCCAGAAAGGGAGGCCCGCTTGGGCTGCCGCGACTGTCGCCGCATTCGGTGTCAATTCCGGAGCTCTATCGGTTCAGCGCCAGTTCGCCTGCCTGGGGCTCCTGGTCTTCTGGATGGTCCGCGTGCGTCTCATCGGCTGGTATCATCCAGGCCCGCAACTCGAATCCGCTTGAGGCGGAGACACCTCCGGCGCCGCGTGACATTACCGGCGCCGTAGCGTAAGCTTCGCTGCGCTGAGGGGGCCGCTTTGGGAGTTGATCCTGATGTGGCTTGTGCCGACTGATCGCCCGCCGACCCGACACCCGTCAGGAGGGTGGGCCCTGCGGATGCTGAGCGCCAGTAACCCGGTTCTGGTGCGCGTGACGGACGACGCCCTGAACGAGGTCGTTCCGCCCAATGCGCTGAGCGCCGGCATCCACGCCTACCGCGAAACCTTCTATCATCTGGCGGACGAGAAATTCGCCCGTCACGAACTCGAGGCGGATGGGTCCATCACCATCCGCTCGGCGGACGTAAGGCACGTCTGAGCAGCCTTTCTGCCCTCCGAGGCGAGGGACGGATCAGCCTCGGAACGCATCCTTCGCCGCGCGGACGGCGGCGAAAGCCTCGTGATCGGCCTTGCCCGGCGCCAACCTGGGCGCGCGCAGGAAGGGATTGGTCGCCTTCTCGAGGCCGATGGTGGTGGGCACGGTCGGCTCGCCGCGTTTGCGGGCTTCGAACACGGCCTCGGCCCTCGTCTTCAGCGCCGGATCGGGATCGACGGTGAGGGCAAAGCGGGCGTTGGCGGCCGTGTACTCGTGGGCGCAATAGACGGTGGTCTCGTCCGGCAGGGCCGCCAGGCGCGAAAGGCTGGCCCACATCTGCGCCGGCGTGCCTTCGAACAACCGCCCGCAGCCGAGCGCAAAGAGGGTGTCGCCGACAAAGGCGATGCGGTCTGCTGCGTCGAAATAGGTGATGTGACCCAGCGTATGGCCGCCGGTGTCGATGACCTGCAGGCGGGTTTCACCGAGGTCGACCACGTCGCCATCGACGACGGTCCGATCGAGCGGGGCGATGCGCGTCACCTCGGCCGGCCCGACGATGAAGGCGCCCGTGGCCGCCTTGATCTCGGCGTTGCCGCCGGCATGGTCGGGGTGCCAGTGGGTGTTGAAGATGAAGTCCAGCGTCCAGCCGGCCTCGTCCAGGGCCTCGAGGATCGCGCCGGCGTCCGGCGTGTCGATCGTCGCGGTTTTTCCGCTCGCCGCGTCGCGGATGAGATAGCCGTAGTTGTCTTCAAGACAGGGGAACTGGCGGACGGCCAGGGGCATGACGACCTCGCTCAGGGTGGATTTGTCAGCCGCCACCCTACATGATCGCGCAGGGTTGCGGGAGCGGCGATGCGTCAGGACGTCCTAGAGCTCAGGCGGTTCTATGCCTCGCCGCTCGGCCGTCAGGTCGCCGCACTGATCGACGGCAAGGTGAAGGAAGCCTGGGGCGATGTCTCCGGCCTCGATGTGCTTGGGCTCGGCTATGCAACGCCGCTGCTCGCCGAAGCCGGCCAGCGCCGCCGGATCGCCGCCATGCCGGCCGGCCAGGGCGTCGAGGTATGGCCGGCCGACCGTGCCTCCCTGTCGTGCCTGGTGGAAGACGCCGCCCTGCCGTTTCCCAACGCCCTGTTCGACCGCGTCGTCGCCCTGCACGCGCTGGAGGAGAGCGAGGATCCCGGCGAACTGCTGCGCGAGGTCGGCCGCGTCATGGCCCCCTCCGGCCGGCTGATTGTCGCCGCCACCGCCCGCCACGGCCTGTGGGCCGATGCGGAAACGACGCCTTTCGGCCAGGGACGCCCGTTCAGCCGCGCCCAGCTCGAGCGGCTCCTGATCGAGGCCGAATTGCAACCGCTGGGCTGGACGCGCGCGCTCTACGCCCCGCCGCTCGAGAGCGCCCATCGCTGGGCCGGCGCCTTCGAGCGCGTCGGCGCGCGGCTGTGGCCGCCGTTCGCGGGCCTCATCCTGATGGAGGCCAGCAAACAGACCTACGCGGTGGTCCCCAAGACCGTTCGGCAGAAGGTGCGAGCGACACCGGTCTTCCTGCCGGCGCCGATCACCCGCGACGCCGGCCTTGCGGCCTGAAGGACGGCGCGGGTCTTGGAGAGCGCCCGTTTTCGGTCCACCCTGACCGGTCCTCGCCTTTCCCTGAGGTCGTTCGCATGAAGATGCTCGTCGCCGTCATCAAGCCCAGCCGCCTGGACGCGGTGCTGGACGCGGTCACGCGCGCCGGGGCCACCGGCCTGACGGTCAGCGAGGTGCGCGGCTATGGCCGGCAGAAGGGCAAGACCGAGATCTATCGGGGCGCCGAATACGAGGTGAAGCTGCTGCCCAAGGTGCGCCTGGAGATCGCCGTGCCTGACGAAATGGTCGATGGCGTCACCGAGGCGGTGGCCGCGGCGGCCAATACCGGCAAGATCGGCGACGGCAAGTTGTTTGTCCTCGACCTGGAAGCCGCTCTGCGCATCCGTACCGGCGAGCGCGACCTGGCCGCGATCACCGGCTGAAGCCGTCGGCCCTATCCTCGCCGCAACAGAAACAGCGCCTGTTCCGCCCGGAGGTTCGCGAACGCGCCCTTGGGGTCGATGGCCCGCGCCCGCCGCCCGCCCGCAAAGGCGGCGCAGGCGTCGATCGCTAGGCCGAGCTCGTCGCAGAAGTCGGTGAAGTCGGCCAGGGTGCACAGGTGGATGTTGGCGGTCGCCCACCAGGGTTCGGGCAGCGCCTTGGTCACCGGCATGCGGCCGCCGGAAAGCAGGTCGAGCCGCACCCGCCAGTGGCCGAAGTTCGGCAGCGAGACGATGGCCCGCTCGCCGATCCGCATCAGTTCCGAAAGCACGTGCCGTGGGCGCGCCACGGCTTGCAGGGTCTGAGAGAGGATGACGTAGTCGAAGGCCCCGGCGGGGAAATAGTCGAGGTCGCGGTCGGCGTCGCCCTGCATGACCGATAGTCCCCGGGCCAGGCAGGCGGCGACGCCTTCAGGGCTGATCTCGATCCCGCGGCCGTCGACCCCGCTCTGGCCGACCAGCAGCTCCAGCAGCTCGCCGGAGCCGCAGCCGACGTCCAGCACCCGGGCGCCGGGCTTCACCAGCCGCATGATCTCGGCGAAATCCGCCCGCACCGAGCTCACGGGGCGCGCCAGGCCAGGGCGGCCGAATCCACGAAGCCGGCCAGGGCCGCGCGCAGCACGGGCTCGTCGAGCAGAAAGGCGTCATGGCCCTTGCCGCTGGCGATCTCGACGAAGCTGACCCTGGCGCCGGCGGCGTTGAGCGCTCTCACGATCGTCTGGCTTTCGTGGCTCGGGTAGAGCCAGTCCGAGGTGAAGGAGACCACGAAGAAGCGCACGTCCCGGGCGCCCGCGAAGGCGCCGGCGAGACCCGCCGCCTGGTCCGCCGCCAGGTCGAAATAGTCCATGGCCCGGGTGATGTAGAGGTAGGAGTTGGCGTCGAAGCGGTCGACGAAGGCCGCCCCCTGATGGCGCAGGTAGCTCTCGACCTGGAAGTCGGCGTCGAAGCCCCAGGAGAGGCCGTCCCGTTGCAGTTCGCGGCCGAACTTGCGCTGCAGGGCCTCTTCGGAGAGGTAGGTGATGTGCGCCGCCATGCGGGCGACCGCCAGGCCCTTCTCGGGCCGCACGCCGGCCGTGGCGTAGGCGCCCTCGCGCCAGTCCGGATCGGCCATGATCGCCTGGCGCCCAACCTCGTGGAAGGCGATGTTCTGGGCCGAGTGGCGGGCGGCGGCGGCGATGACGACAGCGGCGAACAGCTTTTCGGGGTAGCTGGCCGCCCACTGCAACGCCTGCATCCCGCCCATCGAGCCGCCGATAACGGCGAACAGGCGCTCGATGCCCAGCGCCTCGACGAGCCTCGCCTGGGCGCGAACCATGTCGCCGATGGTGATCACGGGAAAACTCAGGCCCCAGGGCTCGCCCGTCTGCGGATTGACCGAGGAGGGTCCGGTGCTGCCCATGCAGCCGCCGACGGCATTGGCGCAGATGATGAAGTGCCGATCCGGGTCGAGCGGCAGGCCAGGCCCCACCATGCCCTCCCACCAGCCCGGTTTCCCGGTCAGCGGGTGGGCGCCGCGGACATGCTGATCGAGGGTCAGCGCATGGCAGATCAGGATCGCGTTGGAGCGGGCGCTATTGAGCGTTCCCCAGGTGCGGTAGGCGATCTCGAGACCCGCGAGCTCGCCGCCGGAATCCAGCGCCAGGGGCGTCTCGAAGGCGATGACGCCGCCGTTCTCTTCCGCGATCGCCGCCGGGCCCTGCATCCGGCCTCTGGATAAGCAAAGCGCCCGGCTGTCAACCGCAGGGGTTCACGCCATCGCCAGGGCCTGCGCGTGGCTGATGGGGACCCAGCCCTGTCGTTCGCGCCAGTCGGGCGGCGTATCGGCGAAGCGCTCGAGCTTCAGCTTGGCGAGGTCGGCGAAGGAACAGCGTCCGTCGATGACCAGGTCGCGCACGGCGTGCCCCGTGGCCGGAGAGAGTCCGAAACCCACACCGCTCATGGTGGCCACGGTAAGGCTGTCGGAGACCCGGTCGAGCACAGGCCGTCCATCCGGCGTCGTCTCGACGACGCCGGCCCAGCTGCGGATGACGCGAAGGTTTGCCGCCTTGGGCAGGAGTTCGGCGACACGTCGGGCCAGGCTTTGTATCACTGGCGTCGAGGGTCGCCGGTGGGGCCCCAGCGGTCCGACCTCGTCCAGCCACTCGTGCGGGCCGCCGCCATAGGCCAGGTTGCCGCGCCGCGTCTGGCGGCCGTAGAGGCCATGTCCGTCCACGCCGCCGAAGGGCATGAGCGGGGCCGGCTCGGTGACGATCATCTCCGCCCGGGCCGGCGCCAGGGGCAGCTTGACCCCGATAGGCGCCAGCAGGGCTTCGGCCTGGGGTCCGGCCGCCACGACCAGATGATCGCATTCGAAGAGACCTTCCGGCGTCTGGACGCCGGTGATCCGGCCGCCCGCTTCGCGGAGGGCGAGCGCCGGGGTGTGCTGCAGCACCCGCCCGCCGAGGTCCTGCAGAGCCCAGGCATAGGCCTGCACCGTGCGTTGCGGATTGGCCTCGCCGCCGAAGGCGCGCAGATGGATGCCGCCGGTGACATTGTCGCCC
This sequence comes from Caulobacteraceae bacterium, assembly GCA_036491275.1. Taxonomy (GTDB): domain Bacteria; phylum Pseudomonadota; class Alphaproteobacteria; order Caulobacterales; family Caulobacteraceae; genus Acaudatibacter. The sequence continues at coordinate 11,280 of DASXCH010000213.1, forward strand.
GCCAGCGGGACCTTCTTGCGCACCTGCCGCGGACCCAGGTCGTCGACCCGGTAGCCGAGGCCGCGGCAGATTTCGGCCATGCGCCGGTAGTTGGCGAGGTGGTGCTCGGTCACCGCGAAGATCACCCGCTCGCGGCGATACTCCGTGGCATAGCCCAGGAGTTCGTCCATCTGCGGCCACAGGCGCTGTTCCTCGTGGAACAGGGGGCTGTGATAATGCGAGGCGCCGCCGCCGTTGCGGCTCGAGGCCTCCCGGCCGACCACGCCCTTGTCCAGCACCAGCACGTCGACGCCTGACCGGGCCAGCCACCATGCCGAGGAGAGGCCCGTGACCCCGGCGCCGACGACGATGACCCCGGCTCCTTTCGGTTTGGGGCTGCTCATCCTTCGCCGCCCAGGATGCCGGCCGACAGCGCCTCGCGCTCGGTGCCGATGTCATCGTAAGGCGTCCACTGGCCGGAGATGCCCATCCAAACGTCCCAGCCGCGACTCATGGCCGGCGTCTCGTCCCAGGCCGCCAGCACCTTCAGAGGCAGTGGCCGGACCGGCGCCCGATAGCTGGTCAACGGCGCGCGCTGAGGCGGAAGATTCGAAGCCGCCGTCAGGGTCAGCGCGATCTGCTCGCGGCATCGGCGGCCCTGGCACGGTCCCATGCCGGCGCGGGTGAGGCGCTTGATCTGATCCGGGTTCGGCGGACCGTCATCCAGCAGGCGGGCCAGGTCGCGGCCGGACTGGGCCCGGGAGGGCGGACCGAGATAGGCCGGCGGCCGGACCGCCAGCAGGGCCTCTCGGCTCACCGCTTCGCACTGGCAGACGATGGTGCCTGCGGCGTTGGCCTCGTTGAACGCCGCAAGCCAGGCTGCCTGATAGGCGACGGCGTCCGGTCCGGCGGCTGTCTGTGGCGCGGCGGGCTCATGGACTCCGCGGCCGAGGGACGGGAGCGCCGCCCGGGCCGCCAGAAGCCCTGAAAGGGCCGCGTCTTCCCTGGCAAGCGGCGCCCCGCCGGGGGCGCCGGCCGCGTCGCCGGCGACAAACACCTGGCTCAGGCTGGTTGAGACGCCGTCGGCGCTGACGGGCGCATAGCCGCCCAGGGTCGGCTGCATCGCGAGGTCCACGCCCAGGACATCGAGGAGCTCGATCGCCGGGGTCAGGCTGATCGCCTCGACGATGGTGTCGCAATCGATCGCGCGACGATCGGGGCCGGCGGCAATCTCGAGCGACGTGACGCCGCCGATGCCGCCGCCGGCGGCCACCGGGACAGCGCCGGCGATCGCCGGAATGTCGCCGAAATCGGACAGCGCCGTGGCCCCGACCTCGATGACGGCGGCGATCTCGACGCCCTTGGACTGCGCCAGCCGCGCGGTCTGCAAGGCGAGTTCGCCCGAGCCCAGGATCGCGATCCGGCGGCCGGCGAAGGCGTCATAGGTGCTGACGAGGGACGCGAAGGCGCGCGCGCCCATCACTCCCGGCTGGTCCCAGCCACCGAAGGCCAGCGCCACGTCGCGGGCGCCGGCCGCGACGACAAGCGCTTCGAAACCCACCGTCCAGGCCCGCTCGGAGTCGGCCAGTCCGGCGATGGCGCCGGGAAGGGCCGCCAGGCCCCAGCCGGGAACCCAGGCGCCCCAGCAGGAGACGCCGAGGGCGATCTCGGCGCCGGCGTCCAGGGCCGCCTCCAGGTCGGGGTTGGCGGCGAACACCTGCTCCATGAGGCGCTCTGGCCTCTGGATCTCGTTCGTGTACCGGCCTCCGAACCAGAGCGGGACATCGAGGCCCATGAGGCCGGGATCGAGGGGATTTTCATCCACGAGCAGGACGCTGGCGCCGCTCCGGGCGGCCTTGCGCGCGGCGGCCGCGCCGGCCGGGCCGCCACCGATCACCAGGATGTCGACTCGCCGTTCGGGTTCGTTGAGCTTGCCGGGCAGGGCGATCCGATCGAAGCCGCTCACGCCGCCTCCAGGCCGCGGGCGAGGTCGGCGAGAAGGTCGTCGGAATGCTCCAGGCCGACGGAGAGTCGCAGGGTTCCATCGCCTATGCCGCCTGCCTCGCGCTCGGCGATGGGCGTTTCGTAATGGGTGGTGGTGGCCGGATGACAGATCAGGGTCTCGGACCCCCCGAGGCTGACGGCCAGCTTCAGCACCTTGAGCGCGTCCATCAATCGGAACGCCGCCGCCTGCCCGCCGCGGATCGTGAACGAGAAGGTCGAGCCGGCGCCGCGGCACTGCCGATCGAAGAGGGACCGCCCGGGCGAGCCCGCGGGCAGAAGCCCGAGCCAGGTCACCGCTTCGACCTTCGGATGTTCGGCCAGGAAACGGGCGATCCGCGCGGCATTGGCCTCGGCCCGGTCCTGGCGCGCCGCCAGGCTCTCGAACGAGCGCAGCAGCAGCCAGGCCGAGAAGGGGGCCATGTGGTTACCGAGGATGGTGCGCAGCGCCTTCAACCGGGCGACCGGCTCGCGCGCGCCGCTGACCGATCCGGCCAGGAGATCGCTGTGGCCGCCGCAGTATTTGGTCAGGGACGTCAGGGTGAGATCGGCGCCGCTTGTGAGCGGGGTCTGCCGCAGAGGCCCCAGAAAGGTGTTGTCGACGCTGATCAGGGGCCGCCTCCCCTGGCGGGCGCCGATCTCGTCGGCGATGCGGCGGACGAGGGCGATATCGGCCAGGGCCGCGGTCGGATTGGCCGGACTCTCGAGCAGGATCAGGGCCAGCGGGCCTTTCGCCGCCGCCTCTGCAGCCGCGGCGCGGATCGCGCCATCGTCGCAGGCGTCGGCGATCGGCTGCGAATGGATACCCATCTCGGCCAGAGGTCCGCGCGCCAGGGCGTCGATGCCGGAATAGATCGGGCGGCCGTGGAGGAGGCTGTCGCCTGGCCGAAGAAAGGCGAGGGCGATGGTCGAGGCGGCGGCCATGCCGCTGTTGAAGCCGGCGCAATCTTCCGCATCATCCAGCGCGGCCATGCGGGCCTCGACCATGGTCAGGTTCGGGTGGCCCAGGCGGGCGTAGATATAGCCGTCGGCCGGCTCGCCGGCGAAGAAGTCGCGATGGAAGTCGAAAGCCGCCTGGGCGCTCGGATAGACGAACGTCGAGGTCATCACCATCGGCGGCTTGATCGAGCCGAAAGCATCCGTCGGCTCGTAGCCGAAACCCACCGCCAGGGTCTCCGGGTGAAGGCTCGCGTCTTGCGGCGCGGGCGAAGGCTCGCGCTCCGGCCGCCGCCGCGCGCGGCCCCGCCGCTCGGCCCTAAGCCGCAACATCGGCCATGGCCTCATCCAGGAAGACGCGGGCGGTCCGGCAATACCAGTCGACGAAGCGGATCGTCAGCGCCTCGGCCTCGGGCGAATAGGGGCCTGGCCGGAAGCCGGGCGAAACGACACCCGCCTGATTGTTTTCCACCAGGTCGCGGTCCTGGAGATTGGTCCGCGTCCACAATTCGGTCAGCCCATCGAGATCATAGTCGACCCCTTCGACAGCGTCCTCGCGCACCAGCCATTTCGAAACGATGTGGGTCTCCCAGGGCCCCACGGGCGTGACGCTGAACATGAACATCTGGTCGGCGGTGGCGTGGACGAAAGCGTGCGGCTCGACCGACCAGCGCAGAGAGCCGATGTCGCCGTCGCCAATCTCGCACATCAGCTTTCGAACGCTCGGCTGGCCATCGACGGTCATGGACGTGCAGCCGTCGTTGAGGGTGAAGCGCACGGCCTGCCACCAGTCGCCCTCCGCCGGCCCGATGGGCAGGCCCAGCGCCGCCATCCGCGCCTCGAAGCGCTCCTGGCGGTCGTCTTCGCCGAAGTCGAAATGGGCCGAGACCCCGACCGGAAAGCTGCGCGACAGCTCCGGATGGGCGGTCGGGCAATGATAGCACTCGCGGGCGTTCTCCATGGCCAGCTTCCAGTTGGCCTTCTCGATCAGCACGCTCTCATGGGCGAGCTTGGCGCGCCCCAGGTTGTGGGGCGCCATGAGCGGCTCCAGCTCGCGCCGGAAGCGCGATATGTCCGGCGGCGTCTCGGCCAGACAGACGTAGAGCGCGCCGCCGACGCTCTCGACGGCGATCTCGCCAAGCCCATGCTCGGCCGGATCGAAACGATCTCCCATCCGCGCGGCGTGGGCCAGTTCACCGGACATCTCATAGGCCCAGCGATGGTAAGGGCAGACGATGCGCGCGGCGGCGCCCTTGCCGGGCTGGCAAAGCCGGGAGCCGCGATGGCGGCAGGTATTGTGGAAGGCGTGCAGCCCGCCGACGCGGTCGCGGGTGACGAGCACGGGCCAGGGTCCGACGTTCACCGCCATCCAGGATCCCGGCTTCGGCAGCTCGACCTCGAAGCCCACGAGGTTCCACGTGCGGGCGAAGATCGCCTCCATGTCGAAGGCGAAGGCGTCAGGGTCGTTGTAGAGCCCGCCCGGCAGCGCGCATCCGGGGCGCCGTTGGTCCAGCAGGCGGGATATTCGCGCGAGATCGATCATTGGGCGCCCCTGACTGCGGCCAGCATACCCGATCGACGGTCTTGCGCGATCCGCCTGGCGTCCCGATTCCGAAGTTCGCGCTCTGGTGATCAGCCAAGTCGAGGTGCTGTTATCAAACGCTCCTTTGGAATGCGGGTAGTCGTGCCGCGGCGGCCTCAGGTCTCGGCCGCAACGAAGTCCGTAGAGGCGCTAAGCGCGCTCCACTTGCGATCGGCCGCGGCCTTCCGGGCGTCGGCCGCCTGGACGATTTTGAGTGCATCACTGCCGAGCAACAGGCGTATGGGCGGATCGTCCATTCGGACGACCTTGAGGATCACTTGGGCCGCCCTGGCCGGATCGCCGGGTTGTTTGCCGTTGTAGTCGCGCTGGAACCGTGCCGCTTGGCCGATGGTGGCGTCGTACTCCGAGCGGATTTTGTGGATCGTCTGGGACGAGCCGGCGAAGTCGGTCCTAAAGCCGCCCGGCTCAAAAATGCTCACCTTGACGCCGAGCGGCGCCAACTCGGTCACCATCACCTCCGAAAAGCCCTCGACCCCGAACTTCGCGGCTGAATAGGCCGCCCGGCCGGTTGAGCCGATCCGTCCTCCGACGGACGAGAAATTGAGGATATGGCCCGAGCCCTGGACGCGCATGATGGGGATGGCGGCCTTCGACAGATAGATCGGGCCAAACAGGTTGGTGTCGATCTGCGCGCGGAAATCCTCGATGCTTGTGTCTTCGATGGGACCGAGGTTCCCGTAGCCGGCTACGTTCGCCAACACGTCCAATCGGCGGAAGCGTTCGACCGCGGCGTTCACGGCGGCTTCCGCCGCGACATAGTCGGTCACATCGAGCGGCCAGAGGATCACCTGGGCCGGATATCGATCGGCCAGATCCTCGAGGCCGCTCGTGTTTCGCGCCGTGGCGACGAGATTGTCGCCTGCGGCAAGCACCGCTTCGGCAAGTGCGCGACCGAGGCCTCGCGAACTTCCTGTAATGAGCCAGGTCTTGACCATTGGAATGTCCTGTTTCTTGACCGATTGGTCGTCTCCGGGCGGCGCGCCGTTCGATGCGGTCAGCTTGATCTACAAGCCCAATCAGAGCGAGGGCTCGCTAACGCTCCAGGCCAGACCCCGCGATGGGGCGAACCCAATTCCAGCCCACTAGCCCCGCCTCGACCCCACCGGATGGCTGGAGGAGAGGCCGCCGTCCACCGCGATCGCCTGGCCGTTGACGTAGGAGCTGTCGTCGCTGGCCAGGAACAGGGCGGCGTGGGCGATCTCGCTCGGCTCGCCGCCGCGGCGCAGAGGATTGAGCTGGCCGATCCTGTCGTCCGTGCCGCGGGACCGGGCCTGTTCGTAGATCGGCCGGGTCATGCCGGTCTCGATCAATCCCGGACAGATGGCATTGACCCGAACGCCCGTGCCGTAGAGCACATTGGCCGCCGTCTTCACCATGTTGATCACGCCGGCCTTGCTGGCGCTGTAGGGGATTCCCCCGGCGCCCGAGCGGATCCCGGCCACCGAGGCGGTGCAGATGATCGAGCCCTTGCCCGCCGCCTTCATGATCGGGCTGGCGTGCTTGATGGCCATGAACGGGCCGATCAGGTTGACGTGCAGCAGGGCCTGCCAGAAGGCCTCGTCGATCGCCTCCATCGGCGTCATGCCGCCCGAGACGCCGGCGTTGGCATAGACCACGTCCAGGCGGCCGAACTCGGCGTGGGCCCGGTCGATCGCCGCCTTGATCTCCGCCTCGGAGCCGGCGTCGCCTTCCACGGCGATCGCCCGGCCGCCGTCATCGGCGATGATCGCCGCCGTCTCGCCGACCGCCGCCGCCTTGTCGAAGCAGAGGACAGAGGCGCCTTCGGCGGCGAAGAGGCGCGCGCTGGCCCGGCCTATGCCGCTGGCCGCGCCGGTGACGACGGCGCCGCGGCCCCCAAGCCGACCCGGCACGATCAGCCGGCCGGGCACCCTCAGCCGGCCTTGGCCGGCGCCGGCGGGGCGGCGAGCGCCAGGCGCTGCAGCGAATAGAACTTGTCGGCCATCTTCGGCAGCGCCTCGCTGAGGATGGTGTCGATGGTCCAGCCCTCGGCCTTGCCGACCGTCTCGATCGGCCGCGGCTGGCTGTAGAGGATGATATTGTCGCCGCTGACGCCGAAGATCTGACCGCTGACATGCTTGGCGGCGTCGGAGATCATCGCCACCGAGAAGCGGGCCGGCTGGTCGGGACGGATGTCCTTGGCCATCTGGGCGCGGCGCGCGGCCTGCGCCTCGTCCTTCACCGGCACCGACTGGGTCATCCGCGTCCAGGCCACCGGCGCGATGCAGTTGCAGCGCACGTTCCTGGCCGCGCCTTCCATGGCGATGATCCGCGACAGGCCGGCGATGCCCATCTTGGCGGCGCCATAGTTGGTCTGGCCGATGTTGCCGATGATGCCGCTGGTGGAGGTGTAGAGCATGTAGGCCCCGTCCTCCTGGTTGCGGAAATGCTCGATGGTGGCGCGGCAGACGTTGAAGGTGCCCTTCAGGTGCACGTCGATGACCTTGTCCCAGTCCGACTCGTCCATCTTGTGGAACATGCCGTCGCGCAGGATGCCCGCCGGATTGATCACCGCATGCAGACCGCCGAACGCATCGATGGCCTGTTCGAGCATGCCCTGGCAGGCCTTCAGCGAGGTGACGCTGTCGGAGTTGGAGACCGCCTCGCCCCCGGCGGCGCGGATCTCCTGGGCGACCGTCTCGGCCGGACCGGCGGCGCCTTCGTCGCCGCCATGCAGCCCGCCGCCGAGGTCGTTGACCACCACCTTGGCCCCCTCCTGGGCGGCGATGAGGGCGCAGTCGCGGCCGATGCCGTTGCCGCCGCCCGTGACCAGAACCACCTTGCCGCTCAGGACTCCCATCGCGCGTCTCCCTAAGTTCGAACAGTTGTTTATCTAAGAGCACGATGCGATCTGGCGGGAACGCCCGATCGTTGAATCGTGCTCGTCACTTAAAGTTTGAGCGCGTTCTTGTCGCAAAAGCAGTTCCCACTTTTGCGGAACGCGCTCCGGGGGAATTATTCGAGGCGGTCGGCTCGGCGCAAGGCCGGAAACAGCAGAGACCAGCCGCCGGCCGCCGCCACGGCGCCAAAGCCGCCGAACACCGCCGCGCCGACGACGCCGAGAAAGCGGGCCGCCAGGCCGCTCTCGAACTCGCCGAGCTCGTTGGAGGCGGAGATGAAGATCGTCGAGACCGCCGCCACCCGCCCGCGCATGTGATCTGGGGTGACGAGCTGGACCAGGGTCTGACGCACGAAGACGCTCAGCATGTCCGCGCCGCCCAGCACAGCCAGGGCGACCACGGAGAGGCCAAGCCAGCGGGAATAGCCGAACAGCACCGTCGCCGCGCCGAAGACCGCGACGCCGAAGAGCATGATCACGCCCGCCTTGTGACGGATTGGCCGCCAGGCGAGAAACAGTCCGACGACGGTCGCTCCCACGGCCGGCCCCATGCGCAGGATCCCAAAGCCCTCCGGCCCGGCCTTCAGGACATCGCGGGCGAAGGCCGGCAGCAGAGCGGTGGCGCCGCCCAGCAGCACGGCCACCAGGTCCAGCGAGATCGCCCCCAGCACCACCTTGTTGGAGATGACGTAGGCGAGGCCCTCCCTGACGAGCTCGATGCGGGATCCCGATTGCGGCGCGGGTTTCGTCGGCCGGCGGATGAAGATGAGGCAGATCGCCGAAGCGACATAGAGGCCGAGCACGACTCCGTAGGCGGTCCCCGGCGAGAGCGCGACCAGCAGGCCCGCCGCCGCCGGACCGGCGACCGAGGCGGTTTGCCCGGCCAGCGAATTCCAGGCGATCGCGCGCGGCAGCAAGGCTCGCGGAACCAGCATCGGCCCCAGCGCGGTCAGGGCCGGCTGGAAAAAGGCGCGCGCGGCGCCGAAGATCACGGCGACCGCCAACAGGATCGCCACGCTGGCCTGGCCGGTGAGCGAGACGTAGGCGAGCGCCCCCGCGCCGGCGATCTCGGCCCCATAGCACAGGGCCAGGACGCCGCGCCGATCGCGCCGGTCGACCGTTTCGCCGGCGGGCAGGGCGAGCAGCAACAGGGGGACGAAGGTGACGAGGCCGATCAGGCTGACGTTGAAGGCGGCGTGGGCGACATCGAGGGTCCGGCGCGAAAGGGTGTAGACCTGCCAGCCCATGGCCACCGACTGGATCGTGGAGCCAAAGCCGCCCATCCAGCGCGAGGCCCAGAACTTCAGGTAATCGGGCTCGCGCAGCAGCCCCGGCGCCGATTCGTCCCCGTCCATGGCCGGCCTTAGCGCGGGTTGATGTCGGGTTGAATAGGTTCGCCCTCTCGGCGCTCTCAGGTGTTTTATCGAAAGGCGGAGGATCAGCGGAGTTTGTCTCGGAGCGCCGGCGTCTCGCCGGCCAGAGCGGTTGCCGGCGAGACGCCGGCGCTCCGTTCGTACCCTCCACACTTCCGCGCCGCAGCGAGTCCCTCTACGGCTACAGCCCCAGCTCCGCGCGCAGCTGCTTCGGTGTCATCCCGCCGGCGCGAAGGGTGCCGAGGGTCTGGGACTTGTCGCGCTTGGCCAGGCGCTTGCCGTCGGCTCCGAGAACCAGCCGGTGGTGGCGATAGGCGGGCGTCGGCAGCCCCAGGAGCGCCTGCAGCAGGCGCTGGATGTGGCAGGCGCCCAGAAGATCCTCGCCGCGCACGACAAGCGTCACGCCCTGGGCGGCGTCGTCGACCGCCACCGCCAGATGATAGGCGACGCCGAGATCCTTGCGCGCCAGAACCACATCGCCGGCGGCCCGGGGATCGGCGGCGATCCTGCCGCGCTCTGCGTCGACGAAGGCGAGATCGGTGAAGCCGCCCAGCGCCTTCTCGGCGGCTGCGATCGAGAGCCGCCAGGCGAAGGGCGCGCCCTCTGCCAGCCGCGCCGCCTCATTCTTTGCTGAAAGCGGTTCGCTGAAGAACGGCGTTTCCGGCTCATGCGGCGCCTGGCCGATGGCGGCCGCCACCTCGGCGCGGGTGCGGAAGCAGCGATAGAGAAGCCGCCGCTCGCGCAGCTGGTCCAGCGCCGCGGCATAGGCCGCCCGGCGTTCGGACTGGAAGACCACGGGGCCGTCCCAGGTCAGGCCGAGCCAGGCGAGATCCTCGAGCATGGCCGTGGCGAATTCGCGCCGGCAGCGGGCGGTGTCGATATCCTCGATGCGCAGCAGGAACCGGCCGCCGGCGGCCCGACCGGCATCATGTGCGGCGTCATGGGCGAGAAAGGCGGAAAGGGCGTGCCCCCGGTGAAGCAGGCCGGTAGGGGAGGGGGCGAAGCGGGTGACCAGACCCGTATCGTGCGCGGGCTGGGTCGGCGGTGCGCTCAGGCCGGCCGCTCGCGCCGGGCGTGACGGGCATAGATGCCGAGGTGATCGAGAATGGCGCGGACCAGGGCGTCCTCGCCGCCGAGCGCCTGCTTGAGGGGCTCGAATTCCTTGAAGCCGACCATTTCGGCGACGCCGTGGGCGGCGCACCAGGCGGCGATGGTGGCGAGCTTCAGTTCCAGCTCGTCGCCGGGATCCATGCCCATCGCCAGGAGGGAGGCCCTGACCTGGCCCCAACCGCTCGATTCGCCCTTGGCCTGGTCCGGCATGTCGGCCATGTCGCAGGCGGTGTCGTACATCAGGCGATAGAGGTTGGGGTTCGCGCGGGCGAAGGTGACATAGGCAAATCCGATCTCGCTCAGACCGTGGCGCGCCTCGGCCGCCTGGCCGCGGGCCTTGCCGATGGCCTCGCCCAGCTCCTGCCAGCCTTCGCTGGCGACCGCCGCCAGCAGGTCGCCCTTGTCCTTGAAGTGGTGGTAGGGCGCGGCCGGGCTGACGCCGGCTTCACGCGCGACGGCTCGCAGGGAGAGCGCCGCCGGACCTTCCTTTTCCAGGATTCGCCGGCCGGCCTGGATCAGGGCTCTGGAGAGGTCGCCGTGATGGTACGGGCGCGCCTCATGCGGGAGTTCGCGGGCGAGTTCGGCATGGGCCATGGACGTTAGCTTCCCTTTAAGCCCCCTGTATAAATCTTAATCCGAACGCCGTAAAGATTATCTTGACACCGTTCACATTCCCCCCTATCTAAACACCGTCCAGATGGGACATCCCCGATCGGACATCCTTCCAAATCGGTGGGGGGAACAAACCATAGATAAGGACTCAAACGTCATGTCCAAGCTGTTAGCCTTCGAGCACGTGTTCGACCGTACGGTCTCTTTCTTCCTCATTTCTCTCGGTGTGGTTCTTGCCGGCGCCACTGCGCTCACCGGCGTCTGATCCTGTCCGACCAGAAATGAACGGGCCAGAGCTTCGAGAGGGGCGGCTTAGCGCGAAACGCTCCTCTCGAACGCCCCACGCCCCAAGATCAATGAACACTTCCGATCGAATGAGATCGCCCCCACGCCCCGAGGCGTGACATTCGCGTGACATTCGCGCCACGCCAGACGCCTCTGCGCGTTTCTCCTCCCATCGCCGCACCCTGCACGTCATGGAGATGTCGCCGAACTTCTCCTATGATTCGGTGAGCGTCAGGCTGCATAAGGGATTCGCAGGGCCTTCCGCCTTGCCAGCATCTGCGAAGGAGTGAGCGCCTTCAGTTCCGGAACCGAATCTGAAACCACCATGCGCGGAGGCGGCGATGCAAATCCTTAGCCGCCCGCCCTCCGGCGCGCCCGCCCTTGTGCTCAACGCCGACTTCCGGCCCCTCAGCTACTACCCTCTGTCCTTGTGGTCGTGGCAGGAGACGATCAAGGCGGTGTTCCTCGAGCGTGTGGACGTGGTCTCCACCTACGACACCCTGATCCATTCGCCGTCATTCGAGATGCGCCTGCCGAGCGTCGTCTCGCTCAAGAGCTACATCGCCCAGGATCGCCCGCCGGCGTTCACGAGGTTCAATCTCTTCCTGCGCGATTCCTTCGCCTGCCAGTACTGCGGCTCGGCCGAGGACCTCACCTTCGACCACCTGACGCCGCGCTCGCGCGGTGGCCGCACGACGTGGGAAAACATCGTCACCGCCTGCGCCCGCTGCAACCTGGCCAAGGGCGGGCGCACGCCGCGCGAGGCGGCCATGGCGCCGCACAGGCATCCGCGGCGGCCCTCCATGTACGAGCTGCAGGATCGCGGGCGGAAGTTTCCGCCCAACTACCTGCACCAGAGCTGGCTCGACTACCTCTACTGGGACATCGAGCTGGAGGCCTGATGGTCGGGCCAAGGTCGATAGAGGCGACCATGGCGGACCTTAGCCGCGTCCACGTTGAGCGTCGTGTTTTGACTCACCTCTGCCGTTGGGAGGGTCCGCTATCAGGTGCGGAGCCAACGGCAAGGTTCGAAGCCAAAGCCGACGTTAACTGCGGCGAGCGTTCTTCCCACTTGCGAGCCACGCTTTTTTTGGCCTGCCGCTTCGCCGCCCTTCGTCACGGCGCGCGCACCACCTACCTTAGCCCTATGTCGCTCGCCGGACCGTTGCTCATCGTCCCCGAAGCCTCGCTCACGCCAGGCGACCTCGACATTGGGGCGAGGGATGTGACCTCAAAGGGCGCGCTCCCGGGTAGCGCTGCCCGCGCGCTCGGGATCATGTGACCCCGAAATGGGAGGGGTCATCACAGTCGTTGACGCTATCGACAAGCACTTTCGACGTTGTGCTACCGAAGCGCGGAGGCGCTTTGGTCGGGCGGTTCGGCCGCTCTACGTCGCGGACCAACAAGGGCGACCTGGGGCGGTCGCATCGGCTGTCTTGCTGGCAATCGACGGATCGCGCTTCCTGGCCACCGCCGCACACGTCTTGAACACCCACGGTCTGCTTCTGTGCGGCGCACACGATCTCATTCCGTTGTCAGGCGATTTCTTCTGGAGCAACGGCAAGGGGGAAGCAGACGACAACATCGACCTCGCGGTGGTGCGCCTCTCCGACGATCAGCGCGGTGCCTTGAAGGGACTGCCGTTCATCCGCGCCGGCGATATGATGCTTTGGACCCCGACCGTAAATCGGTACCAGCTAGCAGTCGGTTATCGCGCCTCCCAGAATAAAGCGCCCGTCGGCGGCTCGAAGAATTTACAACTAAAGCGCTGGAGTTTCACCGGCTTTAGCGCGCCGTTGCCAACATCGAGCGGCTCGGGAAAATACAATGACCGCAACTTTGCTCTCGAATATTCCAAGAGAGCCGTAAGAGAGAGCGGTGAACTCGTTAGGACAACTCCGCCCCACGGCCTTAGCGGCGGACCAATTTTTGATCTCGGCGACACGCTGAGCTTTGATCAGCTGTGCGCACCCGATCCTCATCCGGCGAAGCTGGCCGGGTTGGTGATCGAATGCCCAACTGGAGGCGGCACGTTAATTGGGACTAAAGTCGAAGTGCTTCGCGACTATGCTCGCCGAGCTAAGGCATCGCGAGCGTGGTCGGGTTTCTGAGCCTTCGGTCAGATGCCCGTACTGTGGCGGACGAACCGTCTAAATAACCGCATTCCGCCGGCGTGTTGCTCGATCTCGATCCCATAGACCCTTCCGCGGGTCAGCAGCACGTCCATCCCAACATCTTGGTAGGTAAGCGTTTTGACTTCGTCGGCGCTCTCAATATTCGATTTGTCAGGCATGCCTAGGGCCGCGATCACAGCTTCCTCGGTCATTCCAACCGCGACACCAAGATGGTCGGGGCAAGCCTTGTGGGTGTCGGAGAAGTCGAAACAGTGGAGACCGATCAAATTTTTCCGCCGATCGAAGTCCGCGACTATGTTGGAGCTACCGGCATTCGGAACGTCCCAAGACCACTGGTCGTAATCGTTTGCACTCGTGCCCGCCGGAAGGTCGCTCCTCACTTCGGTTCCCGTGCTCGATGCCCAGGCCGGCACTCCCACATGGTAGATGGCCTGGAATGGATCCCAATTTGCCGGGGCGTTGGCTTTCGGCCAGGACTTTGGCTTAGGCGCGAAGACCATCGGGGGCGGCCCGAGGCGGTAGCCAACTTCGTCACGCGAACTTCCGAGTTTCACGCCCTCATATTCATTCGTCGCGTCCGAGAAACGTTTGAACGCCCGCAGTTCCGCCGCAGCCGCTAAGCAGACGCACAGCCCTGCCGCCGCAACGAGCAACAACTTCAGCTTCCCCATGGGCTAACCCCGAGCGGCGGCAATTGCCGCTACGACCAAGATCGAAAGAGAAAGCCAAATGGGCATGGGCCGAGCTTGGCATCGCCTCCTCGACGAAGGCAAGGTCCGAAAACCACCGAGGCTGTGTGAAAACTCCCCGATAGAGGGCTTGGCCGATTCCACCTGGGACGATGCGGCGGTAGAATCCCCGATCAGCTGCTTCGGGGTTCGCGATGGGTCGCTTCGTCGAGGGTGAGGACCGCCGGCAAGGGGTTCTGC
>DASXCH010000214.1:0-4718 GCA_036491275.1 Caulobacteraceae bacterium
TAGGAACCCGCCCTGCGAAAACCATCTTGGCGGCGGCCGCATCCGGCCGTCAGACCGTACATATGGACGCAAGCGATCCGCTCGAACCGCCCAAAACATCTTGCAAGCGGGGGCCGTCCACATATGGGTCCCGCATCTCCGGCCGGAGTTTATCCTCGGGCCGGCCTGTGGCCGGACCCGGGGGCCTGCGTGTGGGATGACGCCGGGGAGGCGGCGGAGCGACCCTTCCTTGGAAAGTCGCTACAGCATCGCTGGGTCACCCGGTCCGCCGGCTTGCTCGCCTGCCATGAGGCCGGATAGGGTCCGCCGCGCGGTGGGAGCCTGAATGTCCGACGTCTTCATTTCCTATGCACGGTCCACCGAAGCCGAGGCCAGGACCGTCGCCGACGCCCTGCGCGCGCTCGGCTACGACGTCTGGCGCGACGACGAGATTCCGGCCCACCGGTCCTTCGCCGATGTGATCGAGGAGCGGCTTCGCGCATCGAAGGCGGTGGTTGTGGTCTGGTCGGCCGAGGCAGCAAAGTCCGAATGGGTGCAGTCGGAGGCGGACCGCGCCCGGGCCGAGCGCAAGCTCGTTCAGCTGACCCTGGACGGCGCGGCGCTGCCCATGCCCTTCGACCGCATCCAGTGCGCCGACCTTACAAGCTGGGCGGGCGATCGGACCCATCCCGGCTGGATGAAGGTGGCGGCCAGCGTCGAAGCGCTCGTCGGTCGCGGCGAAGCCCCTGCAAAGGCGGGCAAGGCGGCAAGCGTCGCAGACGGGCCGCCCCAGCTCGCCATCTGCGTGTTGCCGTTCATGAACATCAGCGGCGATCCCGAGCAGGAGTATTTCTCCGACGGGATCAGCGAGGACATCATCACCGACCTCTCCAAGGTCTCGGCCCTGTTCGTGGTGGCGCGCAACACCGCCTTCACCTTCAAGGGCAAAAGCGTCGAGATGACCGAGATCGCTCGACGCCTGGGCGTGAGCCACGTTCTGGAGGGCTCGGTCCGCAAGGCCGGCAATCGCGTCAGGATCACCGCCCAGCTGATCGACGGGGCCAAAGGCGGCCACGTCTGGGCCGAGCGCTGGGATCGGGATCTCACCGACATCTTCGCCCTGCAGGACGAGATCAGCCGGGCGATCGTCACCGCCCTGAAGCTGAAGCTGCTGCCGGAGGAAAAGACGGCGATCGCCGCGCGGGGCACCCAGAGCCCGGAGGCCTACGAGCTTTATCTGATGGCCCGCGAAGAGATGTTCAGCGGCAATTACGGCGATCCGCGCCGCGAAGAGACGATGGTCCGCCTTTGTCAGAGGGCGGTGGAGATCGACCCCGGCTACGCCCGCGCCTGGGCGGTTCTGGGCGCCGCCCAATCGCTGCTTGCTTACAATCGCGGACGCGGCGGCGACACCGGCGTCGCAGCGGCGGAGAAGGCTCAGGCGCTCGATCCAGCGCTCGGCGTGCCGCATGCCGTCAAGGCCAAGGCGCTCCACCAGGCCGGCGACACCGAGGCGGCGTTTGCCGAGATCGACCGGGCGTTGGCCTTGGAGCCGGACTCCCTGGAGGTCCTCGGGATCGCGAGCATGTTGTTCTACCAGGAACGGCGCCTGGAAGAGGCGGCGCGGCTGTTCGAAAAGGAACTCGAGAGCAACGAGGCGAGCGTTGGCTCAGCCGGCATGCTGATCAGTGTGCGTTGGGCGATGAAAGATTTCGACGGCGCGCGGGAAGCCGCCAAGATTGGGCTCGAGAGGGCGGAAAGGGCGCTGGCCAAGGACCGCAACAATGGGTTCGCCATGGGCTTTGGCGTCGACGCCCTGCTTGTTCTAGGAGAGCCCGACCGCGCCAAACAATGGATGAACCGCGCCCTGCTGGTGGACCCGGACAATCTCCTGGTTCGCTTCAATTTTGCCTGCTCGATGTGTGCGCGCCAGGGCGACGTGGACGGCGCCCTCGCGCTGCTCGAACCGGTGCTGGCCCGCGACGAAGGTCACCTGGTGATGGGCGCCGCCATCGATCCCGACCTCGACCTCCTGCGCGAGGATCCGCGCTTCCAGAAGATGCTGGCCGAGGCCCAGGCGCGGGTGGCGTCGAAGCACTGATCGGCGTCGTCGGCCCCTCGGAAATAGGGCTCGGTGCGCCAACGTCCCGCCTGCATGGCCCGCGGCCACACTTCAAAATAACGAGCGTCATGGCCGGGCGTTAAGTCCCGGCCATCCAAGAACGCCGAATGAGGTGTGGCCATGCCCGGCTCGACCAGCCACCCGTTCGCGCCGAATGGGTCCCCGGCACAAGGCCGGAGATGACGATCGGAATGGAATAAAGGTGAATGCGAGCCGCCCTAATCTGCGGCCAATCTGCGGATAAACAATCAGCGCCGGCGCGGGCCGGCGAGACGCCGGCGCTCCGAGAACAGGTTACAGCATGGCCGGGATGATGCGGTCGGGCGGCTTGTGGCCGTCCATCCAGGTGCGGATGTTGATGATCACCTTGTCGCCCATGTCCATCCGGCCCTCGAGGGTGGCCGAACTCATGTGCGGCAGGAGGACGACGTTGGGCAGCTTGAGCAGCTTGGGGTTCACCGCCGGCTCGTGCTCATAGACGTCGAGGCCGGCGCCGGCGATCTCGCCGCGCTGGAGCATGCCGGCCAACGCCGCCTCGTCGATGATCTCGCCGCGCGCGGTGTTGATGACGATGGCGTGCGGCTGCAGCAGCTTCAGCCGCCGCGCCGACAGCAGGTGATAGGTCGCCGGCGTATGCGGACAGTTGACGCTGACCACGTCCATGCGCGCCAGCATCTGATCGAGGCTGTCCCAATAGGTCGCCTCCAGGGCCTCGGCGATGCGCACGGGCACGGGCTTGCGGTTATGGTAGTGGATCGAGAGGCCGAAGGCGCGGGCGCGGCGGGCCAGCGCCTGGCCGATGCGGCCCATGCCGACGATCCCCAGCCGCTTGCCGGACAGCCGCCGGCCGAGCATCCAGGTCGGGCTCCAGCCTGGAAAACCGCCGGCCTGGACGATGTTGGCCCCTTCGACCAGCCGCCGGGCGGTGGTCAGGATCAGGCCCATGGTGAGGTCGGCGCTGTCTTCGGTGAGCACGCCCGGGGTGTTGGTGACGACGATCCCCTTGGCGTGCGCCGCCGGCACGTCGATGTGATCGATGCCCACACCGAAATTGGCGATCAACTTGAGCTTCGGCCCGGCGCGGGCGATCACTTGGGAATCGATTCGGTCCGTGATCGTCGGGGCCAGCACGTCGGCGCGGCCCACCGCCGCCGCCAGGGCTTCGGCGCCCATGGGCGTGTCGTCGTGATTGAGTTCGGTGTCGAACAGCTCGCGCATGCGGGTCTCGACCCCGTCGGGGAGCTTGCGCGTGACGATGACTTTGGGCTTGCGAGGGGCCATGGCTCGTTCTGACAGAGACTCCCCCTTCCTCGCCGCGGCGAGGAACGGCTCTCTAACAGACCGCCTTTCCAAGGCAAAGCAAGCGCAGCGAAGGCCATTCTTGGCGCGCCTGTTGGCGGCGCCCGTGGTGGCGTCACTCTGCGCCGCGGCGCTCGCCGGCTGCGGCGGCCACGCCTCGGAAGGCACGGACTGCCCGGCCGCCCAGCGCAACACGCCTTCGGGCTTCTGCGTCCCCCGCTGGGTCAGCCTGAAGCACGGCGAGGTGATGGCCCGCAAAGGCCCCGGCAAGGACTACCCGGCCCTGTGGGTCTATCACGTCGACGGCCTGCCGGTTCAGGTGGTGGCCGAGACCGAGGAGTGGCGGCGGATCTGCGGCCCGGACGGCGGCGCGGCCTGGGTCAACCGCTCGGAGATCGACGGGCGGCGGACCCTGCTCAACCAGGCCCCTGAGGCGACTCCGATCCGCCAGGCGCCCAAGGACGGGGCCAAGGTCGTCGGCCTGCTCAATTCCCAGGCCCTGGCCAAGATCCGCCGCTGTTCGCCGGGCTGGTGCCAGATCCGCGTCGGCGGGTTGCAGGGCTGGATGGCCGTCGACCAGGTCTGGGGTGTCGACGAAGCGCGGCAGTGCAAGTGAGACCCCCGTCCCGGCGGTAGAGGGAGGGCCCCACGCGGAGCGTGGGAGGGTCACACGGCGGAGCCGTGCGACGGATTAGGGAATGAAGCGGCGTAAACCCTCACCTCGCTTCGCCAAGGCTACGCAGGGTTTCGCCCTGCATAGCGCTTCGCGCGACGAAGGGCTCACCCGGGACACGCGCCAGGCGCGCCGAGGGCGAAATTCCTTCTAAATTGCAATGACATAGTCGAGTCGGCAGTGTGGCGTGGGCCTGGATGGCCGTAAGAAAAGTTATAATCAGCAAATATTTCGCTTGACACGACCGGTCGATAAGGTGGTACAATATTTAAAGTGGACGAAGGTGCGCCTTGGGGGTGGCCGACGTCTGCTTTCCCCTGAGCCGGACTGCGATCCCCTCCCCTCGATCAGGGCGAGCGAGTGCGTCCGGCCGTTTTCATTTTGGAAGGACTCCCGCGATGAAGAAGAAATGCAGCGTGCCTGGCTGCCGCCGCCGTTCGCGCTTGAATGGGCTATGCGCCGCGCACGACATGCGTCGCCGATCCGGCATCCCCTTGGAGGGGAAGATCCGGAAATGCGTCCGCGGACCGCTCGAGAGGCGTCTGAAAGCCCACACCGTGAAAGACCCCAAGATCGACTGTCACCTGTGGACGGGTCACCGCGATCCCGGCGGCTATGGCCGGATGAACTTGCCAGGAACCACTC
>DASXCH010000215.1:0-6250 GCA_036491275.1 Caulobacteraceae bacterium
TCCCCCGAAATCGGGGGAGGATCCGGTCCCCCCTCAGGGGGGAATACGGCCCCCCGGGTCCGGCCAATGGCCGGCCCGAGGGTAAACTCCGGCCGGGAGGGGGGTCAAAGGCTGGCAATTCCAGCTAACCTCAGCCCGCTCTACGCCGAGGCGGTGAGGATCACCCCGCTGCGCGCCACGATCAGGCGGCGGCCGCGCCAGACCACCCGGTCGCCGACGATCGCCGCCAGGAAGACGCCGAACGAGATGACGTCGCGCAGCGGCACCAGCCACGGGCGGCCCCAACCGTCCGAGATCAGCAGGCTGAACGCCGCCGCCTGAACGAGCCGCAGGCCGGCCAGACCCGCCAGCAAAGCCAGGGATGTGTCCGAGAAGCCGCACAGCGCCGCGCCGATCACCGCCAGAGGCAGCACGTGGGTCACTACCGTGCCGAGATAGCCGGCCGGCTCGATCAGGCGGTTGGTCCGCGCCCAGCGCAGCTCGTGGATGAGCATCTCCCGGGCCGTGCGCTCGGGGAAGACGTGGTCGATGACCAGTGGCGGCGAGGCGATGGCGAGGCCGGCGGCGCGGACGGCCCGGCCGAGCTCGAAATCGTCGGCCAGGACGTCGGCCAGCGGCGCCAGCCCGCCGATCAGCTCGAGCGTCTCGCGGCGCAGCGCCATGGTCGGTCCGAGCACCGGATTGGCGCCCATGACCTCGCCGACCGTGACGCTGGGCGCATAGCGGATGTCGACGTCCATCGCGGCCAGCCGCGACCAGATGTTGCCGGCCGCCCGTCCGCGATAGAGGCAGTAGATCAGGCCCACGGCCGGCG
Organism: Caulobacteraceae bacterium; assembly: GCA_036491275.1. Classification (GTDB taxonomy): domain Bacteria; phylum Pseudomonadota; class Alphaproteobacteria; order Caulobacterales; family Caulobacteraceae; genus Acaudatibacter. Next base: position 815 of record DASXCH010000215.1, read on the forward strand.
CCTCGAGGGCGGCGACCATGCGCGAGAGCCCGTCGCGCGGGATCCGCACGTCGCTGTCGCTGATGACGATCGTCTCGCCCCGGGCCAGCGCGAGCATGTTGATCAGGTTGCTGATCTTGCGGTTGGCGCCGTGGACCGCCGGATGGGTGGCGACGACGATATCGCGCCCCGGATAGGCCTGCTGCAGGCGGCGGGCGACGGCGAGCGCGCCATCGTTGGCGTCCCGCGCGCCCAGGATGAGCTGCACCTCGCCGCCGTAGTCCTGGTCGCAGAAGCTGGCCAGGTTCTCGTAGAGCTCCGGCTCGTCGCCGTGCAGGGGCTTGAGCACCGAGACCGCGCGGCACAGGCGCGGCGCGCGCGCCGGGCGCGCCACGAACCGCCACAGGGTCCAGGTCGCCACGCAGGCGTAGGCGGCGCCGCAGGCCGCGAGCGCGAAAACCGCCCAGCCGGCGGCGGTCAGCAATAGGGATAGGCTCACTCAGAACCTCCCCGTTCCTCAGTCCTACATAGCCCGGGAGGTGCGCTCGCGACAGTGTGTCAGGCGTGAAATGCCGACAGGGCGCGGCGTTCCAAGTGAACGCAGGCCTCTTCTGAGACGCACCGGCGGTGCGACGATAATCCCGGAGCGCCGGCGTCCCGCCGGCAACCGGCGCAGCCGACAAGCGATGTTCTCGTCCCACCCACCACGGCCGTCATCGGCGGGCGAGGTCCCGCCGATCCATTCGGCGCGAGCGAGCGAGTGGCCATGCCCGGCATGGCCACGCCTCGTGCGGCGTTCTTGGGTGGCCGGGACAAAGCCCGGCCATGACGATTTGAATTGGCTGTCGGGGCGGACCAAAGAGCCGGCGAGACGCCGGCGCTCCGAGTGAACGCAGGCCTCTTCTGAGACGCACCAGCGGTGCGACGATGGTCCCGGAGCGCCGGCGTCCCGCCGGCATCCGGCGCAGCCGGCAAGCGCTGTTCTCGTCCCACCCACCACGGCCGTCATCGGCGGGCGAGGTCCCGCCGATCCATTCGACGCGAGCGGGCGAGTGGCCATGCCCGGCATGGCCACGCCTCGTGCGGCGTTCTTGGGTGGCCGGGACAAGCCCGGCCATGACGATTTTTGATTGGATCAATGGAGCCGGCGGGAGGCCGGCGCTCCGAGAGTCTGCCAGCATTGATTGCATTGCAGTCAATCCGAGCATAACTTTCCGGCCGCCTGATTTCCGAAAGTTCCCACCATGTCCAGCCTGACGATCCGCAACCTCGAACCCGGCCTCAAGGAGCGGTTGCGCGTGCGCGCCGCCCGTCATGGCCAGTCGATGGAAGCCGAGGTCCGGCAGATCCTCAAGGGCGCCCTGGCCGGGGGCGCGCCTGCGGCCCGCCCGCCGCTTTCGCGGCGCATCCACCGCCGCTTCGCGGGCCTCGGCGGCCTCGATCTCGACTTGCCGCTGAGGACGCCGGCGCGCGAGCCGCCGGATTTCGAGTGATGTTCATCCTCGACACAAACATCCTCTCCGCCCTGATGCGCCGCGAACCCGATCCGCCCGTGCAGCGGTGGCTGGACGGCCAGGCCGAGGACCTGCTGTTCACCACCGCCATCGCCGAGGCCGAGATCCTGGCCGGAATCGCCCTGCTGGCCGATGGCGCGCGCCGCCGCGCGCTCGCCGCCGCCGCCGAAGCGATCTTTGCCGACGACTTCGAGGGCCGGGTGCTGGCCTTCGACACCGACGCCGCGGCCCACTACGCCGATATCTTCGCCGCGCGCCGCCGGGCCGGCCGGCCGATCGCCACCCTCGATGCGATGATCGCGGCCATCGCCCGCGCTCGTGGCGCCGCGGTGGTCACCCTTGACCAGGACGGCTTCGAGGACTGCGGGTTGACCGTGGTCGATCCCTGGCGCGAGGCGGCCGCTTGAACGGCCTCCATAAATCGCCACAAACATGGACGTTTGCCCATAAAGTTATGGTGTCCAGCGACCTTGACAGGCTGATGGTCGGCGCCGTGCGCAGCCGGCGAGATGATGTGCCCGAACCAGCCACAATAATCGTCATCCCCGGCCTCCTGCCGGGGACCCATTCGGCGCGGGCCGGTGAGTGGCCATGCCGGGCATGGCCACACGCAATCCGGCGTTCTTGGGTGGCCGGGACAAGCCCGGCCATGACGGTCTGGTTTGGCTGTCGGGGCGGACCAAAGAGCCGGCGAGACGCCGGCGCTCCGAGCATTTGCCTGCCGGCGCATTCGACAAAGGAGCTTTCATCTCACCCGCCACGGCCGTCATCCCCGGCCTCCTGCCGGGGACCCATTCGGCGCGGGCCGGTGGGTGGCCATGCCGGGCATGGCCACGCCTCATGCGGCGTTCTTGGGTGGCCGGGACAGGCCCGGCCATGACGGTTTGGTTGGGATGGGCGCGCCAGACAAAGAGCCGGCGGACCGGGAAAATCTCGCTCCGAAACACGCCGTAAAACCGGGCGTTTCACCGTAATTACGGTGGGGAATTGCGGTGACCGTATTTACGGTGGCGCCCGGACCAGCCGACGCCATTCGCCGAATCTGAAAAATCCGGCGAACGGTAAGTGGCTCACGATGTCAAAGACCAAGCCCTGAGAGATCAGGGAAAGTTCATTGCATAGTGTAACTCTCCCGTGGGCCGATGTCAATCGGATCGTCCGTCATTCCGCCAGTTTCTCGAGGTCATCGCGCCGGCGCAGGAAGGCCAGGGCCTCGGCCACGATCTCAGCGTGGTCGAAGGCGAGCTTCGGTAAACTATCAACCGGCCACCAGCGCGCCTGCGCCGCATCGTCCGCCCCCTTGGGATCCGCCGCCACCGGCTCGAGCACCGTCAGGAAGGCCACCGAGATCGTCCGCCCGCGCGGATCGCGATCGGGCGCGCTGAACTGGCCGAAGACGGTGAGGGCCGCAGCCTCCACGCCCGCCTCCTCCTTCAGCTCGCGCCGGGCGCAGGCCTCGAGGTCTTCATCCGGATCCGGGAAGCCGCCGGGCAGCGCCCATTGGCCGGCGAAGGGTTCGCCGCCCCGCTGGACCAGCAGCAGGCAAAGGGCGCCCTCGCGCCGGGTGAAGGCGGCGACATCGGCCGTCACGGCCGGGCGGGGATGGTCGTAGGTGTAGGGCATGGGGACCTCAGGCGTGACTCAGCGCAACGACGCGTCAATCGCCGTGACGTTCCCGGGTCAAAGCGGTCGTGAGATGACGGCGAAGGGTGGGTCGGGGCGGACCAAAGGGCCGGCGAGACGCCGGCGCTCCGGGTTTGCCCTCAGGCGCCGCAAACCCCGGTTTGCGTCCGGTGTTTCTAGGACAGCCGGCATCTCACCGGCCCCTTCCCACCAGGCCCACCCTCACAAACCCAGTTCGGAGTGAGAGCCCAGGCGGACGAGGGCGATGCAGTCGTCTGCGACCTTTCGGTAGATCAGCACCAGGTCCGGTCTGATGTGGCAGTCGCGGTGGTCCTTCCATTCGCCGGCGAGTGGATGGTCTACATGGCGAGGATCGAGGTTCTCGTCTTTGGCCAGACGCTCAATCAGCGGAAAGAGGTCGCGATCCAGGCCGGCGCGGTGGCGCCCTTTCTTCTCGCGCCTGTAGTCGCGCTTGAATTGGCCGGTCCATTCAATCGTCCGCATTCAGCGCGTCCGCCAGCTCGCGGATGCTGGCGGCCTTCGGCAGGCCGCCGGCGCGCGCCTCCTTCATCGCCGCGATCGTGTCGGCGTTCGGGACCAGCGGCTCGAATGGCAGCGCCTTTTCCCGCGCCACCCGAGTGAGCATGAGGCGCACGGCGTCCGAAACCGTAAGCCCCATGGCGGCCAGCACGGCGGCCGCTTCCTCCTTCACGGATTCATCTATGCGGGTCTGGACGAGCGCGTTCGCGGCCATGGCGATCTCCTTGCGCATGACAATGTAATGCACGATGGCAGTTCAGGCAATAGAGCTGCCCCCTTCCCTCAACCGCCCGTTAAGCCTTACCATCCCAAATCACGGGTGTGCGCCGTCTGTATCTCGAGCGTGAGTAAAGCGTGATGAAGACCTGGGGGGCTGCGCGGTTCGCGACCGCGCTCACTTTCTGTCTCGGCCTGGCCGGCGCGCCCCTGGCGCTCGGGCCAACCAGCGCCCAGGCGATCATGCGCGTGGCCCCGCCGCCGCCGGACCTTTCCAACGTGGTCCACATGCTGAAGATCGAGGGCGACCGGGCCGGCGGCCAGGTGAATTTCATCGGCGAGCCGCGGCATCACATGACGTGGGGCAGCATCAACACCTGGTGGCGGCTGAAGACCTTCATCGACACCCGGACGATGGCCGTGAGCCATCATCTGCTGCTGGACTTCTGGTATGCGGGCAAGGGGCCCCGCGGTTTCGACGCGGCGATCGACGACGAGGGCCAAACCCTGGCCGTGACCAGGATGGGCGCGGGCCGGGACGTCGACACCTTCAGCGAGCGGAGCTGGGCGCCGATCTCCGACGACTTTCTGCGCCGGCATATGCTGACCGGCTTTGCGGTGACGGTGGACAGCGAGTGGGGCGATGCCCGCACCATCACCGTGACGCCGGCGCAGGTGCAATCTCAGATCGTGACCGAAGAGGCCGTGGTGCGGCCGGGCTATCCCGGGATGAAGCCCCCCGTGGCCGATGCGGCAGAGAGGGCGGGAAAGGCGGCGTCGGCGACAGGTTCGAGTTCAGCGACCCAGTAATGTGCAATCCGCCCACGACAAATCCAATATCGTCGACCAGAAACGAGGGCTTCTTCCGACACTAACTAACGACTGAGCAGCGCGCCCTCCGTCGCGCCCGTGGGTGCGGTCATCTCTGGCCGTTCAGGCGGACCCATTCGGAATGGAACAGCGCGGCGAGATTGCCTCGACGATCTGGCGGCAGACGCTCCACGGCACCCAAGAACAGTATCGCGCGGCCGCTGGCTTCCGCCGCTGGCCAGGGCATTACCTCGGCACCTTGCAGCATTCGCAAAGTGGCGTTCAAACGTCGGAGGAGCGCATCGGGAAAGGGCGCGAACGGAGGTGGCACATAGTCCACTCGTGCCGGCTCGACCGTGGAGGATCCGAACATATCGAGCTGAGCACCATCGTGCATGACGGTCCAGATAGTGTCGTGATTCGCAGGTGTCTGCTCGCTCATCCGCCTTGGACCAACAGCCGCTCATCGTCAGTGAGATCGTAAAGCTGGAAGAGACGATCGTTCATCGCCGCCTCTTCGACCTCAATCGATCGGATTGCAGCTCCAAGCTCAGCAATCTTTGCCACGAACTGGCGCGCAGCGGGCGATGCGGCGCCCGCCGGCGGTCGGCGAAGATTGTCGGAAAAGCCCCTGGCGTCTGTTGGCGCGGTCCCGACTAGAAGCCAACGCCAATAGGACTGAATCAGGGCTCCATCGCCCGCGTCGAGATAGATACCTCGAATTGCGGCCGCGCCGCCGGAAAGAAGGCGAAGC
>DASXCH010000216.1:0-5983 GCA_036491275.1 Caulobacteraceae bacterium
GGCGACTTTACTTCTGTGATGAGGGCGGCGATGCGCGACCGCTGGCCGACGCGGCGCGCGGCACAAACGGTCCCGCCGCGATCCTGACGGGTCCGGAAGGCGGTTTCGATCCCGTCGAGCGGGAAATGCTGCGCGCGTTACCGTTCGTGATGCCGGTGACGCTGGGCCCGCGCATCCTGCGCGCCGACACCGCCGCCATCGCCGCCCTGACCCTGTGGCAAGCTGCGCTCGGTGACTGGGTGGATAGCTCTTCTTAGCTTGGTAGAAGGAGGGGTCTCCTAGTCGTCCGCCTCGAAAGGGTCGCCGACCAGCGCGTCGATGGCGTTCACGGCGTCCCGACGCGCCGCCTCGGGCGCCACGTCGAAATACTTGATGTAATAGGCTGTCAATTCCGCCTGGGCCCTGGCGAACTCGGCCTTGTGCGCGCGCCGCCACGCCCGCTCTTCTCTGGTCATTGCGACGAGGGCGTTCTTGGCCTTGCCGGCCTTAGTCTCCCACTCCTCGGTACGATGAAGGCGCACCGCGGTCTTCAGCCGAGCATAGTCACGGCCAATCGAAAACCGGATCGTGCCGGAATCGAAAGGTTGGATGCGGTTTGCCTCATCGACCAGCGCGTCCACCGCGCCCATCGGCGGCAGGGCGTCCTCGCAATCGGAATCTGGAATGCGTCCGTCAATGGCGCCGCCGAAATAAGCTCCCAGTCCTTGGAGCAGGCCGGGCCGCCGGACCAGCACGGCACAGGGCCAGGTCACGTCGCCTTCCACCTCCAGCACCGAGTCCATGGAGAAGAAGGCGGCGAAATTCTCGTCCGAGGCGGCTGCGACCTGCGACGTGGCCAGATGGTACGGAGACGACGGCGAGAATTGCTTGCGCGTGTTTTCGTCCATCGTCGCAAAGAGCGACGCAAGGTCCGCCGCGACCACGGCCGTCCGGCGCTTCCTATCGTCGATCGCGGCATAGTCGTGGGCCGCGCGATAGAGCGGCAGGGAATTGGGCCGGATCCGGCCCAGCTCGGCCAGGCTCTCCTTCGGGCTCGCCATCAGGTCGGCGATGGCCAGCTGTTCCAGCCGGTCGTCGTATTCGCCGATCAGGCAGGCCCTTAGGCTCGTGTGAGCCACCTTCCGGGCGCCCCTCGCGCACACCCTGTCGCGCTCCTTGAGCCAGTCGCGTTGCGTCCCCAGCTGGCTCGAGCCGCGCCCCAGCGCGCCCGCCCTTGCGACGGCGTAGAAGGCGGCCATGCGCCGGTCCGCCGCCGCCAGCTCAGGATCGCGACAGACTAAGGCCTCGATTTCTGATGGTTTCACGCAGCTGAAGCTGGCCCCGGGCGGCGCGGCCGCCGCGTTCGTAGCGATTGGGGTCGCCAGCGTCAGCGACACGAGCCACAAGGCGGTCGGCAGCCATCGTCCCTTTGCCACCCTGTCCCCCCTATCGTCGATCACAGGCGCTAACTCGAACCGAGGCTTGCATCGGTCGAGTTGAGGGCAGTTTCGCCGATTGCGCAACAACAGGCGCCCCGCATCCTGCGGGTCGATACCGCCGCCATCGCCGCGCTAACCCTTTGGCAAGCCGTCCTTGGCGATTGGCGTCCGTAGCCCTTCGTAGCTTAAGCGAATGAGGGCCGCGTCTCCCATGGCGCCTGTCGCAACGCGCGCCTATCTTCCTGCCATGACAAACGACCACGAGGCGACCCACGTGACCGAGGCCAGGCGGCGCCTGACTGAAAACCGTGAATGGGTGCGCCGATGGGCCACCGGCAAAGGTCGCGCGGAGTCTTCTGAAATGCTCCGTCGGAGGGACAAGATCAGGGAAGATGTGGAGCTCCTCGGCGAGTGGGGAGAGACCGATGCCCCAAGGCCCTGACAGCCGGCAGCGCCGCGCGCCTTCGTTCCCGCGCTAACCCTTTGGCAAGCCGTCCTGGGCGATTGGCTGCCGCAGTCGCTTGAGTGAGTCGCGTGGGGCGGTCGCAGGGCTTGAGGTTTCCGGCGGCCGCCACCACGTGCTCTAGGCCGCCGCCGGATCGGGCGCGCCGACTTCGGGGGAAGCCATGGCCGGAGCCTTGACCGACGAAAGACCGCTCGCCTTCGCCGATCTGGCCGCCTGGTTCGCCAAGGGCGGCAAGGATCCCTCCGCCTACCGGGTCGGCGCCGAGCATGAGAAGTTCGTCTTCCGCCGGGGCTCGCACGCCCCCGTCGCCTACGAAGGGCCGGACGGCATCCGCGCCCTCCTGGAGGGCCTGCAGCGCTTCGGCTGGGCCCCGGTCACGGAGCACAACGCCAGGGGCGGGGAGACCCTGATCGGGCTCTCGCGCGGTCAGGCGAACGTCTCCCTCGAGCCCGGCGGCCAGTTCGAGCTTTCCGGCGCGCCGCTCGATTCCATGCACGACATCTGCGCCGAGACCGGCGCCCACCTGCAGGAGGTGAAGGCCGTCGCCGCCGAGCTGGGCCTGGGCTTCCTCGGCCTCGGCTTCGCCCCCACCTGGCGGCGCGCCGACGTGCCGATCATGCCCAAGGGCCGCTACGACATCATGCGCGCCTACATGCCCAAGGTCGGCTCGCTCGGCCTCGACATGATGCTGCGCACCTGCACGGTCCAGGCCAATCTCGACTTCGCCGACGAAGCCGACATGGTCCAGAAGTTCCGCGTCAGCCTGGCGCTGCAGCCGATCGCCACCGCCCTCTTCGCCAATTCCCCGTTCACGGAGGGCAAGCCCAACGGCTGGCTCTCCACCCGCGCCCACATCTGGACCGACACCGATCCCGATCGCACGGGCCTCCTCGATTTCGTCTTCGACGACGGCTTCGGCTTCGAAACCTACGCCCGCTACGCCCTCTCGGTGCCGCTGTATTTCGTCAAGCGCGACGGCGTCTATCACGACGTCGCCGGCCGCTCCTTTTCCGCCTTCATGGCCGGCGAGCTGGCCGAGCTGCCGGGCGTGCGCGCCAACATCGGCGACTGGGCCGACCACATCAGCACCATCTTCCCCGAGGTCCGCCTCAAGCAGTACCTGGAGATGCGCGGCGCCGACGCCGGCTCGTGGAGCCGCCTCTGCGCCCTGCCGGCGCTGTGGGCGGGCCTGCTCTATTGCCCCGACTGCATGGCCGCGGCGTGGGAGCTCTGTCGCGACTGGACGAGCGAAGAGCGCGCCCGGCTGCGGGAGGACGCCGCCCGCGTCGGGCTGAAAGCCCAGATCGCCGGGCGCACGGCGCAGGATGTGGCGATCGACATGCTGGCCATCGCCCACGAGGGGCTCAAGCGCCGCGACCGCCTCTCCGCCGGCCTCGTCGACGAGACCGGCTACCTCGCCGACGTCCAGGAGATCGCCGAGAGCGGCGTCACCGCCGCCGAGCGTCTGCTCGAGGCCTACCACGGCCCCTGGCAGGGCGACATCAGCCACGTCTTCGAGGAGTGTGCGTACTGACGCGCCCGGAGATTCGCCGCCTATCGGAGCGCCGGCGTCCCGCCGGCATTTTCCAAATCTGAACGTCATGGCCGGGCTTGTCCCGGCCACCCAAGAACGCTGAATGAGGTGTGGCCATGCCGGGCATGGCCACTCACAAGCTTGCGCCGAATGGATCCCCGGGACTTGCGCCCGGGGAAGACGGTTTGGTTGAAAGAGCGAGGCCATCCAGGACCCGGGTGTTTTATCGAAGAGCGCCGGCCCTTAGGCTGGCGACCATGACCAACTCCGGCGACCGCACGCGCTCATCCTCCCCTCGCCCCGCGGTGAAGGGCCTCGACGTGGACGCCCAGACCCGTTGCGCGCACTGGCGCTCGGCCCTCGACATCGTCGCCATCAAGATGCGCTGCTGCGGCGCGTGGTACGCCTGCGCACAATGCCACGACGCCCTGGCCAGTCACCCGATCACGGTCTGGCCGCGCGCCGAGTGGGCGCAAACGGCGATCCTCTGCGGCGCCTGCCGCCACCGGCTGACGATCGAGGCCTACGTCGGCGGCGAGGATCGCTGCCCGGCCTGCGGCGCGCCGTTCAACCCCGGCTGCCGCACCCATCATCACCTCTATTTCGAGGCCTAGGCGCTTCTCCTCAGGGCGCGGTGGAGGGGCCGCCCCCCGGCGCGATCAGCGCACCGTCCGGCTCACCGCGGCCATGAAGGCGGCCATCGAGATCCAGTCCGGGTCATCGTCCGGCTGGGCCCAGGCGCTGTTGACCGCGACGACGAGGTCGCGCGCCGGGTCGATATAGATCTCCTGCCCGAAGATGCCTTGCGCGGCATAGGTTCCCCCCGGGTGGATCCACCAGAAGTAGCCGTAGCCCATGCCGGGGTAGACGCTGGTGACGTGGGCGGTCGAGGCGTCCTTCACCCACCCCCGCGGCAGCACGCCCTGGCCGCCGCGCAGGAAGAACAGGCCGAAGCGCGCATAGTCGCGCAAGGTCATGGAGAGGCAGCAGCCGCTGATCTCGTGGCCGGCGCCGTCCAGGATCCAGACGGCGTCCTGCTCGGCGCCGATCTTCGACCAGATCTTCTGCGAGAGATAGTCGGCGAGCGGCCTCCTGGTCGCGCGGACGACCAGCAGCCCGGCCAGATCGGTCTCGCCCGTATCGTAATTGAAGACCGTCCCCGGCGGGTGCGCGCGGGGCAGCTTCGCCATGTAGGCCTCGATGGGATCGCCGCCATCCGCGGGCATGGGGCCGCTCGAGAACCGGGCCACGTCGGATTTCGGGTCCGTGTAGGCCTCGTTCCACTTCACGCCCGAGCGCATGGTGATGAGATCGCCCACCGTCACGCCGTCATAGGCCGTCCCCGCGAGCTCCGGCATGTAGCGCGTCACGGACGCGGTGAGCCCGGCGATGTCGCCGTCGCGGATGGCCGCGCCGATCAGCGTCGAGGTGATGGATTTGGCGACCGAAAAGCTCGTCCAGCGGTCGGCGGGCTTGCGGCCGAGGCCATAGCGTTCGAGCAGGATGCGCCCGTGCTGCACGACGATGAGGCCGGAGACGCGGTTGCGCTCCATGAAGCCCGCGACATCCATCTGCGCGCCGCCCTGGGAATAGGAGACGTCGAACGGCCGCGGGTCGCGCGCCAGAGCGGCGACGGCGGGGCCGCGCCTGACGACGCGCGTGGGGAAGATTTTCTCGATGTTGCGATAGCCGACGAGCTGCTCGGCCGGCGTCCAGAACAGGAAGCGATCCGGCGAGGGCAGCGGCCGCGCCGGCTCGGCCATGACCCCGCCCGCCAGCATCGCGGCGACAAACGCGCTGATGAGTATCCTCTTCATAGGCGCCCCCTTTTATCCGTTGGTCATACGAGAGCGGGCCTACCAGAGCTTGCCCTTCCTTCGGGGGACGGGGCCGCGTGGCGGTGGACGGGCCAAGCGCAACGTGAGCGGAAGTTAGGTCCGACGCAGGGTGGAAAACACACATTAGCGGAATGCAATGACGCTCGCGCCGAACGTGGCGAGTCTGGCTGATCGCCGACCTCCGCCGCGCTAAGTCCAAGCTTTCCGCCGCGCGCGGCAGCCATCGAAGCGTCCGTCGCCCACGAGAGGCGCAGATCAGGCGAGCGCGTTCACCTTCTCCCGGCGGGCCCGCAGCATCGCGCCCATGCCGGCGAATCCGGCCAGCATCAGCACCCAGGTCGCCGGCTCGGGAACACCCACGCTCTCGATAGTCGCGATCAGACCCGTCGACTGGAAGTCGTAATCATTGTCGTCATTGACACCAAAATAAATTGTCTCTCCCGCAGAAACGTATTCTGTCAGGTCAAAGCTCTCAGATCCGCCGACGGCGTCTGAAGTTGCGCCCGGTCCAGTTAACACTTGGGAGTATAACTGAGAACTACCTTCGTACACTTCGCCTATAATGGGGTGCGGAGTTATGTCTAAAAGTGCAAATGAACCCGAAATTGTGTAATCACCTGAAGTAGGCGCCGTCCATGCAACGATTGTATCCGTTGATGAGCCTGGATGAACATCCAGAACGTCAGTTGGAACATAAACGCCATCGGCAAAAATCGGACTCCCGGTG
>DASXCH010000217.1:0-6305 GCA_036491275.1 Caulobacteraceae bacterium
CTCGTGCCGCCGGAGACGACGCTCGATCCAAGCCAGGAGCTGACCGTGCTCCAGCCGGCCGAGATGGAGCTCCACGAAACCACCCAGATGATCTTCGACCAAGTGGAGGCGCTCAACCCGGCCCGCATCGTCTTGGATAGCCTGTCTGAACTAAGGCTGCTCGCCCAGAGCCCCCTGCGCTATCGGCGCCAGATCCTGGCGTTGAAACACTTCTTTTCCGGCCGCAAGACGACGGTCGTCCTGCTCGATGACCTGTCGTCGCAGCAAAACGACCTGCAGCTGCATTCCATCGCCCACGGCGTGGTGTTGCTGGAACAGCTCGCCATCGACTACGGCGCCCAGCGCCGGCGGCTCCGGGTCATCAAGATGCGTGGCATAGACTTCAAGGGCGGCTTCCACGACTTCAACATTCGAAAAGGCGGTTTGGTCATCTATCCTCGTCTTGTCGCGGCCGAGCACCATAAGACGTTCAACGCAGATCTGGTCCCTAGTGGAAACGGCGAGATGGACGCTTTGCTCGGCGGCGGGCTCGAGCGCGGGACAAACATGTTGCTCATCGGCTCCGCCGGAGTGGGCAAATCGTCACTAGCCCTGACCTACGCAATCGCTGCGGCCCGTCGCAACGAACGCTCGGTGATCTTCGCCTTCGACGAAGGGCGCGGCACAATGAGCGCGCGGGCAAGGGCGCTTGGGCTCCCGCTCGAGGAATTCATAGAATCTGGCCTGATCGACGTTCACCAGATCGATCCCGCCGAAATGGCGCCGGGCGAATTTGCGGATACCGTTCGCCGCAGCGTCGAGGGCGATGGCGCGCAGATCGTGATCATCGACAGCCTCAATGGCTATCTCAACGCCATGCCGGATGAGCGTTTCTTGATCCTGCAGATGCATGAGTTGCTGAGCTATCTGAGCCAGTGCGGCGTGTTGACCTTCCTCGTCCTGGCCCAGAACGGCATCGTCGGTCCGATGGATACGCCGCTGGACATCAGCTACCTCGCCGATGGCGTGATGATGCTGCGCTACTTCGAGTACGACGGCCTCGTCCGCCGCGCGCTTTCGGTCGTCAAGAAGCGAAGCGGCAACCACGAACATTCCATCCGCGAGTTCAAGTTGAGCAGCCGGGGGATCCAGGTCGGGCCGCCGCTGCGCGGCTTCAGTGGCATTTTCACCGGTACGCCGGAGTACCGGGGTGAGGAGGCGCCCCTCATGCCCCACGAAGCCGATGGCAAGAGTTGAGAATCGCAAAGGCGTCGTTCCCATCCTGGCGCCTATCGGCCGCGACGCCGCCGCCATCGCCGGACTGATTGAGCGGGCTGGGCTTCAGCCCCTCGTCTGTTCCGCACCTGTCGATTTGATCCGCGCGCTGACGCAGACCGTCGAGGTCGTCATCGTGGCGGAAGAAGCCCTCTACGGCGGGGCCGTCGCCGGAGTGGAGCACTGGGTGCGCGACCAGGCCCCGTGGTCGGATCAGCCGTTCATCGTGCTGACCAATCAGAACGAAGGCCCCAGGTTCGGAGCCTTTCGGCGGGAATTGGTCCAACGTCTGCAAAACGTCACCTTCCTTGAACGGCCCCTTCAAGCGATCACCCTGCAAGCCACTGTGCTCTCGGCCGAAAGGGCGAGGCGGCGCCAGTACGAGGCCCGCACCTATCTCGAGGGCCAGCGTGACGCCGCCACTGTGTTGGAACAGCTCGTGGTCGAACGAACCCGGGAGCTTGCGGCAGCCAACGACCGCCTGCGCGACGAGATCGGCACGCGCGAACGCGCTCAGGCTGCCCTTATCCAAGCTCAGAAGATCGAGGCGCTCGGCCAATTGGTTGGCGGCGTCGCCCACGACTTCAACAACCTCCTGATGGCGGTCATTGGCAATCTCGACCTGCTCTCCAAGCGCATGGGCGAGGATCCGCGGCAGACCCGCCTCTTGAACGGCGCGATGGAAGGAGCTCGGCGCGGGGCGACCTTGACGCAGCGCCTGTTGGCCTTCGCCCGCAAACAGGAACTTCAGGCCCAGGTGATCGACGTCGAGCGCCTCGTGGAGGACATGAAGGGCCTGATCGAGCGCTCCGTGGGACCAATGGTGCGGGTCGCCCTCGAAGCGGAAGCCGGTGTGCCGACCATCAACGTCGATCCCAATCAGCTGGAAATGGCGCTTCTGAACCTCGCCGTGAATGCCCGCGACGCCATGCCCCTCGGCGGCGACCTGACGATCCATATCGCGGCTCGCACCCTCGCCCAGGGCGAATCTGGCGTCAGAGCGGGCGGCTATGTTCTGCTCACGGTGCGCGACTCGGGCGAAGGCATGGACGCGGATACCGTCGCCAGGGCCGTCGAGCCGTTCTTCTCCACCAAGGATGTGGGCAAGGGTACGGGTCTGGGCCTGTCCATGGTGTTCGGCTTGGCAGAGCAGTCGGGGGGCGCGCTGCGACTGGAAAGCACCCCCGGCGAGGGGACGACAGTCCGCCTGTGGCTGCCCGTCGCGACAGAGGCCGCCGTTGAGCCGACTTTGCCGATGGCGCCGATCCACCAGACCTCGCCAGTGACAATTCTACTGGTCGACGACGACCCCCTGATCGCCGGCAGCACGGTCGCGCTCTTGGAAGATCTGGGACATCGCGTGGTCGAGGCGAATTCGGGCGTGGATGCCTTGCATCTGCTGACGAATGGTCTGCGGCCAGACCTTATGATTACCGACTACGCGATGCCTGGCATGACTGGGGTCGAGTTGGCGCGGGAGGTCCAGCGCCTCCTGCCCCAGCTGCCCGTGTTGCTGGCGACCGGCTTTGCAGAGCTGGATGAGGCCGATCAACGAGACCTTCCAAGGCTCGCCAAGCCTTACACACAAGACCAACTGGCCACCCAGATCGCGCGTCTTCTCGCGGACGGCAGGGGGTAGCGACAGTCGCCGCGCCCAAGCCTTCAAACAGGGATTGTTTCAGCCTCCTGAGTGAGCCGTTCGCATAATTTGAACTCGCGCCTTCGGAAGGCCGCCGCCGCCGCCCGCCGCAGCAGCAAATGGGCTGCAGCCGGATAGCGCCGCCGAAGCTTGGCAGCCCATAGCTCGGCTTCCGGCGCGTCGACCTTGATCTCACCCTGACGCGCCTGGAGCATTTGGCTGGCCTCGGGAAGCGCTGGCCAAGCCATCAAGAACTGCAATCCCAGTTGGAAATCAGGATGCTCGGCGGCGTGGGCGAAGGCCCGGGTCTCGGCTTCGACGTCCTCGAACCCGGTCAGCCGCGCGGTGAACGCGCGCGCGCGGCCCACATCGAGCGTGCGCTCGAAAGAGGCCCAGCGGACCGCCTGGGCGGCTTCGGTGTCGCCTGCCTGATCTAGATAATCGATCCACGCGGTCTCCCAGTTGAAGTCGGGCGCCGCCAGTCTTCCGCCCCGACCGGGACGGGGAGCCGCCCCCCGAAGCACGCCGCCAGCCGCCTCAACCGCCCCGGTCGCCAGGTAGCGTCGCGCGACGTCGACAGCGATCCCAGGCGTAGCGAGGCCTTCAGGCGAATAAGTTTCGCGGTAGGCTTCGACGTCGCCGGCCGCGTCGGCCAGGTGTCGGATCACGGTCAACCATCCGGCCGCTTTCGCCTGACGAGTCTGCGCCTGGGCGAGGGCGATTCTCGCCATGGGGGGTGACGTCTGCGCCAAGGTGGCCGGAAGCCACTCCGACCAGGCCTGCGGATGCGCCACGACCGCCTCAACCAACAGGTTCGCGGCCAGGGTCGGATCGTGGCTGGCGAGCAACCGGCCCAAGTCGGCCGCCGCCTCGAGATAGACAGCGGCGACCGATGGATCGCGATCGCGGAAGCGCCGGCTGACCGGCACGGCGGTTTCCAGGAACAGCCATATCCGCTCCAGAGCGGCGCCTGGGTCCAACTCCGCCAGACGTTCGGCGATCAGCTCACGCAGGGCGCCGAGGTCGCGGATGACGGCCGGCTTCTGGCGCCAGCTGACCTGGCCACGGCTGGTTTGCAGGGTCGCCAGGCGCTTGTCGATTTGCGGAACGAGGTGTTCGGCGCCCTGCCCCGCCGCCACTTCCATCCGCAGGCGTCGTTTCAGGTCGGGCCGAGTATCGGCCACGCCCAGCAGGATGTCGGCCAGGCGATCCGCGCCAAGGTCCGCGAGGTTCTCGGCGGTGAGCGTTTTGCGGCGGGCGACGGTCGGCCGTTTCAAGAGCTGAAGCTGCGCTGCATCAACGTTCAACGCCTTGGCCTGCGGCCCGTTCACCGCGACTGGAGCCCCTACCGCGGATCGACCGGCAGCCTAGCGGCTCAGCTTGGATCGGCGCGGATGGCCCCATCTACGTCCTACAGTCTCATTTTCGCTGGAGAGAACATGGCGACCGGCTGGGCGCACGAAGGCGCCGTCTTGGATCAGATCGAAGACACCATCACCGATGGCGTCTTGACCGCGCGCGCCCGTCTTCCCGTCGGCGAGGGCGCGGAGCACTGCGTGGAGTGTGGCGACGACATTCCGGAGGCGCGGCGCAAGGCCCTGCGCGGCGTCAGGACCTGCGTCACGTGCCAGTCGGGCCGCGACAGCCGTATCGTCTTGGTCGGGATCAATCGTCGTGGCAGCAAGGACAGCCAGCTGCGCTGATGCCTGGCGCACAGCGACAGTCGAGCGGGTCTGGCGTTGCGCCGACTTGGCGGGATATGACGCGATCATGCGTGCTGTAGCCCTACCCGATAAGACCGACGTGCCCGCCTTGGGCCAGGGCACGTGGCGCATGGGTGAAGACCCTCGCCAGCGCAAACAGGAGATCGCCGCCCTTCGGGCCGGTATCGACCTGGGCATGACGCTGATCGATACGGCGGAGATGTACGGCGACGGCGCCACCGAGACCTGGCTAGGCGAAGCGTTGGCGGGCGTGCGCGATCAGGTCTTCCTGGTCAGCAAGGTCTATCCCCAGAACGCCGGGCGCGGGCGGATCGAGAAGGCCTGCGAAACCAGCCTGAAGCGGCTCAAGACCGACAACCTCGACCTCTACCTGTTGCATTGGCGCGGATCGGTCCCCTTGGACGAGACGGTCGAGGGGATGGAGGCGCTTATCCAAGCCGGGAAGATCCGACGTTGGGGCGTGAGCAATCTCGATCACGGCGATATGCAGCAGCTCTTCCGCGCAGGCGGCGAGCACTGCGCGACGAACCAGATCCTCTACAACGTGACGGAGCGTGGCGCGGAGTTCGATCTGCTGCCCCAGATGGCAGCGCAAAACATCCCGACCATGGCCTATAGCCCGGTCGGCCAGGGCCGCCTGCCGAGCTCTCCTGGGCTGGCCCTGGTCGCCAAACGCTATGACGCGACCCCCTTGCAGGTTGCGCTGGCATGGGTGCTGCGCGCGCCAACGGTCATCGCCATACCCAAGGCCGGCGACGTGGCGCATGTCGCCGACAACCGCCGCGCGCTCGATCTCGAGCTCACGGCGGAGGACCTGGCGGCGATAGACGCGGATTTCCCGCGCCCCACCCGCAAGACACGGTTGGCGATGCTCTGATGGCCGAGCCCCTCAGCGCCTAGCTCAGCATCGCGAACCAGCCCGCGTAGGGTGTGTTGCGGGCCATGTGACGGTTGAAGTCCGGCGCATCGTCCGTCCACCAGACCGGTCCTCGCTCACCGAGTTTGCGTTTGGCGATGTCGATGGCCTCATGGGCGTGCGCCTCCGCGTCCTGGTCCCCAGCTTGGCGCGCCGCCCGCACGGTCCGCCGCGCGGTCATCAGCGCGTCGACAAGCGCCTGGCGATCGTCGGGGTCGAGGTTTGGGTTGGAGGTTCGCCATAGCCGCCCGCGAACGACGAAATACCGGCCGTCCGGCGTAACCGGAGGGGCGGTCCTCAAGCCGAAGTTGCGGGGCGAGCGGGGTCGCGACCCGTGGGCACATTGATCGTCACGATGAGGCCCGTTTCGGTCCAGTTGCGGCGCACCGTGCCGCGAAGTTGCTTTTCGATCATGCCGCGGGTGATGGCCGTGCCGAACCCAGGGCGTTGGATCTCGGGCGGCGCCGGGCCGCCGGCTTCCTCCCAGGTCAGTTCGAACCCTCCGCGATCCTCCAGGGCGACCCAGCCTATGGTCAGCGTTCCCTCGGCGCCCGACAGCACCCCGTGAAGCGTCGCGTTGATCAGAAGTTCCTGGATGACCAGCGCGAGCGGCTGAACCACGAAGGAAGAGACCATGACTTCGGGTCCTTCGATGGCGATCCGGTGTGAGCTCAGAAGGTTGAGCTGCTGGCGGACAATCTGATCGAGGGCGACCTCTTGCCAGCCGCGCTCCGCCAGAAGGGTATGGGCGGCGGCCAGCGCCTGCACCCGC
>DASXCH010000218.1:0-10858 GCA_036491275.1 Caulobacteraceae bacterium
GCCGCCGCCTTTGCCCGAGGCAACGTCAGGCTCAACGAGTTCCTCTACCGCCGCGCCGATATCGAGGACGTGACCGAGGCTCATCTTCTTGCCGCCAGACACGCCGCCGAGGCCGGACCCGGTCCCTTTGTCGTCAGCGCCACGACGCCTTTTGTCCGCGAGGATCTGGCCGAGCTTGGCTCCGATGCGCAGGCGGCGCTTGCTCGGAGTGTCCCTGAACATGCCCTGGTCTACGAGCGACTGGGCTGGCGAATGTTTCCTGCGATTGGACGCGTCTATGACAGCGCCGCCGCCCGGCACGCTCTGGGTTGGACACCAAAGCACGACTATCGCTCGATGCTGGCGCGCGTCAGCGATGGCCGCCCGCCGGCCAGCGACCTGGCCCTCGCCGTCGGCGAAAAGGGTTATCACCGAAAAGATCAGCTTTCCCGACGACCCCTCCCGTCATGAGGCGGTGCGGGCTATATGAACGGCCATGATCGACGATCTCTATTCGGCGAAGATTCTGACCCTGGCTGCCAATCTGCCGCACGCGGGGCGACTTCCTGCGCCGCAAGCTAGCGCCGAAAAGGTTTCGAAGCTTTGCGGCAGCCGGGTCATTGTCGATGTCGAGATGGACGGATCCAGGATCGCCAGGTTCGCCCAAGACGTGAAGGCCTGCGCTCTGGGTCAGGCCGCCGCCGCGGTGCTGGGCGCGCACGTCGTCGGCGCCGATGTCACTGAAATCGAAATGGCCCGCGACGCCTTCCGTGCTATGTTGAAGCAGGGCGCGCCTGCGCCCGGCGGGCGCTTTTCGGACCTTGAGATGCTTGAACCGGTCAGAGACTATCCGGCGCGTCACACCTCCGCCATGTTGGCGTTCGAGGCGACGGCTGAGGCTTGCCGTAAGGCCATGAACGCCCGGGTTTCAAGTTCATGCGACCGTGGACGAACTAGCCCCGCCGACGCGGCCTAACGGGCCCTCCCGCCCACAACTTCCCGTCGGCATGAACCCTTACGAGAGCGCCATCCGGCTAGGCCACCGGGCCTACAAGCTGATGCTCTCGCCGTGGATCGGACGCAACTGCCGTTTCCAGCCGACCTGTTCGGACTATGCGGCCGAAGCGCTTCTCCTGCACGGGCCCCTGCGCGGCGGTTGGCTGGCTGCGCGGCGCCTTTGCCGATGCCAACCCCTCGGCGGCTCGGGTTACGATCCCGTGCCGCCCCGATGCGAAAGATTGAAGACCGATGATCGAAGTAAAATTTCCGGACGGTCAGGCGCGACGTTTCGACGATGGCGCGACTGGCGCCGACATAGCGGCGGCGATCTCCCCATCTCTGGCCAAAAAGGCCCTCCTGGTCCGCCTTGACGGCGAACTCCTAGACCTGAAGAGGCCGCTGCCTCACGGCGGCGCGATCCAGATCCTGACACGCGACTCTCCCGATGCGCTGGAGGTCATTCGTCACGACACCGCTCACGTACTGGCCGAGGCCGTGCAGGAGCTTTTTCCCGGCACCCAGGTGACCATTGGCCCCAACGTCGAGGACGGCTTCTATTACGACTTCGCCCGCGACGAGCCCTTCTCGCTGGAGGATCTGTCCAAGATAGAGGCGCGGATGCGCGAGATTGTCGACCGCGACGAAGCCATCACCCGCGAGGTCTGGGATCGCGGCGAGGCGGTGGCCCATTTCCAGGGCATCGGCGAGATCTACAAGGCCGAGATCATCGAGAGCATCCCGGCCGGCGAACCCGTGACAGTCTACCGCCAGGGGGACTGGAAGGACCTTTGCCGGGGGCCGCACTTGCCGTCCACGCGCCATATCGGAAAGGCATTCAAGCTGACCAAGCTCGCCGGCGCCTACTGGCGAGGGGATCAAAGGAACGCCCAGCTTCAGCGCATCTACGGTACGGCCTGGGCCTCCGACGCCGACCTCGCCGAGCACCTCAAGCGCATCGAGGAGGCCGAAAAGCGCGACCATCGCAAGCTCGGCGCCGCAATGGATCTATTTCATTTCCAGGAAGAGGGCCGGGGCATGGTTTTCTGGCACCCCAAGGGCTGGACGCTCTACCGGGTGCTCATCGACTACCTGCGACGTCGGCTTGAACAGATGGGCTATGTCGAGGTGAAGACACCGCAGATTCTTGATCGGTCGCTGTGGGAGCGGTCCGGCCACTGGGAGAAGTTCCACGCCAACATGTTCATCTGTGGGACTGACGAGGGCGAAACCCTGTGCGTCAAGCCGATGAACTGTCCCGGCCATGTGCAGATGTTCAACCACGGCCAGCGCAGCTACCGCGAGCTGCCGATCCGCATGGCGGAGTTCGACGGCCTTCATCGCAATGAAGGTTCCGGCGGTCTGCTGGGTCTTCTCCGAGTGCGTCAGATGGCCCAGGATGACGGCCACATCTTCTGCACCGACGGCCAAGTCGAACCGGAAACACGCGACTTCGTCAGTCTGCTGAAGAGCGTTTACGCCGACCTTGGTGTCGAGCTGCATTCCGTGAAGCTTGCGCTTCGCCCGGAGAAACGTTTTGGTACGGACGAACAATGGACGATCGCCGAAGACAGCCTCGAGCGGGCGGCGCTCGCCGCCGGCGTCAAGGTGGAGCGGTTGCCGAACGAGGGCGCTTTCTACGGACCTAAGCTGGAGTTCCACCTGAAAGACGCCATCGGCCGCACCTGGCAGTGCGGCACTCATCAGCTGGATTACGTCATGCCCGAGCGTCTGGACGCGGCCTATATCGGGGAGGACGGTCAGAAACACCGGCCGGTCATGCTGCACCGGGCCATCCTCGGCTCGATGGAGCGATTTATCGGCGTCCTGATCGAGCATTACGGCGGGGCGTTCCCGCTGTGGCTGGCGCCGACGCAGGTGGTGGTGGCCACGATCACCCAGGACGCCGACGAATTCGCCGGGCGCGTGGTTCAGCGTCTGCGGGTGGAGGGCCTTCGGGTCGAGATCGACCTTCGCAACGAGAAAGTGGGTTACAAGGTGCGCGAGCACTCCCTCGCCAAGGTCCCGGTCATTGCTGTGGTCGGCCGCCGCGAGGCCGAGGAAGGTCAAGTCGCGCTTCGCCGCCTTGGCTCCCAGGCGCAGACGTTGATCTCGATTGACGACGCCGCCTCTGCCTTGGTCGCTGAGGCGACTCCGCCTGATCTGAAGCGCTAGCCCAACTTCCCAGGGAGAGGACCGCCCTGACAGGTCGTCTGCGATGTTTGGAGGCTGAGAGGGGAGCGAGGGCCCAGGCGCTCAATGAAGGATCCGGCACCTTCAGGGATTGCCTGGACCCTCGCTGTGACGAGCGCGGGCGGCGGGGTACGCTGAGGTCCGCCCACGGTCACAGAAGGATCCGATGCGGCGCGCGCCTTCCGGGATGCCCGAAAGGTCAGTCGGTCATGCGTACTGAGCGTTCAGGCTCCGAGCGCGCCTTGGGCAAAGGCCATTAGCGTTTCCGCCTGCACGGTGAATCCGCTCGGCATCGAACCCGTGGCCGCGGCAACGGTTACGAGGGCGATGGCGGTCGCGAGAATAAAGAGACCTTGCGCGACCGTGTGGCGCTGCTGGGTGGTGAAGGAAACGTTCA
Organism: Caulobacteraceae bacterium; assembly: GCA_036491275.1. Classification (GTDB taxonomy): domain Bacteria; phylum Pseudomonadota; class Alphaproteobacteria; order Caulobacterales; family Caulobacteraceae; genus Acaudatibacter. The sequence goes on from DASXCH010000218.1 coordinate 3,566, forward strand.
TATCTGTAGCCCCTCTAGGTTACGACCGAGGAGACAGACACGCGCGTTCGTTAAGACGCCGATGCGAGCACGCACACAACGCTGACGACGCGACGTGGAAGGGCGGGGGCGTACGTCCGCCAGTCCCCACGGTACTCCGACTGAATCACGCGCACTCGAACTGTAAAACTTACAGGTCGAACATGGGGATAAACGCCAAGCTTTGCCAAGAGGTGAACGGCGTGTCGGATTGTCGCAGTCCGCAGGCTTTGAGGCGTTTCCGTCTCTCTGCGCTCCTATCGGGGTGAGCCAAAAAGTCGCACCCGCAGTCTTGCGAACTTTTGCGAAATCGAAGCGGCGGCGCTCGTCGTATCGTCAGTTGAAGTTGGCGGCCGGAGGCTGGGCGGCGCGCTGCAGCGAGTTGGCGATCAGCCGATCCCAGCCAAACAGCGAGGTGAGGTGGGCGTAGACCTGCGCCAAGGCGCCCGTGTCGACCATCTGCCGCAGCTTGTCGTCCGGAAGGGCTTTGAGCTTTTCTTCCGAGACCGCGAAGAACTCCGCCACCGTCTGCGCGGGGCCGGTCGGCTGATTGTCCGGACCCACTGGGGTGTAGGAGGCGGTCCGGGTTTCAAACAGATCAAGATCCGTCAGCAGATTGACGAAGGATTCGGTGCGCCGCACCTCCACCTCGAAGCTGTTGCAGAACTCGACGCAGCTCTTCGTGTAGTCGGTCGGCTGGCCGGCGGCGTCAAACAACGCCAGGTCCGGCAAGTCGCCGACCATCGGCGCATCCCGGTCGATGCAGATCACCAGACTTTCGCGCTTTTCGTCGGAGGCCAGAACGAAAGGATAGCGACGCACATAGGCCGGCACGTAGTAGCCGGGCAGAAAATAACCATCGTCCTTGAGAAACAAGTTCTCCCTTTGATTGACACCCACCACAGCCAGGGGTTGGCGCCGATCGCCGGCGAAAATGATTGGGCAGGAGATCGCCGTCTGCGGAAACTCGGTCACCACAACCGGCACGATGTTGCTCTTGGAGGCGAAGGCCCAGGGCCGGTCGATGCGCTTGATGCCAAGTGCGCTGTGGTTGGCCGCACTCAAAGGTTCAGGCCGGGAGTAGAAGATGGGCGCGCCCTGCATTGAAATCTCAGGGGCGGGAGGGGTGTCAGTCATTCAGTTCTCTTGGAGGAGCCTGGGCCACTCGCGCAGCCGGTAAGGACGGAGCGGGCCTCTTAGCTGATCAGCGGTTCGCGGGCAAACCGCCACCGGGCAGACGCAAACCCTTGCGCCTTGGGGCGGGGCGCGGGCTAGATGCTTGGCGAGAGACAGGGAGAAGACGATGACGATTTACTATCCCGACATCCTGGAACAGAAGTCCGCGCCACGCACCTTCAGCTACGGCGACAAGGATGTGATGCTGTACGCGCTCGGCATCGGACTTTCCGCCGATCCGCTCGACGCCCGCGAACTTGCCTTCACCTACGAGCGGGGCCTGAAAGTAGTTCCCACAGCGGCCACTGTCTTGGCCGCCGGCGGACGGGCCGGAAGGACGGAGCCAGCCATGCCGGAGGGAATGCGCCGCAGCGAGATCAACTATCTGATGGTGGTTCACGGTGAGCAGAAGGTTGAACTCAGAAAGCCGCTGCCGGCTTCGGGCGCGTTCACAGCCGCTGCCCGGACCGTCGGCGCCTTCGACAAGGGCAAGGACAAGGGCGCGGTGATCGTCAACGAAACGACCTGGACCGATGAGGCTGGCGAAACCGTAGCTATCCTCACCGGTTCGACGTTCGCACGCGGCGACGGCGGCTTTGGCGGTCCCTCGGAGGGTGCGCCCGAGCCGCATCCGGTTCCGGCTCGGGCGCCGGATCATTCGCTCGATTTTCAGACCCGGCCGGATCAGGCTTTGCTCTATCGCCTGAACGGCGACCGCAATCCGCTGCATTCCGATCCGGAGGTGGCCCACCGAGCCGGCTTCGAACGACCGATCCTGCATGGCCTGTGCAGCTACGGGATCACTTGCCGCGCTGTCCTTGCCGGGATCACCGACTATGACGCCGACATCATTGCCTCGCATCAGGCGCGCTTCTCGGCCCCGGTATTCCCCGGAGACCTGATCACAGTCGATCTATGGCGCGACGATAAGGTGATCTCGTTCGAGGCCAGGGTGAAGGCCCGCGGCGCGACGGTGATCAAGAACGGCAAGACGGTGCTGAGGTAAATCCTTAGGGCCGCCCATCTTCTGCGTCGGGATCGAGCAGGCGATGGGCGTGGATAATGAAATAGCGCATGTGAGCGTTGTCGACCGTCGCCTGGGCTCTGGCCTTCCAGGCGCGATATGCCTCCTCGTAGTTGGGATAGGCGCCAACGAGGTCGACCTTGGAGAGATCGCGGAATTCCACGCCGCTCAGGTCCTTGAGCTCACCGCCGATCACCAGATGCAGAAGCTGGGACATCGCGTTTCCTACTTGCCTGCGATGCTCAGCGCGTCGACGAGGATCGAGGGTGCGTTGACGCGTCCGCGAATCTCCAGGTCGCTGCCGGGGACCAGCCGGCGATAGATATCGATCAGATTGCCGGCGACGGTGATCTCGGTCACCGGATAGGCGATCGCGCCGTTTTCGAACCAGTGTCCGGAGCAGCCAACCGACCAGTCGCCGGTGTTGGCGTTGAGCGAGGGACCGAACATCGAGGTGACCAGTACCCCGGCGCCGGCTTCGCGCATGAGTCCGTTGAGATCCTGAGTCCCTGTCGACATGGCGAGGTTCGAGACGCCGACGCCGGGCGGGCCGGCGAGACCGCGGGCCGCATGGCCCGTGGTTTCAAGGCTGAGCTGGCGAGCGGCGCTGGTGTTGAGCAACCAGGTCGTCAGGATGCCGCCTCTGACGATTTCGACGCGTTGGTTCTCCACGCCTTCATCGTCAAACGGCGATGAACCGAGCCCACGTACTGCATGCGGATCATCAATCAGGAAGATATCGCCTCCGAACACGCTCTCGCCCAGCCGTTCCTTCAGGAACGACACCCCGCGGGCGATGGAGGGACCTGAGATTGCGCCGATAAACGGTCCCAGAAGCGACGACGACAGGCGGTTTTCGAAGATCACCGGTGCTGTGACCGAATCGATCTTCCGTGCGCCGAGGGCGGCGACCGCGCGACGGCCTGCTTCCGACCCGACCGCTTCGGGCGAGGGCAAATCGTCCGCCCAGCGGGTCGCCCTGCCCTCGCCGGCCTGTTCCATGGCCGCGCCTTCACCGGCGATCGCCTGGGCCGAGACCGACGAGGCCGTCGCCCGGTAGTCGCCGGAGAATCCCCCGCTGGTCACCAGGCGCCAGGCTGAAGACGACCAACTTGCCGATCCGCCGCCGGAGTTGGTGACACCATCAATGGCCATGGCGCTGTCTTCGGCCGTCCTTGCCCGCTCCTCCAGCGCCTCGGCGCTCGGCTCGGAAGGATCAAAGAGGCCCAGCTCCGGGAAAGGACCCCGCGCCAGATGTTCGTCTGGCGCCAGGGCGGCGAAACGATCCTCGGCTGCGAGCCGGGCCATGGCCATCACCCGCTCGACAAGCCGGGCGCGGCCGTCGGCCGACATGTCCGACCCCGAAACACTGGCCTGGCGGGCGCCGACGAACACGCGCACGCCGAGTTCGCGGGACTCCTCCCGTTCAACTTCCTCAAGGGCCGACATGCGCACGCCCAAAGACAGCGCCGCTCGTTCGGCGAACACGGCTTCGGCGCCGGTGGCGCCGGCTTTCATCGCGGCGTCGACGACCCCGCGCAACAGATCCTCATCCATGAGCGCGATATGGCCGACGGCCACGCCGGCGGCAAGGCGAGGCCGGATTCAGGCGAGGACGGATTCAGGCGATGATGTCGGGGGTCAGCCGCCGGTCGAGCTGAGCGATCTGGTCGCGCAACGCCAGCTTCTGCTTCTTCAGGCGTGCAATTTGAAGCTGGTTTGGAGAGGCCTGGGCTTCGAGGGCGTGCACGGCGTCATCGAGGTCCTGGTGGGCCTGGCGAACTCCCGCGAGCTGGATGCGAAGCGCGGCGTCCGGATCGTCGTCTTGCGACTTGTCGTCCATCGGTTCCGGATACTAGCAGAGCCTGCGCCCCGGGCAATTCTCACGCCAGCGCTTCGACTAGGGCGACGGCAAGTGTGCGGTCGTCTTCGCTGATCGGGCCGCCGCTCCAGATTTCCATGAGCATGAGGATCGTCTGCGCGACGTCAGCGACCGCTTCCGTCTCGAACGACTGTTCGCTCATTTGGAGTTCCAGAACGTCCAGCATCGCCCGCTCGAGATTGAGTTCGACGGCGCGAACCTGCGCATGGGCGTCTTGTTGCGTTTGGTCGTCCAGACCTGACGGCGTGTGCGCCAGCGCGCGGCGTATCGCGCGCATTGGGCGCAGGATATCCGTCTCGATCGGCCGGACGAGTTCAACGGTGCGGTGGGCAAGCGCGGGCTCCACGCGTCGTCCGCACGTGGCGCACCAGCCTCCCCAGAGAAGCAGGACTACGCTCTGGCCCGCGCGGTCCTGGAGATCGAGACAGGCGTGCTCGACGCCCGGACTTGCCCAGGCGCTCGACGCCCAGGCCCAGAGACTCACGATGTGTCCTCGCCCGCTGCCTCCAGGTCCTCGCCCCATCGGCGCACCGCCCCCCAGCGGAAACCAAAAAGATCGAGCGCCCGGCCGACGCATTGGTCAGCGATGGCGGTGAGGTTGGTCGGGCCGGCGTAAAAAGCCGGGACCGGGGGTGCGATCACTGCGCCCATTTCCGCCAGTTGGACCAGGGTTCGCAGGTGGCCGAGGTGCAGAGGTGTCTCGCGCACCATCAGCACCAGGAGCCGGCGCTCTTTCAGGGTGACATCCGCCGCCCGTGTGATCAGCGACGAGGTGACGCCGGTGGCGATCTCACTCATCGTGCGGATCGAACAAGGGGCGATGATCATGCCGCGAGTCTGGAACGAGCCGGAGGCGATCGCCGCGCCAACTTCACCTGAACGGTAGGAAATGCTGGCCTTGGCCGCCAGATCGGCGAGGGTCAGGCCAGTTTCCTTGGCTAGTGTGAGAGCAGCGGCGCGACTGGCGACCAGGTGGCTCTCGACGCCGAGCTCGGCAAGCGCTTGCAACAGGCGCACGCCGAGAATGGCGCCGGAGGCGCCGGATACGCCGACAACCAGTCTCTCGGTTTCCTTCTTTCCCATCCCCTCGCCTTTCGCGAGCACAACCATATTTGAAGTGACAGAGCATCGTCACGGGTGTTCGCTTTCACCTTGGTCAACAAGAGGAGACTCTCCGATGGCGATTGAAGCCCGCATCCGCGAACTCGACCTGCGTCATCAGACGCTGGAACGCGCGATCGAGGATGAGGTCAGTCGACCTTCAGGAGACGACCTTCGGATCATGGAATTGAAGCGACAAAAGCTTCGACTCAAAGAGGAACTCGAGAACCTGAAGTCGGCGGCTCACTGAGCACCCACCCCGGCTCAGGCGGCCTCGAACACCAGCGGCTCGCCCCAGAATCTCTGCACCAAGCCGTTCTGCGCGCCTGGACGTCCCGTCGTCAGGAAACGGCGCGTGCTCTCCGTTCCGACCTCATATTCAGGATGCCTCGCCAGATAGAGCGCCACGGCCTCGGCGGTGGCCTCCGGCTGATGGATCAGCGGAACACCCGGCGGTAACGCCTGGCGGAACAGATCGGCGACGATCTCATAATGGGTGCAGCCCAGGATGGCGCGGTCGGGTGACCGGCCAATCCGGCGCGTCAGACCGGCGACGTGCACCGCCACGGTCGAACGGAGTTCATCTCCCGAGGCGCCGACTTCGATTTGGTGGGCGAGCGTCGGGCAAGGCTCGGAAAACACAGCGACGTCGGCGCGGCGCTTGTCAATCTCGATCTCATAGACCCGTGATGCGGCGGTCGCCGGGGTCGAGAAGATGCCCAGCACGTCGACCCGCTCGACCTTATCACTCGGGCGCTCGACCTCCTGCGTCCAGGGAAGTCCCGTCGCGGCCTCGATGGTCGGCACGATGATGCCGAGAACGTTCGCCGGGCGACCCAGCCGGCTCCGGTAGCTCGGCAGCCACGTCTGCTGTAGGCGACGGAGCGCTACCGCCGCGGCGGTGTTGCAGGCCAGGATGACAAGGTCGCAACCCTCATCGAACAGCCGCTCACATCCGCTCCGGGTCAGGGCGACGATCTCCTCGCCCGGCCGGCCACCGTAGGGCGTATTGGCCTGGTCGGCGAGATAGATGAAGTCGGAGTCGGCGAGGCGGCGCACCAGGGCGTGATGCACGCTGAGGCCTCCGATTCCCGAATCGAACACCCCGATCGCCATGCCTGGCTCAGATTTCTCCGTTTGCAAACAAAGAGCCCGGCCTTTCGGCCGGGCTCAAGGTGTTACCGTTTAAGTCCGGCGACGATCAGAAAGCGATATGGATCGTCGAACGGCGGTTCAAGGGCTCCTTGACGCCATCTGGAGTCTGGACCGCGAGATCGGTCTTGCCGACCCAGCTCACGTCCATGCTCGCGGCCGGAACGCCCAGGGCGACCATGCCGTCGGCGGTGGCCTTGGCCCGGCGCTCTGAGAGCCGCAGGTTGTAGGCGACGCCGCCGGAGGTGTCGGTGTGACCGACGATGGTCTCCTTGGAGGCGTGGCCGTCGACCGAGTACTTCGCCGCATCCTGCAACACGGCCTGGGCTTCCGGTGTGATCACATACTGATCAAACGGGAAGTAGATCGTGTAGTCGCGGGCCTCGAACGCCGGCGGTGGTGGCGGCGGCGGCGGAGGTGGCGGCGGAGGCGGCGGAGGTGGCGGCGGAGGCGGTGGCGGCGGAGGGGGAGGTGGCGGCGGCGCGGAGGCGAAATTGTACCTCAGGCCGATGGTCACCGCCTGGTCGATCCAGTCGCCTCTGAAGAAACCTGCCGCGGTATCGCTGTCGCATAGTTCAGTGCAGATGTTGTTGCCGAAGCTCATACCGTCGGAACGTGTGTAACGATAGGTAATGTCGACATTTACGTGATCAGTCGCACGCACCGATATGCCGGCCAGACCTTGATAGGCGAAATGCGTGTCGCTGCCGTTGACCTCCACCGGACTGACGAAACAGCCTTCGGAATCGGCAATGCAGCCGGCGGTGTGGATGTTGACATGTACAAAGCCGACGCCGCCGCCCACGAACGGATTGATGCGCGAGTGCGGCAGGATGTCGATCAGCAGATTGGCCATGCCGCTCCAGGCGTTCATCGTGCCGCCGGGGGTCTCGCAGGTGCCGGGACCCGAATTGGCGTTGCAGAGTGAATCGCCTTCAAA
>DASXCH010000219.1:0-3091 GCA_036491275.1 Caulobacteraceae bacterium
GCTTCAGGCCGTAGGTCGCGGTGAAGCCGGGGACCTCACCGTCGCGGTGCTGGACGACGCGGGTGATGAGATCGGCGGTCACGCCGACGTAGAGCGTGCCGTGGCGCTTGTTGGTCATGATGTAGACGGCGATGAACGGCCAGCGTTCCATGCGTGGAACCTTGGCCGTATGAGTCGGCGAGTCGACCGTCACGGATGTCGAGAATTGACCGTGCCGGGCACGGTCACCCGTACGTCAACGCTCAATGGCTGGCCGGGACAAGCCCGGCCATGACGGCCGTTTTAGGGGATGTTTCCGAGGTCGAGCCATCCTTTGACCGAGGGGGGCGGCGAGCCGACACATTACGCTCCCCCTACCTCTGCAGCCTCGCCGCCAGGCTCGAGGTGTCCCAGCGCCGCCCGCCCATGGCCTGGACCTCGGCGTAGAACTGATCGACCAGCGCCGTCACCTCCAGGCGCGCGCCGTTGGCCCGGGCCTCGGCCAACACCAGCCCCAGGTCCTTGCGCATCCAGTCGACGGCGAAGCCGAAGTCGAACTCGCCCCGCGCCATGCTCGCCCAGCGATTGTCCATCTGCCACGACTGGGCGGCGCCCTGGGAGACCGCCTGATAGACGAGGCCCGTGTCGAGCCCGGCTTTCCCGGCGAAGCTCACCGCCTCGGCCAGCCCCTGGACCACTCCGGCGATGCAGATTTGGTTGACCATCTTGGTGAGCTGGCCGGCGCCCGGCCCGCCCATCCGCCGCACGGCCTTGGCGTAGGCGCCGATCACCGACTCGGCGCGGCCAAACGCGGCCTCCTCGCCGCCGACCATCACCGAGAGCTGGCCCTTCTCGGCGCCCGCCTGGCCGCCGGAGACCGGCGCGTCGAGGAAGGCGCAGCCCCTGGCCGCCGCCGCCGCCGCCAGCTCGCGGGCGAGCGTCGCCGAGGTCGTGGTGTGGTCGATGACGATCGCGCCCCTGGGCAGGAACGGCAGCGCCTCGCCGACGACCTGGCGCACGTCGTCGTCATTGCCGACGCAGAGGGCCAGGATCTCGCGGCCCTCGGCCGCCCCGCCCAGGGTCTCGGCCATGCCGGCGCCGTTGGCCAGCGCCCAGGCCCGCGCCTTCTCGGCCGAGCGGTTGAACCCCACCACCTCGTGCCCGGCCTTCACCAGATGGGCGGCCATCGGCGCGCCCATGACGCCGAGGCCAACGAATGCGATCTTCATCCTCTAAAATCCTTATCCAGCGGCCACACCACGGCAGATTCTATGGTTAACACCCAGGAATCCGCGCCCGCCGCGCGCGCGCCATCTTGCGAAATCTCTCCGCCTGACCCCTAATCCTGGTTCCCCGGAGGGCGATTCAGCGGCGCAGCGAGCTTAAGTGACGCAGCATTTTCCAACCCGTCAATTGCGGTTCTTCCTGACCGCCCCCTCGCCGTGCCCCTACCTGCCGGGCCGCGAGGAGCGCAAGGTTTTCGCTCATCTGCCGATGCTCGACGGCGCCAGCGTCAACGATTCCCTGACCCAGGGCGGCTTCCGCCGCTCGCAGAACATCGCCTACCGCCCGGCCTGCGAACAATGCCAGGCCTGCGTCTCGGCCCGCCTGCCGGTTGCCGATTATTACTTCTCGCGTTCGGAGCGGAAGGTGCTGGCCCGCAACGCCGACCTCACCCGCCACGTCGTCGAAGCCGAAGCCACGCGCGAGCAGTTCGACCTGCTGCGCCTCTATCTCAACCATCGCCACAAGGGCGGGGGCATGGCCGAAATGACCTGGCCGGACTACGTGGCCATGGTCGAGGACACCGCCGTGCGCACCCACATGGTGGAGTACCGCACGGGCTCGGCCGACGGCGGCCCAGGCGAGCTGGCGGCCTGCGCCCTGGTCGACATGCTGGCCGACGGCCTCTCGCTCGTCTACAGCTTCTTTGATCCAGCTTTCGGCCGTAACAGCCCGGGATCGTTCGTGATTTTCGATCACGTTCGCGAGGCCAAGCGGCTCGCCCTGCCCTACCTCTACCTCGGCTACTGGGTGCGCGGCAGCGCCAAGATGGACTACAAGTCGCGCTTCTCGCCGCTCGAGATCCTCCGGCCCGAGGGCTGGCGCCTGCTGTCGGCCCGCGACCGCCTGGATCTCGCCTGACCGCTTCCGATCGCTCGCCTCCCGCCGACGGGCCGCCCATCGCGCGGCTGATCGCGGTGATGGCCGCGCTGCGCGACCCCGAGGGCGGCTGCGCCTGGGACCTGGAGCAGAGCTTCGCCACCATCGCCCCCTACACCGTCGAGGAGGCCTATGAGGTGGCCGACGCCATCGAGCGCGGCGATCTGGGCGACCTCAAGGAAGAGCTGGGCGACCTCCTCTTCCAGGTCATCTTCCACGCCCGCATGGCCGAGGAGGCCGGCGCCTTCGCCTTCGACGACGTGGCCGAGGCGGTGGTCGCCAAGATGATCCGTCGCCACCCGCACGTCTTCGCCGGCGCGACCATCCGCACCGCCGAGGAACAGACCCGGGCCTGGGAGGCGGCCAAGGCGTCCGAGCGCGAGACCAGGGGCGTCGGCTGGCTGGACGCGGTGGCCCCGACCCTGCCGGCGCTCACCCGCGCCGTGAAACTCTCGGCCCGGGCGGCCCGCGTCGGCTTCGTCTGGCCGACCATCGCCGAGATCATGGCCAAGCTCGACGAGGAAACGGGGGAGCTGGCGGCCGAGGTCGCCGCCGGCGACGCCGCGGCCGTCCGCGCCGAACTTGGCGATGTCCTCTTCGTCTGCGCCAACATTGCGCGAGCCCTCGAAATCGACCCGGAGGACGCCCTGCGCGCGACCAATGCGAAGTTCGTCCGCCGCTTCGGCTACATCGAGCGGGCGCTGGCCGAGCGCGGCCGCACGCCGGTGCAGTCCGACCTCGCCGAGATGGACGCCCTGTGGGACGAGGCCAAGGCGGCGGAACGGGCGTAGGCGTCTAGGAGTCCGCTCGGAGCGCCGGCGTCCGAGGCTGTGAATTTTTTCGCGTGGGTGAGTGAAAGGCAAGGATGGTGTGATTCGCTGTTAGCCTTCGGTTCGAGGAGGCGCGGCGATGGGGACGTTGAGGCTGAGGCGGGCGGTTCGCGATCAGG
>DASXCH010000220.1:0-45019 GCA_036491275.1 Caulobacteraceae bacterium
CTGGGCCGCGAGGTAGCTCTTCAGCTCTTCGATTTTGTCGGGCGCGCTCATCAGATGTACCCCTCGCGCTTCTTCTTCTCCATCGAGGCGCTCTCGTCAGTATCGATGAGCCGACCCTGGCGCTCGGAGGTGGTGGCGATCAGCATCTCGCGGATGATTCCCGGCAGGGTGTCGGCGTCACTCTCCACCGCCCCGGTCAGCGGATAGCAGCCGAGCGTGCGGAAGCGGACCTTGCGCGTTTGCGGCGTCTCGCCGGGCTTCATCCGCATGCGCTCGTCGTCGACCATGATCAGGGCGCCGTCGCGCTCGACCACGGGCCGGTCGGCCGCGAGATAGAGCGGCACGATCGGGATGTTCTCGGCATGGATATATTGCCAGATGTCGAGCTCGGTCCAGTTGGACAGGGGGAAGACGCGCAGGGTTTCGCCGCGGGCGTGACGGGTGTTGTAGAGCTTCCACAGCTCCGGCCTCTGGTTCTTGGGATCCCAGCCGTGCGAGGCCGAGCGGATCGAGACCACCCGCTCCTTGGCCCGGCTCTTCTCCTCGTCGCGCCGCGCACCCCCGAAAGCGGCATCGAAGCCGTACTTGTCGAGCGCCTGCTTGAGCCCCTCGGTCTTCCACAGGTCGGTATGCATGGAACCGTGGTCGAACGGATTGATACCGCGGGCCAGGGCGTCCGGATTCTGATGGACGATGAGCTCGAAGCCGTGCTCGGCGGCCATGCGCCCACGCATCTCGTACATGGCCTTGAACTTCCAGGTCGTGTCGACATGAAGGAGCGGGAACGGTGGCTTGGCCGGATAGAAGGCCTTGACCGCCAGGTGCAGCATGACGCCGCTGTCCTTGCCGATCGAATAGAGCATGACCGGCCGTTCGCACTCGGCCGCCACTTCACGCAGGATTTGGATGCTCTCGGCTTCCAGGCGCTGGAGGTGGCTGAGCATCGCGGAGGAGTCCTCGCCGGCGAACTGCCGGGTCCCCGGCATGAAATCGAGTGAAGCGAAGGTCAAGGCGCCTCCCGAAAGCGTCGTGAAGCCCGGCGCTCAAATGACGCCGGGCGGAGGCCCTGGCGCGGTGACTTAAGGGGGCCGCCGCCGCCGCGCAAGTCTGTTCGCCAACAGCGGGACAGCATGCCAGGCGGGTTGCGCCAGCACGCGCTTTCAACCACCAAGGCTGTTCGAGGGAGCGCCTTTGGAAAGTCTTTGGCAGAGCGACCGACACGAGCCTCTGGTCGAACGGCGGTGGGACCAGGAGATCGCGCGCGGCTCGATCGAGCGGATCGTTGCCGACACTCTGGCCGCGGCGACTCCCTCCGGCGAGTGGCCTAACCACCCCAGCGATCTTCCCGACGACGCCCCACCGCTGGGCGGCCTCTATTTCGGAGCGTCCGGCGTGATCTGGGCGCTCGATTACCTGGCCCGGCATGGCCTCGCCGAACGGCCCACTGACCTCATTGCCCAGCTGCCGGCTATCCTGGCTTCGAACCGGACCATCGTTGGGCGGTTTTCCGTGCAGACCCGCGGCTACCTGCTCGCCGATGCCGGCGTCCTGCTTGCGCAGATTCGCCTGGCCGCCGGCGCCGAGGCGGGCGATGAGCTGGCCGACATCATCGCCGCCAACACCGATGATCCAGCCCGAGAGTTGATGTGGGGCGCGCCCGGGACCATGCTGGCCGCGCGCTTCATGAGCGAGGCGACCGAAGAGGCGCGCTGGTCAGAACTCTTCCAGCGCGGCGCATCGGCGCTGAAATCGGCATTTCACCACGAGGACGGCGTCGACTGCGAGCTGTGGACACAAGACCTCTATGGCCAATCCACCAACTATATCGGCGCAGTCCACGGCCTCGCCGGCAACGCCTTCGTTCTGCAGGCCGGCCGGAACCTTCTTCCTGACCGAGACTGGGATTGGTGGCAGGCGCGGTTGGCAAGGGCGCTGCGGGCTGCGGCGGTCGTCGAGGGTGGGTTTGCCAACTGGCCGGCGACCACCGCGCGAGACTCGTCGCGACTTGTCCAGCACTGCCACGGCGCGCCCGGAATGGTCACGTCGTTCGCTGCGCTCGAGGCCGACATAGACGATCTGTTGCTGGCCGGCGGCGAGCTCACCTGGCGCGCCGGGCCGCTCGCCAAGGGATCCAACCTGTGCCACGGGACGGCCGGCAATGGCTACGCCTTTCTCAAACTGTTCGAGCGGACCGGCGAGACGCTCTGGCTCGACCGCGCCCGCGCCTTCGCCATGCACGCCATCGGGCAAAGCGAAGCCGAGGCGGCTGGTCTCGGACGTCGTCGCTACACCTTGTGGACGGGCGATCTGGGGTTGGCGATCTATCTGTTCGATTGCCTCGACGGGAGGGCGCGGTTCCCGACCCTCGATGTCTTTTAGGTTCCGGCTCGCGCCGGCAAACCAGATTGGAGACTGCCGATGATGAAGGACCTGTTCAGCCTCGAAGGACGCGTGGCGCTCGTCACGGGCGGCTCGCGCGGGATCGGGCGGATGATCGCCGAAGGCTTCCTCGAACAGGGCGCCCGGATCTACATCACCGCCCGAAAGGCGGCGCAGTGCGACGCGGCCGCACAGGAAATGTCGGCGCTCGGAACTTGCGTTTCCCTACCTTGCGACCTCTCCACGGTGGAAGGCTGCCGGTCCTTGACCGAGCGACTGACGGCGCTCGAGCCCAAGCTCGACATCCTGGTCAACAACGCCGGGGCGGCGTGGGGCGCGGAGTTCGACGACTTCCCGGAGAGCGGCTGGGACAAGGTGCTGAACATCAACCTGAAATCGCCGTTCTTCCTGACCCAGGCGCTGCACGGAGCCCTGAAGGCCGCGGCAAGCGCCGAGCGGCCCGCCAAAGTGGTCAACATCGCCTCGATCGACGGCATCCGCCTCAATCCGCAGGAGACCTATTCCTACCACGCCTCCAAGTCGGGCCTGATCTATCTGACGCGCCGGATGGCTGCGCGGCTCATCCAGGATCACATCGTCATGAGCTGCATTGCGCCCGGCGCCTTCGCCTCGGACATGAACCGCGACGCCCGCGATCACGGCGATGCGGTGGCCACGCGCATCCCCATGCGACGGATCGGCGAGCCGCGCGACATGGCGGCTGCGGCGGTCTACCTGGCCTCGCGGGCGGGCGACTATGTGGTCGGCGCGACCTTGCCGGTCGACGGCGGCGTGGCCTTGGCCGACCTTCCGTTCGCGGTCTGACCATAGGCGCGGAGCAGGGCGTCGACCGCCGCGGCGGCATGGCCCTTCAAGCTCCTGGGCCGCCGATCCACGTCGGCGCCGATCAGAGCCCGATTGACCAGGTCCGCCTCGAGCATGCCGCGCAGATGCATGGCCACTGTCCAAGGGTCGGCGCGCCTTAGTCTGCCAGCGTCCATCTCGCCGGCCAGGAAATCCGCCAAGCGACCCCACAGCAGCTTCGATCCGCGTTCGTAAAGCTCCTGGCCGAGGCCCGACTTCGGTCCTTCGGCGATGGAGTTGCGGCGCACCGAAAGCGATGCGTCGGACAGGCCGAGCTCGAGAAAGCCGACGCCGAACCGCTCGAGCGTGCGATGCAGATCATCCGAAGGCTTCAGATTGTCGAACACCGCTTCGGCGTTTTCCATGACCGCGTCGAGCATCAGGGTGACGAACAGGTCCTCCTTGGACTTGAAATAACGATAGAGCGTCGCCTTCGAGCCGCCCGCGCGCTCGCAAACCGCGCTCATGCTGGCGCCGGCGAAGCCATGCTCATGGAACACCTCTGCGGCGGCGGCCAGAATCTTGCGGCGCTGGGCGTCTGTCTTGACGCGCATTGGGGGCTCCCAAAACGAAACCATACGGTACCCTTTTCACTTGACACTGGCCAGGAGATTTTACTAACCAACGTGGGCGTCGCCGGGTGGCCCAGCCGTCCCGGGGCGTACGCGCGTCAGCCAGCCGCGCCGTCCCGCCAGAAGGACAGAGACCGCGCGTGAATCCGATCGACGAACAGGCAGTTGGCGCTGAGACGCGGACCCCGGCTCTGGCCCGCTGGCGGTGGCCGCTGATGATCGGCGGCCCGGTCATCGTGCTGGCGGTCGTCGCCTGGTTCATCCTCACCGGCGGCCGATTCCAGAGCACGGACGACGCCTACGTCGACGTCGCCAAGGCGCCGATCAGCGCCGCCATCTCCGGCCGGGTCATTGAGGTCGACGTCAAGGAGAACCAGCACGTCAAGGCCGGCCAGGTCCTGTTCAAGCTCGATCCCTCCGACCAGCAGGCCGCCGAAGCAAGATCCGACGCCGCGGTGGCCGCCGCCGCACTGCAGGTGGATTCTTTGCGGACCGCCCTGAACGACCAGAAGCTTCAGCTTGACCAGGCTCAGAAGACCGCGGCCTTCGCGACCCGCGAAGCCGCCCGCCAAAAGTCATTGTTGGCCGCCGGCGTGGTCTCTTCCCAGCAGGCCGCCGACGCGCAGCACACGGCCGATCTGGCGGTGTCGCAAGTGTCGATCGCCCGCGAACAGGTGGCGACGGCCCAGGCCAACCTCGGGGCAGGCCTTACCAACACCAACGGCTATCCGGGCGTGATGCAGGCCAAGGCCGCCCAGCAGGCGACCAAGGTCGATCTCGCGCACACCGTGGTCTATGCGCCGGAGGACGGCATCGTCACCCGCGTCGACCAGCTTCAGATCGGGGCCTATGTGAACGCCTCGCAGACCCTGTTTTTCCTCCTCTCCGGCGAGCCCTGGGTGGACGCCAATTTCAAGGAGGACCAGCTGCGCTGCATGCGCGTCGGCCAGCCGGCCGCCATCGCGGTCGACGCCCTCGGCAAGACCCTCAATGGGCGCGTGTCCAGCTTCAGTCCCGGCTCGGGGTCGACCTTCTCGGCCCTGCCGGCGCAGAACGCCACGGGTAACTGGGTCAAGGTCGCCCAGCGCCTGCCCGTGCGAATCTCCTTCGACAAGGCGCCGCCAGAAGTGGCGGGCCGGGCTGGCCTTTCGGCCAAGGTCACCGTGGACGTCCGGTCGGAGAAGGAAAACTCGCGCTGTTGAGTTTGTCATGACGGCCGCATCCGACATCGCCAACCGGGGGCCAATCACCGTATCGTTGATGCTGGCGACGGTGATGAACTCGCTCGACACGACCATCGCCAACGTGGCCCTGCCGCACATCCAGGGGAGCGTCGGCGCCTCGCCGGACCAGATCGCCTGGGTGCTGACCTCCTATTTGATCGCGGCGGCGATCATGACCCCGCTCTCGGGCTGGCTCTCGGTGCGCATCGGCCGAAAGACGATGTTCGCGATTTCGATCGCCGGCTTCACCGTGGCGTCCATGTTGTGCGGGATCGCCACAAGTCTCGGCGAGATCGTCGCCTTCCGGCTGTTGCAGGGGCTCTGCGGCGCCTCCCTGGTGCCGCTCTCGCAGGCCGTGATCCTCGATCTTTATCCGCCCTCGAAGCTTGGCCAGATCATGGCCGTATGGGGCGCGGGGGCCTTGCTGGGTCCGATCTTCGGGCCGGCGCTTGGCGGCTGGCTCACCGACTCCCTGTCATGGCGGTGGGTATTCTACATCAACCTGCCGGTGGGGATTCTGGCGCTGGCCGGCGTTCTGATCTTCATGTCGCCCGGGGGCGGCGGAAAGGCCAAGCCATTCGATTTCCTGGGCTTCGGCTCGATCGCGGTGTTCGTCGCCGCCTTCCAACTGATTGTCGACCGTGGGCCAAGCCAGGACTGGTTCACCTCGCCGGAGATCTGGGCCTACCTTATCGTCGCCGCCGTCGCCCTCCACGTCTTCCTGGTCCAGACCCTGACCGCCCGCCAGCCATTCTTCGATCGTGCCCTGGCGCTCGACCGCAACTTCGTCTCCTGCACTGCGTTCGGTTTCATCATCGGCATCCTGCTGTTTTCGGTAATGGCCCTGCTGCCGGTGATGCTGCAGCAGTTCATGGGCTACACCGCTCTGGAAGCCGGCATGACGACCATGCCACGAGGCATCGGATCGTTCGCCGCCATGTTCATCGTCGGCCGTCTCGTGGGGCGAGTGGACACGCGTCTCATCCTGTTCGCAGGGCTGACGATCAGCACCATCGCACTTTGGCAGATGACCCAGTTCGACCTCGACATGACCGCCGAGCCGGTGATCGTGTCGGGGATCATCCAGGGTGTCGGAGTCGGGCTGATCTTCGTGCCCCTGTCGGCGCTTGCCTTCACCACCCTGCCGGCCGGCCTCAGGTCCGAGGCGACCGCGGTCTACACCCTGATGCGCAACCTCGGTTCCAGCATTGGCATCTCGATCATGGAAGCCCTCTGGACGCACAACACGTCCATCGCCCACGCCGGCCTGGCCGCCCACATAGCGCCGGGCGATACGGTGGAGAGAGCTGTGCTCGGCCCCAGCCTCGGCGCCGGCGCCCCGGGCGGACTTGCGGGCCTGAACGACGAGATCACGCGCCAGGCGGCGATGGTCGCCTATCTGGATGACTTCAAACTGATGATCTTTATCACCCTGGCCTGCATGCCGTTGCTGTTGATGATGCGCACGCCCAGGATCGCTTCAGGAGACGCCCATGCGTTCGCGGAATAGGGCGGCGGCGGCCGTTTCGCTGGCCGCTCTCCTGGCGGGCTGCGCCGCCGTGGGGCCAAACTTCACGTCGCCGGAAACGCCGAAGGTCGGCGGCTACGCCATGGCGGGCGATCAGGCTCCCGCTGGCGCGGAGCTCAGTCCCGAGCGGAGAACTGCGGGCCCCTGGTGGCGGGATTTCCATTCGGCTCGCCTCGATACGGTGATGGACCAGGCTATCTCCGGCAATCGGACGGTGGCCTTGGCCATCGCCAATCTCGACAAGGCGAGGGAACAGGTCGCCAGCGCTCGCGGCGGTCTGGCCCCGCGCGTCGACGCCAACGCCGGCGCCGAGCGCGAGCGGATCAACCTCCAATCCTTCGGCCTTTCGAGTTTTCCCGGCTTCTCGAACATCCAGAACCCGACGATCAATCTGTTCACGATCGGGGCCACCGCCTCCTACGACTTCGACCTGTTCGGCGGCCAGCGCCGCAAGGTCGAGACGGCCCAGGCGGCGGCGGAGGCGGAGGCGCACAGAGCCGATGCGGCCTTTCTGACCGTCACCGGCAACGTCGCCATGGCCGCGGTGCGCATCGCCGCCATCCACGCCCAGATCGACGCGGTCAACGAGATCCTCGTCGAGGACCGCCGCAACCTCGAGATCGTCGAGCGGGCGGCGGCCGCCGGTGGCGAGGCGCGGTCTTCGGAGACCGGTCCGCGCGCCCAGATCGCCGCCGACGAGGCGCTCCTGCCGCCGCTCGACCAGGAACTGAGCCAGGCCAGGCACAATCTCGCGCTCCTGGTCGGCAAGGCCCCCGCCGCGTGGGAGGCCCCCGACTTCACGGTCGCCGATTTTGTCCCGCCAGCCACGATTCCGGTGGCCGTGCCCTCCGTGCTGGTGCGCAACCGGCCCGATATCCTGGCCGTCGAGGCGGACCTGCACGCCGACACCGCGCGCATCGGCGTTGCCACGGCGGCCCTCTATCCCGATCTGAAGCTCTCCGCCGGCTGGGCCCAGACGGCAGTCTCGCCGGACAAACTGTTTGGCTATGGCGCGTCAGGCTGGAACATCGGTCCGACCGTCACCCTGCCGATCTTCAATGGCGGCCAGCTCCGGGCCGACAAACGTGCGGCGGAGGCTCAGGCGCGCGCCTCGCTGGCGCAATATCAGGAGACCGTGCTCACAGCCTTCACCCAGGTGGCGGACGTGCTGAGCGCCCTGGCCCACGACGACGATCGGCTGAGAGCCATGGCCGCCGCTCAGACGGCCGCGGAAAGCGCCCTGCACGACGCGCGCCTGGCCTATAGCCTCGGCGGCGGACCGCTGGCGGCGGTGGTCGACGCTCAACGCCAGCTTGACCGGGCCACGCTCGATACGGCTCAGGCGCAAAGCCAGAAACTGATGGATGTCATCTCGCTCTATGCCGCCACGGCCACCGATTGGCGCGAGGAGACAGCCAAAGCCGGCTGATCGCGGCGAAAAGCGCGTCATTTCCGCGCGTTTCAGACGGTTTCGACCCATGTTACTGGCGTTAACCGCGCATCCACCTTAAGGTCGCGAATCTCGTCTGCTGGAGCGAGTTCAAAGAGGCCGCCCAGACAAGCGAAGCGAGTCAATTCAGAAGGGGTAGGTTGGAACCGACGGAATCCGAGGCGCCCGAGTACTTCCACAAGGTTGTTGATTGCCAGTGGGCCTGCCCAGCCCACACGCCGGTGCCGGAATACATCCGGCTTATCGCCGAACGGCGCTATACCGACGCCTATATGATCAACTGGAAGTCGAACGTCTTTCCGGGAATTCTCGGGAGGACGTGCGATCGGCCATGCGAGCCGGCCTGCCGCCGGGTGCGGGTCGAGGCCGAGCCGGTGGCGATCTGCCGCCTCAAGCGCGTGGCGGCCGATCATAAGGATGACATTTCGGGGCGCCTGCCCAAACCCGCCGCCAAGTCCAATGGTCGCAAGATCGCCTGCATCGGCGCAGGCCCGGCCTCGCTGACAGTGGCCCGTGACCTCGCGCCCATTGGTTACGAGGTGACGATCTTCGATTCCGACGCCAAGTCGGGAGGGATGATCCGCAGCCAGATTCCCAGGTTCCGTCTGCCTGAGAGCGTCATCGACGAAGAGATCGGCTACATCACCGCCCTTGGGCCGGAGGTTCGCCAGGGCGAGCGGATCGACAGCCTCAAGGCTCTGCTCGGCAAGGACTATGACGCCATCTTCGTGGGCTCGGGCGCGCCGCGCGGTCGTGATCTGGACGTGCCGGGCCGGCAGGAGGCGGCGGCCAATATCCACATTGGCATCGACTGGCTCTCCAGCGTCTCTTTCGGCCATATCGAGTCGATCGGCCGGCGGGTGATCGTGCTGGGCGGCGGCAACACGGCCATGGACTGCTGCCGGACCGCCAGGCGCCTGGGCGGGGCGGACGTCAAGGTCATCGTCCGATCCGGCTTCGAGGAGATGAAGGCGTCCCCCTGGGAGAAGGAGGACGCGATGCACGAGGACATCCCGATCCTCAATTTCCTCACGCCCAAGGCCTTTAGCCACGAGGGCGGCCGGCTGACCGGCGTCACCTTTGAGAAAGTCGCCGCGGAATACGACGCCAAGGGCCGGCGACGCCTCGTCCCCACCGGCGAGAGCGACGTCCATTACGCGTGCGACGATGTCCTGGTGGCTGTCGGCCAAGAGAACGCGTTTCCGTGGATCGAGCGCGACATGGGCGTTGAGTTCGACGAGTGGGGCATGCCCATCGTCGATGAAGCCACCATGGCCTCGACCCATCCGAAGGTATTCTTCGGCGGCGATGCGGCCTTTGGCCCTAAGAACATCATCTGGGCGGTGGCCCACGGACATGACGCGGCGGTCTCAATCCACCGTCTCTGCCAGGGCCAGGACATCGATGTCCGCCCGCCGCCCGGCGTCACTCTGGTGAGCCAGAAGATGGGCATTCACGAGTGGAGCTACGACAACGACGTTTCCAACGAGGCCCGCAACCGCGTGCCGCTGCGCGACAAGATCGAGGCGCTCCGCAACGTCAAGCTCGAGGTGGAACTCGGCTTTGATGAGGCCGTCGGCTTCCGCGAGGCGGAACGGTGCCTCAACTGCGATATTCAGACGGTGTTCACCGACGCGCTGTGCATCGAATGCGATGCCTGCGTCGACATCTGCCCGATGGACTGCATCACCTTCACGGACAATGGCGCTGAAGCCGATCTTCGCGGACGCCTGAAGGCGCCGGCGCTCAATCTTGAACAGGCGATCTATGTCTCGGGCGTGCTCGCCGACGGCCGGATCATGGCCAAGGACGAGGACGTCTGTTTGCACTGCGGTCTGTGCGCGGAACGCTGTCCCACCGGCGCGTGGGACATGCGCAAGTTCCTGCTGGACATGACCCACGCCGGGGAAATGGCATGAATGAGGTGACGCCCGAACGATTGCTGCGGGCGCGGCCCGCGCCGATCGAGGCGGTCAACGACTTCGTGGTGAAGTTCGCCAACGTCAACGGCTCGGGTTCGGCCAGCGCCAATGCGATGTTCGCCAAGGCGATCCTGCGCATGGGCGTGCCGGTGGCCGCCCGCAACATCTTCCCCTCCAATATCCAGGGCCTGCCCACCTGGTACGAGGTGCGCGTCAGCGAGGCGGGGCATCTGGGCCGGCGCGGCGGCGTCGACCTAATGGTGGCGATGAACCCGCAGACCTGGAAGAAGGACATTCCGGCGATCGAGCCCGGCGGCTATCTGTTTTACGACTCGACCAAGCCCCTGCCGCCCGAGGGTGTGCGCGACGACATCACGCTGCTGGGCGTGCCGCTGACGGCGATCTGCAACGCCACCTATGACGATCCCAGGCAGCGGCAGCTGTTCAAGAACATCATCTATGTCGGCGCGCTGACCGCTCTTTTGGGCGTCGACAGGGAAGTGACCGACCAGCTCGTCGCCGAGCAGTTTCCGGGCAAGGAACGGCTGATCAAGCCCAATCTCGAGGCCCTGGCGTTGGGCCGCGAGGCGGCGCTCAAGTCCTTGCCCAAGATCGGACTGAAAGTCCGACGGGCGGATGCGGTCGGCGATCGCATTTATGTCGAGGGCAACGAGGCCGCGGCCCTGGGCGCGGTGTGGGGCGGGGCGACCGTGTGCGCTTGGTATCCGATCACGCCTTCGACCTCGCTCGCCGAAGCCTTCATGGCCCACTGCAAGAAGTTCCGCACCGAGCCGGAGAGCGGCCAGGCCCGCTATGCAGTGATCCAGGCGGAGGACGAAATCGCCTCGATCGGCGTGGTCATCGGGGCCGGCTGGAACGGCTCGCGAGCCTTCACCTGCACCTCGGGGCCGGGCGTCTCGCTGATGCAGGAATTCGTCGGCCTTTCCTATTTCGCCGAGATCCCGGCGGTGATCTTCGATGTCCAGCGCGGCGGCCCCTCGACCGGGATGCCGACCCGCACGCAACAGTCGGACATCCTTTCGGCCGCCTACGCCTCGCATGGCGACACCAAGCACCCGCTGCTATTTCCGGAAGATCCCACTGAGTGCTTCGAGATGGCGGCCCTCAGCTTCGACCTGGCTGAGCGATTGCAGACGACGGTCTTTGTCATGCTCGATCTCGACATCGGCATGAACGAGTGGCTGACCGAACCCTTCTCCTGGGACGGGAAGCGGCGGCTCGACCGCGGCAAGATCATGACCCGCGAGCGGCTCGACGCCGGCGAGGATTTTGGCCGCTACCGCGAGGTGGATGGCGATGGGATTCCCTATCGCACTCTGCCAGGGGTGCACCCGGAGCGCGGCGCTTATTTCACGCGCGGCACCTCACGCGACCCCAACGCTCGCTACAGCGAGGAAGGGCCGGTCTATGTCGCCAACATGGAGCGGCTGCTGAGGAAGTTCGAGACCGCCAAGGACCTCATCCCGCCGCCCGTGGCCAGACCGGCCAGCCGCCGCACGCCCCATGGCGTCGTCTATTTCGGCTCGACATCCCACGCGCTCGACGAATCCCTGGAGCAGTTGGCCGAGGCAGGTATTCACCTCGACGCCCTGCGCCTGCGCGGCTTCCCATTCTCCGACGCGGTGGCGGAATTCATCGCCGCGCATGAAACGGTGTTCGTGGTCGAGCAGAACCGCGACGCTCAGGTTCGCACCCTGATCATGAACGAGCTGGACGTAGATCCAGCGAAGCTCGCGCCGGTCTTGAACTATGACGGCCAGCCGATCACCGCCCGGTTCATCACCGATTCCATCGCCGAGCGCATCCGCAAGCTCCACAAGGATTCTTATTCGGCGGCCGCGCAATGACCTACATCGCCAAGCCAAGACTGCATCACCCGCTCCTGAAGCCGAACGCGCTCGGCTTCACCCGTCGCGACTACGAAGGCAAAGTCTCGACCCTGTGCGCCGGCTGCGGCCACGACTCGATCTCGGCCGCGATTATCCAGGCCTGCTTCGATCTCGACCTGCCGCCCCATCGCCTGGCCAAGCTTTCCGGCATCGGCTGCTCGTCCAAGACGCCGGACTATTTCCTGGGCGCCTCGCACGGTTTCAACAGCGTACATGGCCGCATGCCCTCGGTGCTCACCGGCGCCAACCTCGCCAACCGCGACCTCATCTACCTGGGTGTCTCTGGCGACGGGGATTCGGCTTCGATTGGCCTGGGGCAGTTCGCCCATTCCCTCCGGCGCGGGGTCAACATGACCTACATCGTCGAGAACAACGGGGTCTATGGCCTGACCAAGGGCCAATTCTCGGCCACCGCCGATCCCGGCTCGACCTCCAAGCGCGGGGCGGTGAACCACGACGAGCCGATCGACCTTGTTGGTCTCGCCCTGCAGCTGGGCGCCAGCTTCGTCGCCCGCGGCTTCTCCGGCGACAAGGACCAGCTCGTGCCGCTGATCAAAGCGGCCGTCACCCACAAGGGCGCGGCCTTCATCGACGTGATCAGCCCCTGCGTGCAGTTCAATAATCACGCCGGCTCGACCAAGAGTTTCGATTATGTGCGCGAGCACAATGCGTCGGTGAACCGCATGGATGTGATCCTCGAGCGCGACGAGATCACTGTCGACTATGCGCCGGGCACGGTGGAGATCGTCACTCAGCACGATGGATCGATCCTGAAGCTTCGCAAGGTGGCCGAGGACTATGATCCCACCGATCGCAACGAGGCGGTGAACCACCTGCAGACGCACCAGGCGCGCGGCGAGATCGTCACCGGCCTGCTCTACGTCGATCCGCGGGCGGAGGACCTTCATGACCATCTGGGCACGGTCGCCACGCCGCTGAACCAGCTGGGCGATGACGCGTTGACGCCCAGTCTGGAGGCGTTGGCCTCTGTCAACGAGTCGTTGCGATAGGCGGGGGCGCGGCCTAGGCTCGATCTTAGGGGAGGGGAGCCCTAGGCTCACCCTTAGAGTGTGCGGCTCGATGCTTTGGTGAAAGTGTAACCGCGGGACGGGAGCTCGAATGCCGGACGGGCATGGCATAAGCGAGAGGATCGCGATTCCGGGCTTGACGCCCGCGCCCACACGCCACGCCGGCCTCATCGAATGGGTGGCCGAGATCGCCGCTCTCACCAAGCCAGATCGGGTTCACTGGTGTGACGGCTCGCAGGCCGAATGGGACGCCCTGACCTCCGAAATGGTCGCCACGGGCATGCTTCGCCGCCTCAACCCTGAGAGGCGTCCCAATGCCTTCCTGGCGGAGTCCGACCCCAAGGATGTCGCCCGCGTCGAAAGCCGCACCTTCATCTGCTCGGAGCAGGAGATCGACGCCGGACCGACCAACAACTGGCGCAAGCCCGAAGCCATGCGCGACGAACTGCTTTGCCTCTTCGACGGCGCCATGCGCGGCCGGACGATGTACGTCGCCCCGTTCTGCATGGGGCCGCTCGGCTCGCCGATCAGCGCCCTCGGCATCGAGATCACCGACAGTCCGTATGTCGTCGCCTCGATGCGGATCATGACCCGCATGGGCAAGGCGGCGTTGGACGCGCTCGGCGATGATGGCTTCTTCGTGCCGGCGGTGCACTCGGTGGGCGCCCCCCTCGAGCCCGGCGAGGCGGACGTCCCCTGGCCGTGCAGTGATACCAAGTACATCGTCCACTTCCCCGAGAGCCGTCAAATCTGGTCCTACGGCTCGGGCTACGGTGGCAACGCCCTTCTGGGCAAGAAATGCTACGCTCTCCGGATCGCTTCGGTGATGGCCAGGGACGAGGGCTGGCTGGCCGAGCACATGCTGATCCTCAAGCTCACGTCGCCTGAGGGTCGCTCGCACTATATCGCCGCGGCATTCCCCAGCGCTTGCGGCAAGACCAACCTGGCCATGCTTCAGCCGACCCTGCCAGGCTGGAAGGCCGAGACGGTCGGCGACGATATCTGCTGGATGCGCTTCGGTGCCGACGGGCGCTTGAGGGCGATCAATCCCGAAGCCGGATTCTTCGGCGTGGCCCCGGGCACCGGTGAGGAGACCAACGCCAACGCCGTGGCGGCGCTGGGGCGCAACTGCATTTTCACTAATGTCGCTCTCACCGCCGACGGCGATGTCTGGTGGGAGGGTCTGACGCCTGAGCCGCCCGCCGGCCTGACCGACTGGAAGGGCCGGCCATGGAAGCCGGGGACGGGAGAGCCCGCCGCCCACCCCAACGCCCGCTTTGCCGCGCCGGCGGCTCAGTGCCCGTCCATCGCGCCGGAATGGGAGGATCCAGCCGGCGTGCCGATCTCCGCCATCCTGTTCGGCGGCCGCCGGGCCAGCGCCGTGCCGCTGGTGACCGAGGCTTTCGACTGGCGCCACGGCGTCTTCCTGGCCTCCAACGTCGCCTCGGAGGGCACGGCTGCGGCCGAGAACCGGATCGGCCAACTGCGTCGCGATCCCTTCGCCATGCTGCCATTCTGCGGCTACAACATGGGCGACTATTTCGCCCATTGGCTGGCGGTGGGCGAGGGCGCCGACCCGGCGAAGCTGCCGCGCATCTATTTCGTCAACTGGTTCCGCAAGGACGCGGCCGGCCGTTTTGTCTGGCCGGGCTACGGCGACAACAGCCGCGTGCTCAAATGGATCGTGGCGCGCCTGGAAGGCGAGGCCGAGGCCGAGGATACGCCGATTGGCCGCCTACCCCTGGCCGAGGACCTGGACGTCGAAGGGCTGGACCTTGCGCCGGGCGCGCTCGACCTGCTGCTCAGCGTCGATCCCGAGATCTGGCGCGAGGAGGCGGCCCTGATTGGCCCCCACTACGACCGCTTCGCCGAGCGCCTGCCCAGGGCGTTGTGGGAGGAGCACGCGGCGCTGATCTCTCGCTTGGACGCCGCAGACGCCTGAGAACGCCAATCGCGTTCAGCTTCCAAGCGACGACCTCACCGGTATTTTCAGGAAGACGTGACCCTGGTCAGTGGGCGGCGGCAGATTCCCGCCACGGATATTCACCTGCAGCGAGGGCAGCATCAGCACAGGCGGCTCGAGATGGGCGTCGCGGCCTCTGCGCATGGCGACGAAGGCCTCCTCGCTGACGCCGATGTGGGCGTGGATGTTGTGCGCCTTCTGTTCAGCGACCGTGCTTTCCCAGGCCGCCGCGTCCCGTCCCGCCGGCCGATAGTCATGACCGGTGAAAAGTCGGGTCTCGTCGGGCAGGCTCATGATCCTACGGATCGAGCGATAGAGCGCCGCCGCGTCGCCGCCGACAAAATCGCATCTAGCCGAGCCGTAGTCTGGCATGAACAGGGTGTCGCCCATGAAGGCGGCGCCGCCCACGAGATAGGTCATGCAGACCGGCGTGTGGCCGGGGGTCGCCATTACCTCGATGGTCAGGTCTCCGAGCGGCAGGCGGTCGCCATCGTCCAGCAGGCGGTCGAACTCCCTCCCATCCGCCGATACGTCGTCGGCCTCGAACATCGGCTTGAAGTGCTTTTGGATGCCCACGATCTGCGCGCCGATCGCGGTCTTTGCCCCGGTTTTCTCTTTCAGATAGCCGGCGGCCGTGAGGTGGTCGGCGTGGGGATGGGTCTCCAGGATCCAGGCGATGGTGAGCCCGAGCGCCGCGGCTACGTCCAGGACCTGGTCTGCCGAGCCGCTGGTGAGGCGACCCGACTTGGGATCGAAGTCCAGCACCGGATCGATGATCGCGCCGATCCCCTTGGCCGGATCGAACACCATATGCGTGGCCGTCGAGGTGGCCGGATCGAAGAAGGTTCGCACCTGTGGAGTCATGGCCGAGATTCCGCTCGTCTCACCCCGTCTTAGCGCGATGAATTCCCCGCGTCGCGGGCGGCGCCACGGGCGCGCCGCGCTTTAGCCGCCCTGGCCTGTTTCCCTAGGCTGTTTCCATGTCTTGTCTGGCCGGTGTAAGAGCAAAATTCGAACAAGCGTTTTCCTTCGGAGGGAGCCTCCCATGCGCGAAGCCGTCGTCGTCTCCTATGCCCGCACGGGCCTGGCCAAATCCGCCCGCGGCGGCTTCAACATCACCCCGACCGTCAGCCTCGCCGCCCATGCAGTGAAGCACGCTGTGGCCAAGGCCCGCGTCGAGCCTGAGGCGGTCGAGGACAGCTTCATGGGCAACGTCGCCCACGGCGGCAACAATCCGGGCCGCAACGCCGCCCTGCTGGCCGGCCTGCCGATCACCACCGGCGGGGTGACCATCAATCGTTTCTGCTCCTCGGGCCTGCAGTCCATCGCCATGGCCGCCCGCTACATCAAGGATGACGGCGCCAATTGCGTGGTCGCCGGCGGTGTGGAGTCGATCAGCTTCCCGGCCACAGGGCCGGGCCAGGGAAACAACGATCCCCAGCTCACCCAGATGTATCCCGACATCTACATGCCGATGATCGACACCGCCGACGTGGTCGCCAAGCGCTACAACATCAGCCGCGAATATCAGGACGAGTTCTCGCTGGAATCCCAGCGGCGGATGGCGGCGGCGCAGCAGGCCGGCAAGTACCGCGACGAGATCGTGCCGATGAAGACCAAGATGAAGGTGGTCAACAAGGAGACCAAGGAAGAGAGCATCGTCGACTATGTGGTCGATCGCGACGAGTGCAATCGTCCGGACACGACTATGGAGGGCCTTGCCAAGCTCCAGCCGGTGCGCGGCGAGGGCAACTTCATCACTGCCGGCAACGCCTCTCAGCTTTCCGACGGCGCCGCCGCTGTGGTGCTGATGGAGGCCAAGGAGGCCGAGCGCCGCGGACTCGAGCCGCTCGGCGTCTTCAAGGGCTGGAGCGTGGCTGGCTGCCGCCCGGACGAGATGGGCATCGGCCCGGTGTTCGCCGTGCCGAGGCTCCTGGAACGCCATGGCCTGACGGTCGAGGACATCGATCTTTGGGAGCTCAACGAGGCCTTTGCCAGCCAGTGCCTCTATTGCCGAGACACCCTGCGGATCGATCCGGAGATCTACAACGTCAACGGCGGCTCGATCGCCATCGGCCACCCGTTCGGCATGACCGGAGCGCGGCTCACCGGCCACATCCTCCAGGAGGCCAAACGCCGCGGCAAGGTCAAGCACGCGGTGGTGACCATGTGCATTGGCGGCGGCCAGGGCGGCGCGGGCCTCTTCGAGGTGTTCAACTAGGCGGCGCGGGGCCGGTCAGTCGCCGGCCTTCCCTCCGCCAGGCCCTACGGGGTTGGATAGGAGGTGTACGAATGAGCGATGCCAGGAACATCGTCTGTGGTCGGATCGTTGGCGCCTGGGAGACGCCGGTCAACCACTGGCAGGCCGCGCCCAATTCCATCCATAATGATCAGGTGGCCCAGCGCATCGGCATGCGCGGGGGCACGATCCCCGGCACGGTCCACCTGTCGTGGTTCCGGCCGATCCTCAATGAGCTCTTTGGCGAGGCTTGGCTCAGGCGGGGCGGAATCAGCATGTTCTATACCTATGCCACTCTCAACGGAGAGAAAGTCCGGGCGGTCGTAGACGCGCCGGACCGGCGTGACGATGTGCTGGTGAACGCCCTCGTCGAGAACGAGGAGGGCAGGACTGTCGCCAAAGGGACGCTGGCTTGCGGCGCGCCGGACGCGGTTTCCTACCTCCGCGGCCTGCCGCTCGAGCAAGCGCCGCGCGAGGCTCTGCGCATCCTGAAGGACATGCAGGTCGGCATGCCGACGCCTGTTCGCGAAGCCTATGTGGTGGACAAGGGCGGCGAGGCCGGCGAACTGCGCGATCCGCAGGAGATGTATCGCGCCCTGGCGGTTTTCCCGGAGGGTGTCAATCTTGGCGGTGCGGTCGGCTTCTTCGGCGCCACCGAGATCGTTCTCCATGCCGGGCCGATCCGGCTGGGAACGCCCTACCGCAAGACCGGCCAGGTCGTCTGCATAGGGGCGAGCCCCAAGACCGAGTTCGCCTGGTTCGACTCCTGGCTGCACGACGAGGCCGGCCAGCTCATCGCAGAAATGCGCCACATGACGCGCTGGATGAAGGCCTCGTCGAAGCGCTGGGCGGAGGCCTAGGCGCGCTTCCGCGGGTTCTTGCGCCCACTGGAAAGCTTGTTGCCCACCTCGCGCTTTACCCGGGCGGCGAGCACAGTCTCGTTTTCCGCCACGAACGCCGTGACCACGTCCGCGTCGCGTACGGCAAGGATCCTGAGGGCCCAGGAGAGGGCCTTCTCGACCATGTCGTCGCGGTCGGTGGCGAGGCGGGCGCAGACCGCCAACGTGCGCTTTGCATCGACTGATCCGCCGTCGCCCGGAGTGTTGAGGCCAATAGTGCTGACCAGCGCCAGGCGCTTCAGCCAACGGTCTGGCGATCGCGACCAAGCCTCGACGAGGCCGTCCGAGATCAGCCCCTGCGCCCAGGCCGGTCCGGCGAGGATGCGGCCCAGGCCGTCGACGCTGTCCCAGGAATCCAGGCCCTCGGCAAGGCGCGCAATGAGCGCGTCGTTCAGCGCTGCGAAGACGACTTTGTGGAAGCGGATGAGCTCGTAGCCGACCCAGTGCCGACGGTCCCAGGTCCGCGCCTCCAGAGCAACGCCGAGAATGAAGTCGGCGGGCGTGGATTTCCAGGCGCGAGATCGCGCCCGCCTCAGGTCGCGCACGAAAGGGGTATAGCCGGAGGGCAGGGCGCGGATCTCGGCCAGCAGTTCGGCTGCGGCGCTGCGAGGCGAGGGCGCTCTCACGTCGCGCCTAGGTCAAGCTCACGATTTCGGCGCTGACCTGGCCGCCTTCCAGGGTCAGGCGCGCGAAGCTCGCTGCCGAGCCCTTGTCCGGTAGGGTGGCGCTGCCCGGATTGACCGTCAGCACGCCATCCTGGCGACCGATTTCCGGAACATGGGTCGACGCCCACAGCAGCACGTCGGTCGCACCGCCCAGGATCTGCGAGCGCACATCCACGTCCGCCAGCGCCAACGGCGCGCTCGCCCTCGCCAAACCCTCGGCCACAGGATCAAAAACCATGCCGATTGCGACGTCTCCGATCGTCAGCCGGCGCGTGCGGCCATCGACATGGGGGCTGGCCTGATCGTCTGCCCCTCTCACGCCTTGGACCGGCGCAATCGCCGCCAAGGCTTCCAGGCCTGCGGCTTCGCCCATATCGCCCAGGGTGAGGATGAGATCGGCGCCGGCGAAGGCGGCCAGCGCCGCCTCCGTCCAGTTCGGCCCGCCGCCTGGATGGACGTGGCAATCGGCCAGGACGACGATCATGGTCACTGCTCGGCTTAGCCCTCGCCGGCGACCGGCTCGACCACCACGGCGGTGCCGTAGGCGAGGACCTCGGTAATGCCCTCCATGATCTCGTTGGCGTCATAGCGCATGGCGATGACGGCGTTGGCTCCGTGCTCGGTGGCGTGCGCCGTCATGTGGTCGAGCGCCTCCTGCCGGGCGGTTTCGGCCAGCTCGACAAATACCGACAGCTTGCCGCCAAACAGGGACTGGATGCCGCCGGCGAAATTGCCCAACACGCTCCGCGACCGCACGGTGATGCCGCGCACGAGGCCGAGGTATTTGACGATCCTGTGGCCGGCGATGTCGTTGGCGGTGGTGACGATCATGGCGCGCTCCCCTTTATTCGGCCGCTACGATGGACGCTCAGGGCCTGGCTGCGCAAGAGGCAGGCCGGATTGCCGCCCAGAGCGACCTTGACCGAATTCCTGGAACTGCGCTCTCGGAGTGTCGCGTCGGGCCATTGGGCCTGCTACTGACTGTGATCTCAGACGGAGACGAAAGGACCCTCATGCGCATTGGCGTGCCCAAGGAGATCAAGACCCTGGAATTCCGTGTCGGGGCCGCGCCGGGCGTTGTCCAGCGCCTCGTTCACGAGGGTCACGAGATCTTCATCGAGGCCAGCGCAGGGGCCGGGATCGGCCTCGCCGACCAGGCCTACGTCGATGCCGGCGCCAGGATCCTGCCGGACGCCGACGCAGTATTCGAGGCCGCCGACATGATCGTCAAGGTCAAGGAGCCGCAGCCGGTCGAGGTCGCCCGCCTCAAGCGTCGCCACATCCTTTTCACTTACCTGCATCTGGCCGCCGATGCCGGGCAGACCCGCGGCCTGATGGCCAGCGGCTGCACCGCCATCGCCTATGAGACCGTCACCGACCGCAATGGTCGCCTTCCGCTCCTGGCCCCGATGAGTCAGGTGGCCGGGCGCATGGCCGTGGACGTCGGCGCCTATCACTTGCTGAAGTTCTCCGGCGGCCGCGGCATGCTGCTGGGCGGCGTTCCGGGCGTGCCCCCGGCCAGGGTGCTGATCCTCGGCGGCGGCGTCAGCGGCAAGCACGCCGCCCAGATGGCGCTCGGCCACCGCGCCGACGTCACCCTGTTCGACATCTCGGCCCAGCGCCTCGAGGAACTGGACGATCAGTTCCGCGGCGAGGTGAAGACCTGCTTTTCGACCCACGACCTGGTGGCCGACGCCCTGCCCACCGCCGACCTCGTCATCGGCTGCGTGCTCATTCCAGGCGCCGCGGCGCCGAAGCTGGTGACCCGGACCGATCTTGGGCGTATGCGCCCGGGCTCGGTGCTGGTGGATGTGGCCATCGATCAGGGCGGCTGCTTCGAGACCAGCCATCCCACCACCCACGCCGATCCCACCTTCGTGGTCGACGAGATCATCCACTATTGCGTCGCCAATATGCCAGGCGCCGCGCCGCTCACCTCGACCTATGCCCTCAGTGCGGCGACGGCGCCTTACATCTCGGCCCTGGCCCGCAAGGGCGTCGACGGCGCCTTCGCCGACGATCCCGGCCTCGCCCAGGGGCTAAACATTCGGGAGGGCCGGATCACCTATAAGGCGGTCGCCCAGGCGCTCGGCATGGACTGACGAAGCCGGCGACAGTCCAGCGCGTTCTCTCCTTCAAAGGAGAGTCCCATGAGCGCGCGCAGATGGTCGGGCCACGTCACTGAGACGAGCAATTCGCTGGACCTCGAAGCGGACGTCTTCAAGTCGGCCAGTCCCAGGCGGATCGCCAAGTCACTGGCCCGCTCGGCGAGGGTCAGCCGGCGGCGAAAGGTCGGCGCCTATCGTTCGGCCATGTCGATGTTGACCTTCTACATCAACCGCGCTGGCCATAACCTGTCGCCCACCCGGCGTCGCACGCTCGAGAAGGCCAAGGACGAACTTCGCGCCGTCTTCGGCCGCAAGCGCAAGGTGCGCGCCCGAAAGTAGGCGAACCGGAGTCAGGCGAACCGGAGCGGCCTCCGGAGCGTTAGCATTGCGGTTGGCGGGGGGCGCCGGAGCCCGCCATGCCCGCCCGAAAGCTGGTCGCCCTGCTGGCCCCCTGGCTGCCGGCTCTGTTGGCAAGTCTGTTCCTTGGCCTGGCGGCGCCAGCCCTTAGTCAGACCAATGCCGTGATTTCAGCGCCGCCACCGGCCGCCAAACCGGCGATAGCGAGGCCGCTCCCGCCGCCACCGCCGGAATGGATCGCCGATGGCAAGGCGCTTGATGGCATCGCCGCCGCCCTTCCTCACTCTCATGGAGAGACGCGGCTTTCGGCCCTGGCCTCCCAGGCCGCGACAATCCTTGCCCGCGCCCGGACCGCGGAGGCGACGGCCAACAGCCAGAAAGCCGAGGCGCTCGCGGACCTGAAGCCCCTGCTGGCGCGGCCGCGCGCGCGCCGCGGACCGCAGGACCGGACTCGCGTCGCCGCCTTGCAGGCCCATGTGGCCGAGTTCGGACGTGAGGCGGGGCAGGCGGCTGCGCTCGCCGCCAGGGCAAGCGATGTCTTCGACGCAGTGGCCGAGGTTCGCCGCACCGATTTCAGCACCCAGGTCCTCAGCCGTTATCCATCGCCACTGTCGCCGGGCTATTGGACGGCGCTCGCCGCCGCCGGCGCCCAGGACGTCGATCGCTTCGCCGACTTGGCGCAAGAGGCCGAACACTCAGCCATCAGCGCCCCAGAACCGAAGGGCCTCGCCATCCTCCTTGCTGGCGGCCTGCTGGCCTTCCTGATTGCGTGGCCGCTCATGTGGCTCGGCCTGCGCCTGGCCGATCGCTTCACCGTCGGCGAGGGTGAGCGCATCCCGCTCTCGGCCCAGCGCCTGTGGATCGCCCTCGTCGAGTTCGGCCTGCCGAGTCTGGCAGCCATGGCCGTGCGCGCCGCCGCGGCCTGGGGCGGTCTGCTGTCGCCCAAGGCCGACGCCCTTGCCGGATCCGGGGTGGTCGCCATCGCCTGGGCGGCCGCCGTCCTGGCCCTCGGCCGGGCGCTCGGCACGGGGCGAGATGCGAAGCGACGGCTGATCCCCATTTCCGACCGCGAGGCGGCCCGGGCGCGCGGCTGCCTTTCCGCGGTCGCCCTGGTCACCGCCGCCGGTTTCATCCTCACCCGGCTGATCTTCGTCACCGGGGCCAGCGTCGCTTCCGACGTGGCGGCCCACGATTTTCTGTCCCTCGCCTATGTCGTGGTCGGGGCAGGCATTCTCCTGGCGCTTAGAGCCGATCCCACGGGCTCGGGCGCCGATCCGGCGACCAAGGCGCCGGTCCGCGGCGTCTTCTCCATGCTGCTGGCAGCCGCCCTCATTGCCACGGTCGCCGTCCTTCTGGCCGGCTACGCCACCCTTTCGGCTCTGATCTCGGGCCAGGTCTTCTGGCTGAGCCTGCTGGCGGCCGTGACCTATCTGCTGCTGCGGGTGATCGACGATCTGGTCGGGCGTCTCTTCGGCGGCGGCGGCTGGGCCAGGCGCGCGCTCGCCAGCCTCTTCCGGCTGTCAACTTCCGCCATCGGCCAGATCGGCGTGCTCGGCATTGCGGCGCTACAACTGCTGGTCATGATCGGAGCCCTGAGCCTCGCGCTCACGCCCTATGGCCAGAGCGGCGACCTGCTGATCTCCCATCTGGGCCGCCTGGGCCAGCCCCTGCGCTTCGGCACGGCGACCCTGTCGCTCACCGCCATCGCCACCGGCGTCGGCGCCCTCGTCATCGGCGTCACCCTGGCGCGCCTGGTGCGGGATTGGGTGGTCCGCCGCTATCTGCCTGCCACGACCTGGGACTCTGGCGTGCGCAATTCGGTCGGCACCGGCGTCGGCTATCTCGGGGTTGGCGTCGCCCTGGTCGTGGCCATGGCGGCCATGGGCCTGGGCTTCCAGCAGATCGCCCTTATCGCCAGCGCCCTTTCGGTCGGCATCGGCTTTGGCCTGCAGCAGATCGTCCAGAACTTCGTCGCCGGAATCATCCTCCTCATCGAGCGGCCGGTGAAAGTCGATGACTGGGTCAACCTCGACGGCTGCGAGGGCGAAGTCCGTCGCATCCGTGTGCGCGCCACCGAAGTCCGAACGCTTGATCGAACCACGGTCATCATTCCCAACTCGGACTTCATCACCAAGGTGGTGCAGAACCGCAGCACCGGCTCACCCAGGGGCCGGCTCGCGCTGCAGTTCGCCGTCGCGGATCAGGCCGATCTGCGCCGCGCCCGAGACCTCATCGAACGGACCGCTGCAAGCCAGGACGATATCCTGAAGACGCCGGCGCCGGCCGTCTTCATCGACTCCCTCTCCGAAGACGGCGCGATCCACCTGACCTGCCGCGTCTACGCCGCCGAGCCGCGCAACGGCGACCAGGTTCGGACCCAGCTCTTCCTGGCGGTGCTCGACGCCTCCGCCGAGGCCAAACTGGCCCTGCGCGGCCCGGCGGCGGCCTGATGCCCAAAGCTCCGGCAAGGTCTATGCTCGGACCAGCACGAAAGGGGTGCTCGCCATGACCAACGCCCTGCCGCTCTTTGTATTCGTCCTCATTGTCGCCATCGGCGGCGGGTTTTCCTGGCCGGCTTACGCCGACGGCGAGTACAGCCTCGGCTCGACGATCCTCGTCGCCGTCATCGTCGCCGCGGCCATCATCGCCTCGTCGATCAAGATCGCCGCCCAGTGGACACGGGCGGTGGTGCTGCGCCTCGGCCGCTTCCAGTCGCTGAGCGGACCGGGCCTTTTCTTCATCATCCCGATCATCGACTCCGTGGTCTACTGGATCGACACCCGGGTCATCACCACTCCCTTCCGGGCCGAGAAAACGCTCACCAAGGACACCGTGCCGGTGGATGTCGACGCGGTGCTGTTCTGGAAGGTGGTCGATCCGCAGAAGGCGGCGCTCGATGTCGCCGACTACGAGACCGCCGTCGCCTGGGCCTCCCAGACCTCCCTGCGCGATGTCATCGGCAAGACCGAATTGGCCAACCTGCTCGAGGGTCGGCGCAGGATCAGCGACGAGATCCGGGTCTTGATCGACGAGCGCGCCGCCCCCTGGGGGATCGACGTGCAGTCGGTGGAGATCCGTGACGTGCTGATCCCGTCCGCCTTGCAGGACGCCATGTCCATGCAGGCCCAGGCCGAACGCGAACGCCAGGCGCGCGTGATCCTGGGAGACTCCGAGCGCCAGGTGGCCGACAGCTTCCTCCAGGCGGCCCGGACCTACGCCAGCGATCCTACAGCCTTTCACCTTCGGGCCATGAACATGCTCTACGAGGGGCTGAAGCGGAACGCGACCATCGTCGTCGTGCCTTCGACGGCGGTGGAAACCATGCAGCTCGGCGGCGTGGCCGGCCTGACCGCGCTCACCACCCAGCTCGCCTCCCAGCAGCGCGCGGCACCGGCCGTCCCCCCAACGGACTCCTAGGGCCGACGCGCCTAGAGCCAACCGCCGCCGTGCACGCCTGTGTAGGCCGGCTCCAGGCCGGCCAGGATCTTGCTCCAGCCCTCGTGGTTGCGTTCGGCCCACTCGGCCGGCACGCCCTCATTCGTGAGGGTGAGAACGCAGTCCTCTCCGTCGGCGACAAAATCGAGGGTGACGAGCGTCATCGCGGGATTGAATTGCGGCACGCCGAAGGTGAAGGCCAGTCGTTTAGGCCGCTCGATCTCGACGTATTCGCCCACGTGGCGAACATCGCCCATGTCCGGCCGCCGCTCGGTGAAGGTGAAGCGGCCGCCCACGCGTGGGTCGATCTCCGCGACAATCATCTCGCCGGTCGCGGTGGCGAACAGGAATCGGCGGGCGATGGCGACGTCCAGGAAGGCGTCGAACACCTTTTCGGGCGAGGCGGCGTAGCGGTGGGTGACCACGACGCTGGCCAGGGTTTCTCCGCTCATAAGGTGGTCTCCTGAAGGATGCGGTCGAGGTTGGCGAGCCGCCAGGCCCACAGGGCGCGCAACGCTTCGATCCAGGCGCTGGCCGCGCTCAGCGGCTCGGGGTTCAGCATCAGCACATGCTCGCGACCCTGTCGCCGGCGGCGGATGAGGTCGGCGCCTTCCAGCACGCGGATGTGCTTGGAGACGGCGTTGAGCGAGCAGGCGAAGGGGGCGGCCAGATCGGTCACTCGCGCTTCGCCCTCGGCCAGCCGCGTCAGGATCGCGCGCCGCGTGGGATCGGCCAAGGCGTGAAGGGTCGGATCGAGGTCGGTATATTCAACCATTAAGTTGAATATATTTCCGCATATCGGAAAGGCAAGGGGACCCTCACCGACCCCACCATCGGGGCCGAACCCACCACAGCAGCGCGATTGTATAGGCAAAGAGGGCGAGGTAGAGCGCCTCGAACACCCCCATCGGCAGCGGCCAGAAGATCACGCTGTTGACCCACCGCATGATCAGCGGCTGACCCGCCGGCGCGCCGGCCAGCGCGGCCTGCCAGTCGGTGAGGAAACAGGCCCGGCCGGCGACGGCCTGAACGGCGACGGCCGCCATCGAGACGACGTGGACCAGCCGCCACATCGGTTCGCGCACGAACGGCCAGCGACGCCAGGCGCCGACGGGGATGACTATCAGGCCGAAGATGTTGAAGGCGATGATCGCCAGGTGCAGGGCGAGGACCCACTGAGCCATGGGCCAGCCTCGGCCCGCCGGCGCTCCGGATCAAGCGATGTCGCACGGCGACGAAGCGGGTGAGAACCTCGGCCGGTCACGGGCGTTGGAATGGAAAGTAAGGGAGACGCTTTCATGCCAGCCAAGTCCGCCGCCCAGCAAAAGGCCGCCGGCGCCGCTCTTGCCGCCAAGCGCGGCGAAGAACCCAAGAGCAAGCTCAAGGGCGCCTCGAAGTCGATGATGTCGATGAGCGAAAAACAGCTCGAAGAGTTCGCGCACACCAGGCGCAAGGGCAAGCCCGAGCACGTGAAACGCCGCTGACGCGCGTTCGCCAGGCGTCCCGTCTGGTGCTTCGCGCGGCCAGGCCGATGGAGGCCAGGAGCGCGGAGGCGCTGCCGACCGGCCCGGGCTGGTGGTTCGAGCCGAAGTGGGACGGCTTCCGCTGTCTGGCCTTCCGCAATGGCGATGAGGTGATCCTTCAGGCGAAGTCCGGCAAACGGCTCGCGCGGTACTTTCCCGATGTCGCAAGCCTGCTGGCCAAAGTGGACGCCGACGAGTTCGCACTCGATGGCGAACTCCTGATCCCGCGCCAGCGCCGCTCTTCCTTCGAGGCCCTGCAGCTTCGGCTTCATCCGGCGGCAAGTCGCGTCCGCGCGCTCGCCGCCAGCGAGCCTGCGGTCTTCGCCCTCTTCGACATGCTGGTGGCGCCCGGCGGACTTGACCTGCGCGCCGAGCCGCTCAGCCGCCGCCGATCGGAGCTGCTGGCCTTTCTCGCCACCCAAGGCTCGCCCAGGTTAATGGCAACGCCGGGTACGGACGATCGCGTACTGGCCCAGGCCTGGCTGGATGGCGGCGAGGTCGAGGGTGTCGTCGCCAAGCGTCTCGCTGCACCCTACGCCGAGGGTGAGCGGGCGATGGTCAAGATCAAGCAGGTTCGCACCGCCGATTGCGTCGTCGGCGGCTACCGCTACGCCACCAATTCGCCGGAGCGGGTCGGATCGCTGCTGCTCGGCCTTTACGACGAGGCCGGCGACCTGGACCACGTCGGCTTTACTTCGGGTTTCGCCGGCATCGACCGCGCGGCCCTGACCCGAACCCTCGAAGCCCTGCGGGGCGGTCCGGGATTCACCGGCGATGCGCCGGGCGGCCCGAGCCGCTGGGCCACCGAACGCTCCGTCCAATGGACACCGGTAAGGCCGAAGTTGGTGGTCGAGGTCTTATTCGATCACGTGTCCGGCGGTCGTTTCCGCCATGGGACCAAGCTGTTGCGACTTCGGCCCGACAAGGCGCCGCGGCAGTGCCGGATCGACCAGATCGCGCCGCCGGCGACATCGGCGCCGATGATGCCTGCTCAGCGGCGCAGCGGCTCCAGCCAGGCGTCTTCCCGCGACCAACGGTGAATCTGGCCGCACAGTCGGCATCGAAATCCATACTGGCCCTTGAGGGCCTCGAACGCCGACGGACGCATGCGCATAACCGTCTCCACCGGCGCACCGGTGTCCGGACAATTGATCAGCACACGGGCGATCGTTTCGCTTGTCGTTGTGGAGCTCATCTCTTGGGCCTGTAAACGCGCCTGGCAGGGCTGGCGGAGACGCCCTCCGCCTTGTGCCGGAAGATCAGGCGCCCGCGGGTGAGGTCATAAGGCGTCATCGCCACCGTCACCCGGTCGCCG
This sequence comes from Caulobacteraceae bacterium, assembly GCA_036491275.1. Lineage (GTDB taxonomy): Bacteria > Pseudomonadota > Alphaproteobacteria > Caulobacterales > Caulobacteraceae > Acaudatibacter. The sequence continues at coordinate 27,381 of DASXCH010000220.1, forward strand.
ACGGTGGTCCGGATACGGTTCTTGCGCATCTTGCCCGCCGTGTAGACGAGCACCTCCTGGAGGCTGTCGAGCTGCACGCGGAACTGGCCGCCGGGCAGGATCTCGACCACCAGGCCGTCGAGTTCGATCGGATCTTCCTTCGCCATTAGTGGGTCAATGTCCTCATCTGGGCCATTTGGGCTCGGTTAACGTTGAAATGGAGGCGGCCCTTGGGAAGCCGATCCACGACGCCCGATGTCGCCCGGGCTGTCAGGCCTGCCTCAGGGCGGTGGCCGCGTCACGACCGGTCTTGCGGTCGCGCTCGACGTCGAAAGCGATCTTCTGGCCTTCATCGAGACCGCCCATGCCGGAGCGCTCGACAGCCGACACATGGACGAACACGTCCTTGCCGCCGCCGTCCGGCTGGATGAAGCCGAAGCCCTTTATGGAGTTGAACCATTTAACGGTTCCAGTCGTCATTAAGTATATCTCTCGACTTTAAAGAACATCCGCGCGTAACGCGGGCGATCAACTTTCGATAAGGTGGAGGTCAGGCCCAAACTCGATCCCAGACGGATCTCTCGAACCAATCGAGCTGAGGAGAGCGACCGAACCTGCGCGAAATTCGACCTCGCCAACATAGCTGTAACGGCCGGAAATACAAGCGTCGCAAGCGCGAATTCAGAATCCGGCGCCGACTCTTCCAACCTCGCTGGCCGGTGGCGAGACGCGATGTTCCGAGCGGGGCGCGGCGGTCCAGGTTGCATCCAACCGGCGCGTAAGCCGTTTGTTAACCATGCGCGGGACGGCGCGGAGGACGCCATGCGAGGATTCACATACGATAACGACCGGGGCGGCGAGGGCGGCCACGTCGCGAAACCTCGCGCTCGGGCGGCGACTGCCTCCGACCACGACCTCTTGCGCAGACTGACGGACGCCCTCTGGGCGCCTATTCCGTGGATGCTCGAGGCCATGTTCGTGCTCCTGTTCGCGCTTGGCGACTATGCGGGCATGGTGACCGTGGCTGTCCTCCTGGGCCTCGACGTGGCCCTTTGCGTTGGCTGGGATCGCTGCTGGCGTCCGACGAGCCGGCATAGAGACCGCAAATAGCCGAAGACCTTGGCGACGGGCCGATCGGACTGCCGGCTCGCGGCGGTTCGCGCCGCACTTGCGGCGTGCGTCTTATCCATGGCTCTGCCAGGTTGCGGGCCGCCGTCGAATTCCAACTCCCTTCAGAACCCGGTCAGGCGTCCGGGGATGACCTCCGTCAGGGTTGCCGACCGGTCCGAGAACTGCGCGGTCGGCCCCCCCGACGGGGCGAGGCGCAACCAGGGCAGCCTTCAGCAATTGCCGGTCCTTACCCGGGATCGGGTCGAGACCGGCTGGGCCTATTACGCGCCTCTGGTCGCGCATGAGATCGGCACGCGGTGCGGGGCGGCGACGCCGGCCTTTGCCCGCCGCCTCGCCGCTTGGCAGTCCGCCCGCGGGCTCGGTGGGACGGGGGTCATGGACCAGCCGACCATCACGGCAATGAAGACCCTGTGGGATTTGCGACGGCCGTTCGTGGTCGCCAGCCGACAGGGGTGCCCCTCGCCGCCGCCGGAGGCGAACCTGGCCGTCGCGCCGGCGGACGAGTCCTATGGCGGCATGACCCTGCGGCTGCGGCCCGCGGCCCTCGCCGCCTACGATCGCATGCTGGCCGCGGCCCGCGCGGAGTCGCCCGAGGTCGCGTCCGATCGGCGACTGCTGAGTCTGTTTTCCGCTTGGCGCAGCCCCGACGCGGACGCTGCGCGATGCGCTGCAGAGGTCAATTGCCAGGGCGCGGCCCGAGCGACCTGTTCGGCCCACATGACGGGGCTGGCCGTCGATCTCTACCTGGGCGCCGCGCCCGGATACAGGCTCGACTCCTCGGACGACGCCAACCGGCTCTATCTTTCCCAGGGGGCCGCCTATCGCTGGCTGGTCGACAACGCTGGACGCTTCGGCTTCGTGCCCTACGCTTTCGAGCCCTGGCACTGGGAATGGACTGGCGAGCCGATCTGATCAAACTCCATTCCGTTTGACGTAACCGACGCTCTGGCCGACCGTGACACGCATGACGGTGCTCCTCCTCGGCGCGACCGGTTTCATGGGTCCTTACATCGCCCGCGCCCTGGAAGCGCGCGGCTGCGAAGTCGTCTCCGTCAGCCGAGGGGGCGGAGGACGGGCTGGCGTCGCCGCCGACCGCCAGGATGTCGCTGGCCTGCGGGCCCTTATCCGGGAGCTTCGGACGACAAGCGTCATCGACCTTCTCGCCTATACCGAGGCCAACACCCTGCCGCTGTGGGATGGGCTGGAGGGTGAGGTCGAGCGCTGGGTCATGGCCAGCTCCTGCGACGTCTACCGCAACTACGAAGGCCTGCACCGCCAGGCCGATCCGCCGCCGATCATCGGACCGTTCGCCGAAGACTCGCCCCTGCGTACCCGGCTCTATCCCTATCGCACGGAACCACGACGGCCGGCCGACGCCGCCGACGCCTGGATGGACGACTACGACAAGATCCCGCTCGAGGCGGCTCTGCTCGCGCGCCCTGGTCTGGGCGGCGTGATCATGCGCCTGCCCATGGTCTTCGGCCCAGGCGACCGGCAAAGACGCTTCCGCTGGCTTATCAGGCCCATGCTGGCTGAGGCCGACAGCCTGACCGTCGATCCCGGCTGGGCGGTTTGGCGCACGACCTATGGCTATGTCGCCGACGTGGCCGACGCCCTGGCGACAGCGGCGCTCCATCCCGCGGCCGCCGGGCGCATGTTCAATCTGGGGCGCTCGGAGATCGGCGACCATCGCGACTGGATCGCGCGCTTCGCCGCGGCGCTCGGCTGGAGCGGCGAGGTGGTGGAGGCGCCGGCGATTCCGGACAGCCCCCTAACGGCGCTGGATCTTTCCTATCCCCTTTGGGTAGACAGCCGCGCCTTCCGCGAAGCCTGTGACTGGAACGAGCCCACCCTGCTGGAAGAGGCGTTGGGCCAGACTATTGCCGACGAGCGCGCGCGCGATTGACGCGTCGCGACCCGCCCGGCGCCGGCGAGCCGATGTAGCGTCCGCTGTCAGGCCCGAACGACGGACCACAGCACCTGATAGACCGAGTTGGCGCCGCAGCCGGTGGCGGAATCCGTGCCGGGATAGGTCTGGGTAACCTCGCTGTAGGCGCCGCTCTTGACCTTCTCGAAGAGGTCATAGCCGTTGAACGCATGGTTGTCGGCCGCCACCAGGCCATCGCAGTCCTGGAATAGATACGATCCCAGGTAGCCGATGATCGCACCGGCGGCCGAGCCCAGCAGGCTCGAGCCCGACAGGGCCTGGATGGCCTTGCTGGCGATCGCCGAGCCGATGCTTTCCATGGCGGAATCGAGCGACAGTTGGTCGGCGTGGCCGTTGTTGATCACCACATAGTTGAAGCTCGCGGTCTCGCACAGCTCCACCTGGATAGGCTCGAAGTTGATCAGATTGGTCTGCCACTGCCCGGGCGCGGTGCCGCCGATGGAATCGATTTTCTGGGTCATCGTCTGCGAGGGCCAGATGCCGGGCTTGACTGTCCCCTGCGCGGTGTCGGTGTCGTTGTTGAGCGAGCGCGCGGTTTCGCAGAAGACATAGTCGACCGAGAATTTGTACCGGGTCGGGATGCCAATCTGATCGACCATGAAGTCGGCGAACGGGGCGGCCGCCCAGGCGCCGCCCTCGAAGACGGCGCTGTGCAGCTTGTCGTCGCTCGAGGGGGCCATGGCGTTGATCTGGCCGGGCGCGATGCTGATCGCGGTCGGCGCCGAGGTGATGTTCGTACCCCCAACCGTGGCGTGACCGGTCCAGGATTCGTCGGCGAAGGTGAACTGCACCACCTCTCCGCTCAGCGATTGGGCGAACACATCGAGGCGCTCGGCCTCCCAGCTCACCGCCGAGGCCGCAGAGGCCAGGGTTCCGCCGAGGGATTCCCAGTCGTTCCAGATCTGGCCGTCCCACCAGCGATGCCACAGCGCCGTGTCGGGGCCCACCGCGAAGATATCCACGTGGTTGGCGCCCCAGCTTACGGCCGCCGGCGGCGTGGCGAGGGAGCCGCCCAGGTTCTGCCAGTCGTTCACCGGACCTGTTGGCGTGAAGGCCCGGTGCCTCAGGCCGTTGTCGGTCCCGCGCGCGAACACGTCGATCTGGCCGGCCTGCATCTTGACGATGCTGACCGCGCTGCTGAAGGCGCCGCCGAGGCGCTCCCAGTCGGCGGTCCAGTTCGTGCCGTTCCATATCTTGCGATACATTGCGTAGTCGGTTCCGACGCCGAAGAGGTCGATCCGCTCGCCCTCCCAGTTGACGGCCCCCGGCGCGCTCAGGAAGACACCGCCCAGATTGGCCCATTCCGGGGTTGGCGGAACGACGCTGTTCCACAGGGTCAGCTGGCGCATGGCCAGGGTCTCGTCGATGGCGAAGATATCGGTCCGGCAGGGCAGAATGCCGATCTCCGCGCTCTCAGTGTCGTCGGGCGTCTTGACGGGCAGGGGCCCTGGCGGCCCGGGAGGCCGCGGTTGGGGGACGGGCCGCGGACGTCTGGCGTGCGAGGTCACCGCGACCGGCGGCGTGGCGAAAGGGCCACCCCCCAGCTTGTAGTTGGAGGCATTCCACAGGGTGGCGGCGGTCCACTGTTGCGTCGCCGCCTGGAAGGCCGGTTCGCCCTCTGACCCTGGCTCAAGATAATAGATATCGATGCGGCCGGAACCGCAGGTTACAGCGGAAATCCCATACATGGCCAGTCCTCAAAGCTATATGACAGGCGCTTCAACTATCTTTGCACGGGCCCGCCGGGCTGGCGATTCAAAAAACGCCTTTCTTATCTTTATTTATCCGCTTTCTCCCACGCCGCCATCAGGCGGTTGCTGGGCAGGGTCTTGTCCAACACCTTTCGGGCCGCCTCCTGGCCGGCAGTCGGAAGGCCCGAAGGATCGAGCAGGCCCACCTGAACCAGCACCGAGGCCTGGTCCCAGTAGATGTGTTCATGGGCCAGCTTGTCACCCTCGAACTTGACGATGGCCACGAGCGGAATCTCCACGCGCGCCCCGGTGGGCGCCACGCCTGGCAGCATCCAGTCGATCTCGCATGTGTGGGTGAAGGAGAAGATCATCTCGTCGACCAGGCTGTCTGCCCCGACGGTGCGGCTGACCAGCGTTAGGGTGGTGTCGGGCGGGTTGGCGCCGATGAAGTGCCGCCGATAGAAACGCCGCAGCTGGTCGTGGCCGACCCCGCCGGTCATGGTCGGCACGTGATTGACGTAGGGCTCGGCGACCATGCTGGCCATGGTCGCGTCGAGGTCGCGGGTCTCGAATTCGTATCGGCAGTGGGCGTCCCACAGCGCCGCCAGGTCGCGTTCGGTCACGACATTCTCCTCTGAACGGGTCAAACGCGAGACCCTAGCACCAAGAAGGCGGCGATGGCCCGTTGCCGTTCGCCGAAAACGCCTCTTGCGATAAAGGAGGGGGATGCTGGGTCGTCTCTGTCCACGCGTCATCGACAACCGTTTCCGCGGCCAATGGCTCGGCTATTGGCTGATGGTCCCGATTCTCGTCCTGAAGTTCGGGATCGCCGGCGGCTCGATCCTCACTCCAAGCAACGCCGCCAAAGCCGATGCGATCGACCTTTCCACCTATTCAGCCGCAGCCCTGCAGGGCGCCATGGCCTCGACCGCCGTCATCGGCCTACTGCATTTTTGCATCGCCCTTTTCTGCCTGTTGGCCATGATCCGCTATCGGGCCCTCGTCCCCCTGATCTATCTCTGGCTGTTGCTCGAATTCTTTGGCCGGCGTCTCGTGTTGGACGCCTATCCGATCGGACGAGAGTCCGGGCCGGCCAGCGGCTCGATGATCAACCTTGCCCTGGTCGCCATGATGGTGATCGGTTTCGCGCTCTCGCTCTGGCCGCGGCGTTCGGCGTCAGATCTAGCGTCTGCCTGAGGTCTCAAGCCGCAATTCCTTCCGCCCAGCCGGCCAACGTATCGGCGAAGAGCTGCGGGTCCTGGCCATGCATGGAATGGCCCGTCTGCGGGAAGGAGCGGTAGTCGAACGCCTGCCCGGCCTCCTCGATGAGCGCGCGCACCTGGCTGGCCTGCAGGTCCGAGATCGCGCCCATGACGAAGCCGGTCGCCTCGTCCACATGCCGGAAGTGGTGGGTGAAAAGCACCGGAACCTTGACGCACCTCAGCATGCGCGCGTGGTCGCAGCTGGCGCCCATCGTCCCGGTCCAGAAGGCGCGTCCCCACTCCGGATCATACTCCTTCAGGTTCTGCGGCGGCTCGGGCGGCGGGCGGAAGTTCGCCATCCACGGCGGCAGATCGCCCGCAGCATTTTCGACCATTCCGGCCCAGTTTCCCACGCTCCACTGATCGCCCAGGTACTTCGACCACATCGCGAAGATCGGACCGATGGATTGGCGGATCGAGTGGCCGAAGGCGGGATTGGCCTCGGAGCCGAAGAGGGGAGGGTCCTCGTAGTGGGCGGCGCGGATGAGTCCCGGCGGCGCATAGGCCGAGAGCCAGGCCGACAGCACGCCGCCCGACGAGAGCCCGCTGACGATCACGGGGCGACCGATCGCGCCCTGGATGAAGCGCACGAGGTCGTTGCCCATGTTGTCCAGGGTGTAGCGGCCGGGTGTTCGGCCCGATCGCCCCTGGCCACGCAGGTCGACCGCGTAGAGCTGGAACCGTTCCTCCAGGAGGTCCATGGCGGCTTCATAGCCCCACCAGGACTCGGTCTGGCCGGGCACGAGCAGCAGGGCCGGCTTCGCGGCCTCGCCGGTCGTCGCATAGTTCAGCGTCACCTCGCCGGTATCGAACAGCTGTTCGGGATAGCGATGCGCCACATAGGTCTCGTCGGGGTTGTGCGGTCCATAGCGGACGGCCATGGCGGGTCCTTCCTTAGCGAATGCCTGAGCTTAAGCAGAAGGAAGCGGCGGCGTCTCGCCGGTGGTCGGGCCCTCCAGGCGCTCCTTGCCGGAACTCCACGAAACCTCGATCACGCCAATGGTCGAGCAGCGACAGGCTTCGAGCCCTTCACCTCGGTGGAACAGACGGCCGCCGCAACGGCGATGACCGCACCGGCCACGGCGGCCAGGCGGAAGGCGTGGACCAGGGCCGCGCCATGGCTCGCCAGCACAGCCCCGATCGAGGCGACGACCACGACCCCGCCGATGCGGGAGACGGCGCTGTTGAGGCCCGAGGCGGCGCCGGTGTGGCGTTCATCGACCGAGCCCAGCACCGCGGTGGTGAGCGGCGCGGCCGCCCAGGCCATGCCGAGGCCGAGGGCCAGGACCCCGGGCGCCACCCCGCTCCAGTAGCCGCCGCCCGGATCGATCAGCAAGCCAGCCAGCAGGCCCGCCGCCACCAGCAGGCATCCCGCGATAAGCGGGATCCGGGGTCCGATCCGGCCCGCGACCGCGCCCGCCACGGGCGAAACCAGGCTCATGACGATGGGAAAAGGCAGCAAGGCCGCGCCGGCCGACAGCGCCGAATAGCCCAGACCATCGATCAGCACATAGGGCAGCAGCAGGAGGTAGCCGGCCAACGCGCCATAGAGCAGGAAGGTCATCAGGTTGAGCGCCGCCATCTGGCGCGAACCGAAGAGCGCCAGGGGCGTCATGGCGTGGTCGCCCAGGCGCTTTTCGGTCCACACGAAGACTCCGCCCAGGATGACGCCCGCCGCAGCCACGGCGAGGACCGCCGGAGTCCAGCCGCCCGCGCCGGATCCTGTCGTGAGCGCCCAGGTGAGGGCGGCCAGCGCCGCCGTCGCCAGCGCCGCGCCGGCCACGTCCAGACGCGCGTCGCGGGCGTCGCCGCTGTCGTCGCGCACGGAATAGAGCGCGAGGATGAAGGCCACGGCCGCCAGGGGCGGATTGATCAGGAAGATCGCCGGCCAGCCGACCTTGTCGATCAGCCAACCGCCCAGCACCGGGCCTGCCGCGCTCATCATGGCGCCCGTGGCCGACCAGACGCCGACGGCGCGGCCGCGCGCCTCGCCCTCGAACGAATCCCCGAGGATCGCCAGGCTGTTGGGCAGCAGCAACGCCGCGCCGATTCCCTGCAGGGCCCGCGCCAGACATAGCCAGACCAGGCTCGGTGCCACCGCGCAGGCGGTCGAACTGGCGGCGAACAGGGCGACGCCGATGTTCAGCAATCGCCGGCGGCCAAACCGATCGCCAAGAGCGCCGCCGAAGAGGATGAGGGCGCTGAGCGGCAGCAGATAGGCGTTGATCACCCACGAAAGGCCAGCCGCCGAGCCCTTCAGGCTATGGCCGATGGCCGGCAGGCCGACATTGACCACAGAGCCGTCGATAAAGGCGAGGCTCGAGGCGAGAATCGTCGTCGCCAGCACCAGCCTGGGATGATCCGGCGCCCCCCCTTGGCGGGTCAGAGCGATCCCGCGGTCGCAAAGCGTATGAGCGGTCAAGGCTGCGCCCCAGGCCGGAGAGGGGCCCAGTCTAGCCTAACCAACCGCGATGGCGTCCTCTTTGGTCATTACCACCCGCGACGGCTACGCTTGGTGATTGACCAGCATAACCAGTCAGGAATTGACCTTGCACTGAGAAGTGCAACATCGCCCCGTCAGGGCGACTCCGTGAGGCTGGCGGCGTCATACATCCGCCCGCCCTTCATCACCCTCTGCAGCGTATCGACGTTATGGATGTCCGCGATCGGATTTGCCTGGAACACCAGCAGGTCGGCGAACTTGCCGGGCTCGAGACTGCCGACGTCCGACATCCGCCCTATGGTGTCGGCCCCGCCCATGGTGGCCATCTTCAGCACTTGCCGCGGGGTGAGCCCGCCGGCGGACATGGCGAAAAGCTCCCAATGATAGCCGATGCCCGGGTAGTTGCCGTGGCTGCCGATACCGATCACCGCCCCCGTAGTCTGGGCGGCGCCGGCCGAGGCGGCGAGGCGCGGGTAGAGCGCCTGGCTCGGATCGACCCAGTGGACCCGCGAATAGAGCTTGGCCAGCGCCCAGTCGGGATAGAAGTGGCGCAGCTTGGGATCGGACATCGGCGCCGTGGCGGCGATGAAGCTCTCGCCGGCCGGCGGGCCGCCGTGGGAAATCTCCAGCGTCAGGTCGTAGCTCACCCGTGACTGGGCCAGCAGTTGGATCACGTCGCGGTAGAGCGGCACGGCGGAGAGCGAGTGCTCATTGCCGCTCATGCCGTCGATAATCTGGGTAAGATCGAGCTTCATGTCGACCGCGCCCTCGGTGGTCGGCATGGCGTGCTGGTCGAAGGCGGCCATGGCCACCCACTGCCGCTGCCGCCGGTTCCCGGTCCGGTATTCCTTGAGGTTCCTCGTGGCGTAGTGGTCGACATAGCGCGAGACGAGGTCCTCGGTCTGCTGCAGCGACGTCAGGCGGTTGAAGGAGAAGAGGGCGACGCCGGTGGAAAAGAGCCGGGGCCCGGTCACCTCGCCGGCGGCGATCAAGTCCTGATAGGCCAGCATGTCGATGGACAGCGTCGAGGGGTCGAAGGCGGTGGTGACGCCATAGGCCAGGGTCGCCTTGAGGTCCCAGTCGTCGAACTGCAGGACGCCGCGGCGGATGTCCCAGATGTGGTCGTGGACGTCGACAAAGCCCGGTGTCACGAATCGGCCGGTGAGGTCACGGACCTTGGCGCCAGGCGGAATGGGGAAGGTTCCGTATGGGCCAATGGCGGCGATGCGGTCGTCGCGGATCAGGATGTCGGCGTTCGCGATCACCTCCTGGCCGCGCTCAGTGATGACGGTCGCGCCGCGCAGCACCTGCTCGCCTTGAGGGACATCGCGGGGGATGCTCACATCGACCTCAAACGCCTCGACCCCAGCGACCTCCGCCTTGGGTCGCGCCCCTGTGGTGACGGGTGAGCCGCCGGGATCCAGGGCGATGGCGGCCAGCGGCTGGCGATAGAAGCTCGAGCCGATGGCCCAGGTCACGGTCCGGCCGCCGTCGGCCCAGGCGAAGAAGTCGGCCCCGACGCTGGAGATCGTCGCATGCAGCGTGGCGGGCGCGTTGAGATCGATGGTTTCGCCTGGCCGGTCGTTGACCGCGACGAGATAAAGCCTCTGATCGATCTGGATCAGGGCCCAGCGGCCGTCGGGACTGAGCTTGTAGTCGTCGGCCGGCGCGTCCTTGGGCAGGAAGTAATAGCCCGGCCCCGTCGCGGTCAGGATGAGGCGGCGGACCCCGCTCGTCCGGTCGATTGCCTCCAAGCCCTTGTCGCTGACCTGCATGATGCTGGCCGTATCGGCGCCGAACTGGGCTGGCCCGCTCATCAAGCCGGACGCCACGACCCGGGCCGGCCCGCCGTTCAGGGGGATCTCGACAAGGTCCGCTTGGCGCAAAGGTCCGAAGGCTCGGCCGGTGAAGAGCGGCTCCTGCCCCATCTCATTGCGCTCGTGCGCGCTGGAGCGAAGGGCGAGGACCGAGCGGCCGTCCGGGGCGAAGGCCGGGTCGGTATAATAGGCCGGGATGGTGGTGAGGGAATGGGCGCGCCCGCCCGCCCCCGGGATCGTCCAGATCTGGCCGCCGCCCTCCCGCGACCAGGTGACGAAGGCCAGGGTCTGGCCGTCCGGCGACCAGGCCGGCTGGAACGCCCGCTCGAGGTCCGTCGCGAGTTCGTGTGGCGCCGTGTTCGGCGCGAGGTCCATGACGTAGAGGCGGCCTAGCGCCGAGAAGGCGAGTCGGCGCCCGTCAGGGGATTGCACCGGCCACTGGATGATCGTCGCTTTCACCGGCCCGGTTGGGGTCTTGATGTCCTGGCGCAGGAAGGGGCCGAGATTCAGCGATATATGGGCCTCGAACGGGATGACGCGCGCCGCTCCGGTGGCGAGATCCACCCGCTCGATGTGACCGCCGATGGCGGCGAGGATGGCCCGGCCGTTCGGGGTGAAGGCATAGGTCGGCACGAGGTCGCGGGTCGGTAAGGCCTCCTGGTCGTCGCGCTGGATGGGGGCGATGAGCGCGCGGTCGCCGCCGGCATCGAGGGTGCGCACGCGCAGGCCCGTCTCAGCCCCGATCCGAACGGCGTAGACGAGAAGCTTGCCGTCCGGCGAAATCACCGGCCGCATGGCGCTCCCCTCATTGGTGACGATCGTCTCGCGGGCGTGGGTTGCAAGGTCCATCCGCTCGATGGCCCACAGCGGCAGGGTGACGTCGTCCTCGAACAGCGGTCCTTCGTGTATTGCGTAATAGACGTAACGGCCGTCCGGGGTGGGCGCGGCGCCCAGGGCGCTGAACGGCTCCAGGCTGGTTGCTCCGCCCACGAGCGTGGGGCCCGATGAGCTGAACGATTCCATGGCGGACGCGCCGCCGATCAACGCCTCGGGCGGGCCGCCGTCGATGGGGAAGCGCCACAACTCGGCGGCGTTGTGGTCTGAGCGGTAGAGCGAAGCGTAGAGGTAGCGGCCGTCCGGCGAGAAGACCGGGGAGACGAACTCGTTCGGCGTGTCGTTGTGGGTGATCTGGCGCGCATCCGAACCGTCGGTTTTCGCGACCCACAGGTTCTCCGCTCCCGAACGGTCGGAGATGAAGGCGAGCTGCGTCCCGTTCGGCGAGAACACCGGCTGGGAGTCGAATGCCAGGCCGCGCGTCAGCGCCCGCGCCGGGCCGCCGGCGGCGTCCACGGCGTAGAGATGGCCCAGCATATCGAAGATGATGGTCCCGTCCCGCGGGCTTGCCGCCAGCGACAGCCAGGTCCCCTCATTAGTGTCGAACGCGATATGCCGCGCCGGCGTCATCGGCAGGCCCGAGGCATGAGCCAGCGCCGGCGCGGCGAACAGAATCGCGGCCAGACACCATCCGGCGATCCGCGCCATTTCGCGGCCCTCCTACCCCTCATCATCCCGGGCGAGATGCTGGGCGTCGAGACCCGGGACCCAGCGCGGATTGCGTCGGCGCTTGTGGCCCCTGGGAGCCGGCTCGCGGCGCTAAAAGGCCCTGGCCGGGATGACGTAGATTGATGCGCCCCTCCCGCTTATGCCGCCAGAGCGATGAGGGCCGGAATCCTTGGCGGCCGGGCCAACCGTGTTCAATCGTTGAAATAGCGGCTGGGCGAGACCCCGAAGGTGCGCTGGAACATGGCGGTGAAGGCGCTGGGGCTATTGTAGCCGACATCGAAGGCGACGCTCGTCACAGGATCGCCCAGCGACAGGCGCGAGAGGGCTTCGGCCAGTCTCGCCTGCTGACGCCAGGCGGAGAAGCTCATTCCGGTCTCGGCGCGGAAGGTGCGGGTGAAGGTCCGCCGCCCCATGCCCGCGTCGCTTGCCCAGGCGTTGAGATCGCGGTCGTCGCACGGCTCCTCGATAAGGGCCCGGCACATCCGGGCGAGCCTGGCATGGCGCGGCATCGGCACCTGCAGGGCGATGGCCTCATGGGCGGCGCTGCGCACGATCTCGTCGAGGATGAGCCGCATGATCCGCCCCTCGCGGCCGACCTCGTCATAGTCCAGCGGCAGGTTGCAGGCTTCGAGGATCAGTTCGCGTAGAAGGGTCGAGACGTCCAGAACCTGGCAAACGCCCGGCAGGCGCGGATCGGCGCCGGGTTCGACATAGAGGGTGCGCACCGAGACATGGCAGCGGGTCACCGCCTCGTGGATGACGCCGGCTGGCATCCACACCGCCCGCTGCGGTGGAATGGTGAAGCTGGCATGATCGGTCATCACCGACAGCACCCCGGCGCTGGCGAAGAGCAGCTGCGCCCGCTTGTGGCTGTGCGGTGGATCGTAGAAGTGGGGCGGATACTCGTCGACCAGGACGGCCACCGGGCGGGGGACATCCTGGTAGTCCTCGCCGTGGGTGCTGCGTTCCATGTGGCCCGATCAAGATGATCGTCGATCTGTTAGCGATGGCGCGCCACGTCCGATCGCGCAAGTCTCAATCATGAGAGGCGAAGCGCCATGACCACGCGCCAGTTCTGGTTGGCGGTCCACCGCTACACGGGCCTGGTGGTGCTGGTGTTCGTCGCCATCGCCGCCTTCACCGGCTGCGTGCTCGAGCTACGCGCGCCGATCGACCGGGCACTCAACCCCGATCTCTTCTATCGGACGTCGAACGCAGCCCCGCTCGATCCCGCGACCGCCGCGGCAGCCTATCAAGCTCGCAACCCCGTCGTCGAGGTCGTCTCATTTCCGCTTCATCCGCGCGCCGGCGAGACCCTGCCGGTCACCGTCGCGGCAAAGGCCGGGGCGCCGCCGCTCGCCTTCGACGAGGTCTTCCTCGCCGCCAACGACGGGACAGTCGGCGGCGCGCGAAGCGCCACGAAACCCGGCTGGGACCGGCGTCGCCTCGTGGAGGGCATCTACCTCTTCCACTACACCCTGCTGGCTGGAACCTGGGGCCGCTGGTTCATGGGTGTCTGCGCCGCCGGCTGGCTGATCGGCGCCATCGTCGGCCTCTACCTCACCTTCCCGTCCAACGGGCCGTTCTGGAAGGGCTGGTGGCGGATGTTCCAGCTCAGCCTCAGGGGCAAGCTCGCCCGGGTGATGCTCGACCTGCACCAGTCCACGGGCCTGTGGCTGCTGATCCCGGTGCTGGTCCTGGCCTGGACCTCGGTGTCGATGAACTTCTTCGATGAGGCCTTCACCCCGATCGCTCAGGCAATCTCTCCGGCCAGGCCTTCGCCGTTCGATCACCCCAAGGCGTCGCCGGCGATCGGGCCGGGCGTCGGCTTCGCGGCGGTGATCTCCAAGGCGGAGACTCTGGCCACGCAGCGCGGCGTCGCCTGGAAGCCGTCTTTGGTCGCCTTCAACCCGCAACTCGGCCTCTATGGCGTCAGCTTCACCCAAAGCGGAACCGTCAACTACAGCCGCCTGGGACCGGTGACCTACGACCTCGACGCCGCCAGCGGCCGCTTCGTCCACGCCGATGATCCGTACACAGACAGCGCCGGCCGCGCCGTTTCGCGCAGCCTCTATCCGCTCCACACCGGCCAGGTCGCCGGCGGCTGGGGCATGGCCTTCGCCTTCTTGCTGGGCGCGGTCACCTTCATCCAGTGCGTCACCGGCGTCTATGTCTGGTGGAAACGACGCGGCGGTCGAGTCGACGCGCGCAAAGCCAGGCGCGCCGCCCGCCGTCGCCAGGCGGAAGCAGCCGCGTGAATCGCCGCGAACTTGTCCTGAGCGCAGCGGCGCTGGCGCTCATCGGCGAGGCGGCGCCCGTCCGGCCGCCTGTGACCCAGAAACGCCCGCTGACCATCCATCAGCTCGGCCGAACGCGCGTCGACGACTACGCCTGGCTGAAACCGGCGAACTGGAAGGAGGTGTGGCGCGACCCGAGCCTCCTCGCCCCCGACATCCGCCACCAACTTGAGGCCGAGAACGCGTATTGTGGCGCTGTCCTGGCGCCGGCGATTCCGCTTGAGCGGTCACTGGCGGCCGATATCCACCGGCTGACACCGACAATCGAGACGCCGCCGCGCATCATCGGCCCATGGACCTACGCGACGCGCACGCGATCCGGCGCGACCCATCCCAGCTGGTTCCGGGCGCGGGTCCCGGGCGGCCCGGAGATCTTGCTGCTGGACGGCGCGGCGCGCGCCGCGGGCAAAGCGTATCTCAAGATCATCAACGCCGGTCCGAGCCCCGACGGGCGCCTGTTCGCCTGGGCCGAGGACGATACGGGCTCGGAGAAGTACCGGATCTTCGTCAGGATCATCGACACTCGCGAGATCATCGAGGGGCCCTCGGACGCCTACGGCGACTTCGTCATCACCCCGGATGGCCAGTGGTTGTTCTGGACCTGGCGCAGCCCGGAAAGCCGCCCGGCCAAGGTCTTCCGTCGGCGGGTCATGGGCGGGGCGGACACGCTCGTCTATGCGGAGACCGATCCCGGCTATCTGCTCGGCGTCACCTTGAGCGGTTTGGGCCGCTTCGTCTTCCTGCGATCATGGAACGACGTCACCGGCGAGGTTCGCCTCGTCGATGCGCGTGCGCCCGAAGCGCCGGCCAAGGTGGTCGAGCCGCGCCGGGTCGGGGTCATGTACACCGTCGAGCACTGGAACGACCGCTTCGCTGTGCTCACCAACGCCGACGGGGCGGCCGATTTCAAACTGATGCTGGCGCCCGAATCGACTCCGGACAAAGCGCATTGGACTGAATGGGCGCCCTGCGTCCCCGGCCGGACGATCATCGCCATGAAGGCTTTCGCCCACGGCATTGTGCGGGTCGACCGGGTCGAGGGCAATTCAGTGCTGGTCGTCGCCGACGCGGAAGGACACTGGCGACCGCCGCACCGCTTCCACGAGGCGGCCTATGTCATCCGCCTGCAGCCGTCCGACTATGCCAGCGATCGGCTGGTCTTCAGCTATGAATCTCCGGTGACCCCACCGACCTGGGAGAGCCTCAATCTTGTCCGTCCGATCCCCGGGCCGACACGTCGCGCCGCCACAAACGGCTACGCGCTCTTTCGCCTCCATGCCCGCGCCAGCGACGGCGCCGAGATCCCGATCACCGTCCTGCGGCGGACCAACCATCACGGCCCCGCGCCGCTGATGCTCACAGGTTATGGCGCCTATGGCTACAGCTATGAGACGGTCTACGCCCCGGAAAACCTCGCCCTGGTCGATCGCGGCTGGGTCTGGGCCGTGGCCCATGTCCGCGGCGGTTCGGAGAAGGGCGCGGCCTGGTTCGAGGACGCCCGGCGCCTCAAGAAGAAGGCGAGCTTCACCGACTACATCGCCTCCGCCGAGATCCTCATCGCTTCCGGTCATACGCGGAAGGGCGAGATCGTCGGCTTCGGCTATTCGGCCGGTGGGCTGCTCGTCGGCGCGGCGCTCAACATGCGCCCGGACCTCTTCGCCGGCGTCATCGGCCGCGCGCCCTTCGTCGACATGCTCAACACCATGAGCGACGCCACCCACCCCCTGGTGCCGCTCACCCGGCCGGTGTGGGGCGATCCCCTGGCCGACGCCGCCGACCATGACAACATCGCCAGCTATTCGCCCTACGACAATGTCGCCGCCAGGCCCTATCCGCCTGTGCTGGCGACCACCGCGGTCGCCGACGACCGGGTCGGGTTCTGGGAGCCAGCCAAGTGGATCGCCAAACTGCGGGCGGACTCGACCAGCGGGGAGCCCATGCTCCTGCACACCGACGTTAGCGGGGGACACGTCGGCGGCGCTGACGAAGTGGCCGACCTCGCCCGCATGTATGCCTTTGCGATCTGGGCCGGCGCGCATACCGCTTGGCCCGGCCGCACTAGGGTTTGATCCATGAGCGACGGCGCTAGCAGGCCTGACTCGACTAAATCCCTTCCCAGGGAAGGAGCTGGGATGGGCCAAGCCGCCGCGACGCATGCCGCGCTCGAGCCGGGCGTCCGGTTCTTCGTCGAGGCCGTCCTGGCTGAGACCGCGCGCCTAGCGAGTCCGGGTCCGGTCAGCATCCCCGAAGCCCGCCGGATCGCCGAGATCGTCCGCTCGCCCTGGCGCGAGGGCGGGCCATTGATGACGCGCACCACCGATCACATGGCCAGGGCCGACGGCCGCGAGGTTCGCGTGCGCATCCTTGAGCCGGACGGCGCGCTGGCGTGCAATCCCGCCCTCGTCTATCTGCATGGCGGCGGCTGGACCCTCTTCAGCCTCAATACCCACGACCGGCTGATGCGCGAATATGCGGCGAGGTCCGGTCTCACCGTCGTCGGCGTCGACTATTCTCTTTCCCCGGAAGCCCGCTTTCCCGTCGCTCTGGAAGAGGCGGCGGCGGTGCTCGCCTGGCTGGCGCGCGAGGGCGCGAACCTTGGGATCGACGAGTCGCGTCTGGCGATCGGCGGCGATTCCGCCGGCGCCAATCTGGCCCTCGCCGCGGCGCTGAAGAGCCGCGACGCCGCCCAGACCCTGCCGCTGCGCGCTCTGCTGCTTAACTACGGCGCGTTCGATACCAGGGTTTCGGACGAGGCGGCGCGGGATCTCGGCGGCCCCGGCGCCATGCTGACGGCCAATGAGATGGCCGCCTATTGGGCAAACTACCTGCGCTCGCCCGAGGACGCTGCCGACCCCCTGGCCGCGCCGCTCCGGGCCAAGCTCGCCGGCCTGCCGCCAGTCTTCCTCGCCGCCGCCGGCCGCGATCTCCTCCGCGAGCAGAGCGTGGCGCTCGCCGGGCGGCTCAAGGCCGCCGGCGTCGCGGCCGACCTTCGTGTCTATCCGGCAGCCGCCCACAGCTTCCTGGAGGCGGTATCGGTCTCGCCCCTCGCCGCCCGCGCCCTCGACGAGGCAGCGGCCTGGCTGCGGGAGATTATCTCGTAGCGCCGGCGTCGCTCCAGCTGCGCTCTTGCCGGTAGGAAGCCGGCGGTATGAAAAGACTTGCCAGGGATGCCCTGTTCTAGAAGCTTCATTGGCCCTAACTCGAAACTATCCGGCCTACCGGCGCGCGCGGGTCAGCTCGGTCGGTCGCACTCTTCCACCGCCAAAAGCCGGAATCGGCTTCGTCGATCGGAGGGGATCATGACTAGCCGCCACACCCTGCGCGCGATGCTTCTCGCCGCCGCGCTCGCCTCGCCCGCGGCGCTGCACGCCCAGCAGCAAACCGCTTCCAATGACGCTACCGGCGTCGAGGCGGTCGTGGTCACCGCCCCGCACTATGTGCCTGACCGCAACACCACGGCGACCAAATCCAACGTCTCGATCCTCAAGACGCCGCAGTCTGTGACGGT
>DASXCH010000221.1:0-4225 GCA_036491275.1 Caulobacteraceae bacterium
CAGCTCCACGAACTCCCGTCGCTGACCCATCACCGACACCTCCCGCCAAGCCATCCAATCCCCTCCGTTCGACCCTTCCAGGCCGAACAAAGTGTCCTCGATGTCTCCGCACAGGTGTCCTCAATGTCTCCGGTCCGTACACGTCGGGAGAGGGGTTTTGTGCCTCACGTAGACCAGTTCCGGATCGCCCGGGTCGAGGTTCTCGATGACCCCGCTCGGCTCGAAGCCGGTCTTGGCCAGCAGCGCCTGCATGGGGCCATTCGATTGATTGGTCGACGTGAATAGGGTCTCGCCCGGGAACGCCGCGGCGCAGGCCTCGAGCAGGGCGCCACCGACCCCGGCGCGGCGAAAGTCCGGAGCGACCGCCAGCAACTCGATGAACGGCCGCGAAAAGAACCTGCGGCTGACGATGGCGTAGCCCGCGGGCGCGCCGCCGACATCGGCCATCCAGCTGAGGCCCAGCGAAAGCAGGTCGTCGATCAGGGCCGGGACGTGCGGCGCATGGACGATCGCGCTCGCAAGGTCGATCTCGGCGATGAGCGTGGCGTCGGCCGGTCCGGCCGAGCGAAGGCGGATATCCATCAACCCGACATCAGGCGCCGCAGCAGGACGAATCCCAACACACAAGCGCTGATCAGGAGAAGGGCGACGACGACGCAATTAAACGTCATCAGCAGGGTGTATCCCACCGGCTGGGTGGTCCTGTCGAGCCCGAAGCCCCTGCCCTGCACGCGACCGCGATTGTTGTCTCGCAGGATCGCATAGACGCCGTAGACGACGCCCAACGAGCAGAAGGCAAACAGGAACCAGAGGAACATCGACCCCACTCGCTTCTTGCAAGACTCACACAGCTTAGCTGTTGCGACGGCCGCGTCGACTCGCGCCGGCATGGCGAAGTCTTCTTCGCCCTCGAGCGCGTGAACGAAACCGTCGAACAGGCAGCGGAGCGCGATTGGGTTCTTGCTCGCCGTCCGCACGCTGTTAGAAGCCCGTCACAATCATACATCGCTCGGGGGCCTCGAATGAAACTGGTGGCCGGCAACTCCAACCCCAGGCTCGCCGAGGCCATCGCTCAGTCGCTCGACGTGCCGCTGACCAAGGCGCAGCTCAAGCGCTTTGCCGATAACGAAGCCTGGGTCACCATCGAGGAGAACGTCCGCGGCGAGGACGTATTCGTCCTTCAATCGACCAGCTTCCCCGCGAACGACAACCTGATGGAGCTGCTGGTCTGCATCGATGCGCTCAAACGCGCCTCGGCCAAGCGGATCACGGCGGTGACGCCATACTTCGGCTACGCCCGGCAGGACCGCAAGGTCGGCGGCCGCACGCCGATCTCGGCCAAGCTGGTGGCCAACATGATCACCCGCGCCGGCGCCGACCGGGTCCTGACCATGGATCTCCACTCCGGCCAGATCCAGGGCTTCTTCGACATCCCCACCGACAACCTGCAGGCCGCGCCGCTGATGGCCGCCGACATCAAATCGCAATACCGCGATACGAGCGACCTGCTGATCGTCTCACCGGACGTGGGAGGGGTGGTGCGGGCCGTGGCGCTGGCCAGCCGGCTCAACGCCGGCCTGGCCATCGTCGACAAGCGCCGTCATGGCCCGGGGCATTCGGAAGTGGCCAACATCATCGGCGACGTGGACGGCCGCCGGCTGATCATCTTCGACGACATCGTCGACTCGGCGACCACCCTTTGCAGCGCCGCCAAGTCCCTCGCCGAGGCGGGGGCCAAGGAGGTCTCGGCCTATGTCACCCATGGCGTGCTGTCGGGCGAAGCGGTGCGGCGGGTCGAGGATTCGGTGCTGAAGGAAATGGTCATCACCGATTCCATCGCCAGCGCCGAGCGCATCCTGCCCAAGGGCAAGATCCGGGTGGTGAGCTGCGCCCGGCTGATCGGCGAGGCGATCCGGCGGATCGCCAACGAGGAATCGGTGTCGAAACTCTTCGACTGATCCGCCGTCGCCGAACGCCGCCCGGGCGCCCACGGATGGGCACGGGCAAACACGAAACGATCAAAAGTGCGGCATCCGGCAAGATTTCCGGCCCTGCGCCGGCCAATCGTCGTCAAGTCGAAAGACAAATCCTCAGATAGCGCCCATGTGTCTCCTGAGTGGAGCCGGGACGCTTACCATGTCCAACTATGACATCATCATTCATGACATACGTTATTCCGCGCCTGTGGCGCGTCAGGTCGTAATTGCCGAGGGGGAGAGGATCGAGATCATCGCTATGCGGGTGCTGGCGGAATCGAGCCATCACCGCGGCGTCGAGGTTTTCCAGTTCGGGGCGCGCCTGATCGGCGTTGGCACGATGGCCAAGCCCCTCCGGATGCCGACCCTGCTTGACGGCTCCGGCATAGACCCGCTGGCCAGGAGCGAAGCGGACCCGAAGAACGCCTGACGCGCTCGCCTCGAGGGACCGCCAAGGCTCGCGAAACTGGCCGCCCCCGGGTCGCCGTCAATTGACGGGATCGGGGCCACACCACCCCGGCAGGTAATCGGCGTCGTCACTGCGCGCCAGGGTCATGGCGCACACCAGGGCGTCAGCGAAATCACGCTCGAGTTCGGCGGGCTTGATCCGGTTTCTCAGGAAATCGGCCCACAGGAATTCGCCGAACGGCGTCTGTTCCTTGGCGAAGCCGCCGGCGCGGCGAAGCTCGCCGGCCAGGGAGCGGTACGGATCGTCATCCAGCTTTTCCAGTGACTTGGGGATGGCGGCGAAATCCTGCCGGCGGCCGTCCTTGTCATAGGGATGGCACCAGCTCCGATCGTCCAGGAACACCCAGAACGAATAGGCGCCCAGGTTGCTCAGATCGAGGGTCACGTCGACCATGACCTTCTTGACCTTCTCTTCGAGCATGGCCCGCGCCAGGTGGTGATGATCGATGAGGTAATAGCGCTTCTTCGGGCCCAGGACGGTGGGAAAGACATGTCGGCTGAAGAAGTCGGCCTGATCCTTGTCCGCATGCTTGCGCCACTGCCGGCGCTTTTCCGCCACCTCGCGCATGCCGAGCGCGATCTGCGTCGGCCGTAGGTCCTCCAGTTCTACGGAACTCAAGACGACGACGCGGTTGGACACGGGCGCTCCTTGCTGGAACCGGAGGATTAACGCGCGGAATTTCCCCAGGATGCGCGGAGCTTTCATCCGCCCTCCGACGTTTCGCGCCCATGGCCCAGTCAATTCGGGTGAGTTCATCACGACGCGTTCCGGGCGGACCGGTGGCGCTCGCCGAATTCAAGGATCCCAAACTCGAGGGCCGCCGGCTGTTCGCCGAGGCCTGGGGCACGTTCCTGACGGTCCTGGTCACCCTGGGCGGCCTGATGACCCTGGCGCTCAGTCACGGCCAGATCGGTTACGGCATGGCCAAGCTGGCCTCGGGCCTGGCGGTCGCCTCGGTGATCTATTTCATGGGCGCGGTCAGCGGCGCGCACGTCAATCCGGCCGTCACCCTCGCCTTCGCCCTGCGCGGCAACTTCTCGTGGAAGCGCGTGCCGGGCTACCTGATCGTCCAGGTCCTGGGCGGCCTGGCGGCGGCCTGGTTCCTGTCGGCGCTGTTGGGCCCGGTCGGCAATCTCGGCGCCAGCACGCCCAAGCTGGTCAGCGCGCCCGTCGCCCTGCTGCTCGAGATCGTGCTGACCGCCGCCCTGGTTAACACCATCCTCGGCGCCGCCTCGGGTGCGCGCAACGTCGGCCCGAACGCCGCCCTGGCGGTGGGCTTCTACGTGGCCCTGGCGGGCATCTGGGCTGGCCCCCTCGAAGGGGCCTCGATGAACCCGATCCGCTCGATCGCGCCGGATGTCATAAGGGGTGATTACTCTACCACCTGGATCTATGTCGTCGGGCCGCTGATCGGGGCGGTGATCGGCGTCATCTTCGAATGGATCCTCAAGGGGCCGCCGAGCGCCGAAGGAACACGGGCCGCCGAAGGCGAGCCGGACGGCGGGTGACGCTTCGACGTTCGTGCTGGATTGGTTATCCGCAGAAGGCCACAGACATTTTTCTATCCGCAGATTGATGGCGCAGATTGAACCCAACTAACGCCGCTCATCCTGATGGCCGAGCGTCCCCGGGTCCGGCCGAATGCCGGCCCGAGGATAAATTCCGCGAGGCCATTCAGGACCGGGGCCTATTCTTCAAACGCTCCGCCTTACGATAAAACACCTGGATCCCGGCTCGCCTCGCTGCTCGCTCGGCGTCCGGGACGAGCGGAGTTCATTTT
>DASXCH010000222.1:0-13729 GCA_036491275.1 Caulobacteraceae bacterium
CTCATCGGCTCATCGCCGGCGAAGGCCACATAGACAGAGGCCGTCGACGTCGGCGCGATCTGCGGCTCCAGCACCCGCGCGACCGCGTCCCTCGGCAGGTCGAAGGCTGCCGCGGCGAGGTCGCCGGCGATGCGCGCCATGCCGGAATCGCGCGCCTCTTTGATCCGGCACGTGCGGCCGAGGCGCACCTCGGCCGATCCGCGCAGCACCATTAGCGGGACTTCGCCGGCTCTGACGAGGCCATGGCGCTCGGCGGCGCCGGTCAGGGCGTCGGCCACGGCCGGCGTCATCATTGTCAGCAGGTCGAGGCCGCGCGCCTCGGCCCGCGCAATGGCCTCATCCAGGAAGGCCTCGGCCTCCCCGGCGGGCGCGCCGAGCAGGAGCATATTGAGATCGGCGACCCTTTCGCCGGAGAGCCCCAGGGCGCAACCGTCCGCCAGCCTGATCTCGGCGCCTGGCGCCCCGCCGAAGAGGTCCACGAGCGCGCGGCCGCTCAGGCGATGAAGCTCCGCGACTTCGTCAGATCCGCCCATGTTCAGATGGCCCCCGCCGTTTCGCGCTAACTCGCGCAGCGGCACACCAACGGTCAAGCTTACACTGGCGCAGTGATCCGTTATGGACGTTCGAGCGTTTTCCCAAGGCTTGGGCTCGCCGCCGTAAAGCTCTATCTTGAGGAAGTCATGAGCGAAGACCACACCCGCGTGCGCCCCTGGCGCCACATCGACCGCCGCAAGTCGCGCCAGATCCACGTCGGCCAGGTGCCCATCGGCGGCGACGCCCCGATCGCCGTCCAGTCGATGACCAACACCGTCACGGGCGACGCCAAGGCGACGATCGAGCAGATCCGCCAGTTGGAGGACGCCGGGGCCGACATCGTCCGCGTCTCGTGCCCGGACGAGGACGCCACCGCCGCCTTCAGCACGATCGCCAAGGCAGCCAACGTGCCGCTCGTGGCCGACATCCACTTCCACTACAAGCGCGGCATCGAGGCGGCTCAGGCCGGCGCGGCCTGCCTGCGCATCAATCCCGGCAACATTGGCTCGCCCCAGCGCATTCGGGACGTCATCCAGGCCGCTCGCGACCACGGCTGCTCGATGCGCATCGGAGTCAACGCCGGCTCGCTCGAGCGCGAGCTGCTGGAGCGCTATGGCGAGCCCTGCCCCCAGGCCATGGTCGAGAGCGCCCTCAACCACGCCAGGATCCTGCAGGATCACGACTTCCACGAGTTCAAGATCAGCGTGAAGGCCTCGGACGTGTTCATGACCGTGGCCGCCTATCAGATGCTGGCCGAGGCCGTGGACTGCCCGCTGCACCTCGGCGTCACCGAGGCCGGGGCCCTGCGCTCGGGCACCATCAAATCCTCGATCGGCATGGGATCGCTCTTGTGGGCCGGCATCGGCGACACCATCCGCGTCTCGCTCGCCGCCGATCCGGTAGAGGAGATCAAGGCGGGCTTCGATATCCTCAAGTCGCTCGGCCTGCGTCACCGCGGGGTCAACATCATCGCCTGCCCGTCCTGCGCCCGGCAGGGATTCAACGTCATCGAGACGGTCGGCAAGCTCGAGGAGCGGCTGGCCCACATCTCCGCTCCGATGAGCCTTTCGATCATCGGCTGCGTGGTCAACGGCCCCGGCGAGGCGCTGATGACCGACCTCGGCTTCACCGGCGGCGGCAAAGGCGCCGGCATGGTCTATGTGGCCGGCAAGCAGGACCACAAGCAGGACAACGAGGGGATGATCGACCACATCGTCGAGCTGGTCGAAGCCCGGGCCGCGGAAATCATGGCCGCCGAAAGCGAAGCGGCGGCGAAGACACCCGCTTTGGCCGCGGCCGAATAGACCTCCGAACCCTTGCTTCGCGGCGGCGCGGCTGGTTAGGTCGCGTCAACCGGCCTTGTCCGAAAGGCCTCGAAAGAAGGAGACAGCCATGTCCTTGGACGGCGCCTGGAAAACCAAGATCAATTCGCCGATGGGCGTTCAGGAAGGCGAACTCACGATCACTTCGAGCGGCGACAGCTTCAGCGGGACGATGAAGGGCCGCCAGGGCGAGCAGGCGATCTCCGGCTCGGTCAGCGGCGACACGGCCACCTGGTCGGCCCAAATCACCCAGCCCTTCCCCATGACCCTCGAGTTCACCGTCACCGCCAGCGGCGATGCCATGAGCGGATCGGTCAAGGCCGGCGCTTTCGGCTCCT
Source organism: Caulobacteraceae bacterium (assembly GCA_036491275.1). Classification (GTDB taxonomy): domain Bacteria; phylum Pseudomonadota; class Alphaproteobacteria; order Caulobacterales; family Caulobacteraceae; genus Acaudatibacter. Next base: position 2,195 of record DASXCH010000222.1, read on the forward strand.
CGCCGCTTACGGGGGAGCGAGCCTAGGACAACAATCAAGTGACCACCCTCGTTTCCGCCTGGAACGAGGCCAAGCGACGACTGGAAAAGGCCGGGATCGACAGCCCGGTGATCGACGCGCGCCTGCTGGTCGAGGCGGCCGCCGGCGCCACCCGCGCCGACATCCTGGCCGACCCCCGCCGGGCCCTGGACGAGACCCAGACCGAGGCGCTGAACGCCCTCGTCGCCCGCCGCGAGAAGCGCGAGCCGGTCAGCCACATCCTGGGCGCGAAAGGCTTCTGGAAGATCATGCTCAGGGTGACGCCGGCGGTCCTGGCGCCGCGTCCGGACACCGAGACCATCCTCGATGTCGTCCTGCCGCTCTTCGGCGAGAGCGCAGCCTTTTCGGTGCTGGATCTCGGCGTCGGCTCGGGGGCCATCCTGCTGGCCATCCTGGCCGAGCGGCCGGCCGCCCGCGGGCTCGGCGTGGACGCCTCCGACGACGCCCTGGCGGTGGCCCGCGAGAACGCCGCCAACCTCGGGCTGGCGGGCCGCGCCGTCTTCACCCACACCGACTGGACGGCGGGGCTCGACAACGACCAGTTCGACCTCGTGGTCTCCAACCCGCCCTATGTCCGGCGCGGGGATATCGCCTCGCTGCCGCCGGAGGTCAGGAACCACGAACCGCGCATGGCGCTGGATGGCGGCCGCGATGGCCTCGACGCCTTCCGCGCCATCGCCCCGCAGATCCTGCGGGTGCTCAAGCCCGGCGGCCGCTTCGCGGTGGAGTTCGGGCTCGGCCAGAGGGACGCGGTGCGGGCCCTGTTCGCCGCGGCCGGCGCGATCGAGCTTGCCGTCACCCGCGACCTTGCCGACCACGACCGGGTTCTGGCCGGCCGCAAGAAGGGGCTTGGATAATCGGCGCGCAAGCGCTACATCCTAGGCTGTCTCCTCTCAATTCACCGGGAACTCGAGGCGCGCGGTTGCGCCCACCTCAACCCGGCGCGAGACCGTCCGACGCCGTGGCGCGTTGGCGTGTGAGAGAGAGGCGGGATCCAGACGCTGAGCGACTGGCCCCCAGGTTTTACGACCGAGCGTGCATGGAGACGGATCCTTAGGCGCGCCGGACGCTGCGAATCCCGCAACAGGTCGGATAAGAATGAGAGATTTCAAAGGTATAAAGCGCCAGCGTAACCGCAACCGTAACGGTGGTGGCGGCGGTGGCGGCGGCGGCGGCAAGCCGCAGAACAACATCAACCGGGCGTTCGATTCGAACGGGCCCGACGGCGTGAAGGTGCGCGGCGCCGCCCAGCACGTCTATGAGAAGTACCAGCAGTTCGCCCGCGACGCCCAGACGTCCGGCGACCGGATCCTGGCCGAGAACCACCTCCAGCACGCCGAGCACTATTTCCGGGTCATGCGCGCCATGCAGCCACAGCGCCCGGTGGCCGACATCATCGGCCGCGACCAGTTCGTCTCCGGCTTCGACATCGATTTCGAGGACGAAGGCGCCGCCGCCGAGGAGGCCGAGAGCGAGACCACCGAAGGCGAAGGCGGCGAAGCTTGGCGTGACCAGCGCCCCGATCAGCGGCAGGATCAGCGCCCCGATCAGCGTCCGGATCAACGCAACGAGTGGCGGGGCGAAGGCGGCTATGAGCGTCCGTACGAGCGCAATCGCGACGACCGGCAGTTCCGCAATCGCGACGACCGCTTCCGCGATAACGGCAATCGCGACAATGCCAATCGCGACAACCGGCAACGCGACGATCGCAACCGCGACGACCGCTTCCAGAACCGTGGCGAGCGGCAGGATCGCGGCGATCGCCCCGATCAACGCCCCGATCAACGCTCGGACCAGCGCTCGGACCAGCGCCCCGAACGTTTCGAGCCGCGGCAGGACCGATATGAGCGCCAGGCGGACCGCCCGCCGGAGCATGCCGAGCCCCGCTCGCAAGCTGAGCCGCGCTCGCGCGCCGAGCCCGAAGAGGAGCGCCGCCCTCTGCCGGAAACCGACACGCCGGTGCTGCGCGCCGACGACGGCGAGGTGAGCCACGCCCCGGCCTTCCTCCAGAGCCGCCCGCCCGAGACCGCCGCGGCGCCCAAGCCGCGCCGTCGCCGCGCCCCGCCCGCCGATGCGGCGACCGAAACCCCCGGCGAGCCCGAGGAAAGCTGAGGAATCTCGTCCTGCGGGCACGGACGGGCGCTGGTCGTTTATCCGCAGATTTCGCAGATCTACGAGGATTGACCTTTGCGCGCTCACGGCGCGCCTTTGATGCCGAACGCCGACCCCTCCTCCGCTCGTCCTGGACGCGCCGCGTGTAGCGAGGCGAGCCGCCATCTGCCGTTCGGAAAATCCATCGTTCCAGCTGGACGATTCCGCAGTGACTAGTCCCGGAGCGCCAGCGTCCCGCCGGCTCTTGGGTCCGCCCACCCATCCAATCAAAACCGTCATGGCCGGGCTTGTCCAGGCCACCCAAGGACGCCGAATGGCGCGTGGCCATGCCGGGCATGGCCACTCACCGGCTCGCACCGAATGGATCGGCGGGACGTCGCCCGCCGATGGCGGCCGTGGTGGATGGGACGAAAATGCTCGACTTGCCGGCGGCCCGAGAAATACCTCGCCCATCTCGGCTCGAGGAACAACTCGCCCCTGGGGGAGAGGAGAAGGGCGCGCCCGACGAGCCGCTCGCGGCGAGGAGGATCAACTAGGCGCGGCGAGCGACGAAGGGCGGGCGAGCCTGCGCCCGCGGAACCGCTTGACGCGCCCGGCCCGGCCCTTAAGGCTCTGCCTAAGGACCTGCAGCCCCGAGGAAGCCAGCCATGAGCCTGTCGCGCCGCTTCGCAGGAGCCGCCCTGGCGGTTCTCGTCTCCGGAGCGGCGCTCGCCGCGGGGCTCACCGGCATCGACGCCCTCAAGAACCGCCAGACCCACATGAAGGGCATGGGCGCGGCCACCAAGGCGATCAGCGATCAGTTCCATTCCGGCGCGCCCAACCCGGCGGTGATCAAGGCCGAGGCGGCCAAGATCGACGCCTACGCCCAGGAACTGCCCACCTGGTTCCCGCATGGCAGCGGCCCGGAGACCGGGGCCAAGACCGAGGCTCTGCCACTGATCTGGACCGATCCCTCCGGGTTCGCCGGCAAGGCACACGCCCTGGCCGTCGCCGCCAAGAACTTCGACGTCGCCGCCCAGGCCGGCGATCCGGCGGCCCTCGGGGCCGCGGGCCATGATCTCGGCGCCGCCTGCAAGGGCTGTCACGACACCTACCGGGCCAAGGAAAAGTCCTGAGCCCGGCCGCCGCGCGTCGGTCCCTGGTCTGGGACCTGCCGACCCGCGCGGTCCACTGGGCCCTCGCCCTCCTCGTCCCCTTCTCCTGGTGGAGCGCGACCCACGGCCATCTGCCCTGGCACCGCCTCTCCGGCTACACCATCCTCGGCCTCCTGGCCTTCCGCCTGGGCTGGGGGTTTTTCGGGCCTGAGACCGCCCGCTTTTCCCGCTTTCTCGCCGGACCGAAGCGCGTTCGGGCCTATCTGGGCGGCCGCTTCGGCGCTTTCGTCGGCCACAACCCCTTAGGCGGCTGGAGCGTCGTCGCCATGCTGGCGGTCTTGGTCATCCAGGTCGCCCTCGGCCTCTTCTCCATCGACATCGACAGCCTCCAGCCCGGTCCCCTGGCCAGGTTCCTCTCCTTCGACGATGCCCGCGCCGTCGCCCACGTCCACCATCTCGTCTTCTGGGTCGTCGTCGGTTTGATCGCCCTGCACCTCGTCGCCATCGCCATCTATGCCGCCCGCGGGCGCAACCTCACAACGCCCATGCTGTCCGGCCGAGCCGAGATTGCCGAAGGCGTAGCGCCGCCGCGGGCCGCCCCGCTCTGGCGGGCCATCGTCATCGCCCTCGCCGCCTTCGCGCTGGCCTGGTTCGTCGGCCACGGCCTGCGCCTGACGCCCGCCCCGGCCTCACCGATCTCGGGCCTCGATTCATGAGCAGCGTGGGCTGGTCGGAACTGGTCAGCCGCCGTCAGGCGCCGCGCACGGCCCTCGTCCTGCTCGGCATCTGGCTCAACGCCGCCGACAGCCTCGTCACCTCGACCATCATGCCGTCGGTCGCCCGCGACCTCGGCGGCTACGCCTGGTTCGGTTGGGCGGTGGCCATCTATCTGCTGGGCGCGATCCTGGCCGCCGCCAGCGCCGGCCAGCTGGCGCACCGCCTGGGCCTGGCTCGCGCCATTTCCCTGGCGGCGCTCGTCTACGCCGCCGGCTGCGCCCTGGGCGCGGTCTCGCCCAACATCACCCTGTTCGTGGCCGGGCGCCTCGGCCAGGGCCTGGGCGGCGGCTGGGTCAGCGGCTTCTGCTACGTGGCCATCAGCCAGCTCTTCGAGGAGCGTCTATGGGCCCGGGTGTTCGGCGCGGCGGCGGGCGTCTGGGGGGTGGCCAGCTTCCTCGGGCCCCTGGTCGGCGGCGCCTTCGCCGAGGCCGGGTTCTGGCGCGGCGCCTTCTGGGTCTTCGCCGTCTCCGGCGTGATGCTGGCCGCCGCAGCGCCCTGGCTCCTGGGGGCGGAGCACCGCAAGGGAAACGACGAAGCGGCGCGCAGGCCCCTCGCCTGGCGCACCCTGGCCGTGCTCAGCCTCGCCATCATCGCCATCGCCGCGGCGGACGTCACCGAGGGCGCTGGCCGTTCCCTGGGGCTTCTGGCGATTGGTCTCGCCCTGATGTTCGCTGCCGGCTGGGTGAACGCCAGGCCGAGCGAGCGCCTTTTGCCCTTGGAGGCGCTGCGGCCCGGCACCCGCGCCGGCGCCGGCTACGCCTTCATCTTCTTCATGATGGCCGCCTCGGCGGTGTTCGGCGTCTATGGCGCGGCCATCCTGCAGTCGGTGGCCCGTCTGACGCCGCTGGCCGCCGGCTACGTCGTCGCCTCCGACGCCGTCGGCTGGACGCTGACGGCGATCATCGTCTCCGGCCAGCCGGACCGGCGCCATCCGGCTTTCATCCTCGCCGGCGCGGTCACCATCAATATCGGCCTGGTCCTCCTCGCCTGGCTGATCGGCGGCCGGGCGGCCTGGGCGGTGTTCATCGCGGGCTTCGTCTTCGGGGCCGGCTATGGCCTCGCCTGGTCCCTGGCGACGCGGCGCATCCTCGCCGCCCTGCCCACGGAAGACCGGGCCATCGGAGCCTCGGCCAGCCCCACGACCCAGATGATCGGCTCGGCGGCCGGGGCGGCCCTGGCCGGCGCCATCGCCAACCTGCTGGGTCTGGCTCACGCCTTCACGCCCGAGCGCGCGGCGGCCTCGGCCCCGTGGCTCTTCGCCGCCTTCCTGCCGCTGTCGCTGATCGGCCTGGCGGCAGCCGCCAGGTTGGCGCGGGTAGCGGGGCCCTCCGGCGTCGGAGTTCGGTCAGGCCGGCTCGGATTTGGCGGTCAGGAACATCACGAGGAAGGTCAGCGCCGCGAGCAGCACCAAGACCGAGCCGATGATGACCAGTGTGTCCTGGTGAGCCGAGATGGCGAGCATGACGCCAGGCCCAACTGAGAGGGCGCCGACGATGTGCAGCCCGAATTGCGGCCACGCCAGGCGCGACTTCGCCATCGCCGGATGGGTCCGGTGGACAAGACCGTAGAGCGTCGAGGTGACGAACCCGAGCAGGTTCCAGTGGGCGTGCGCGTCCGCGAACTGGAAGTCTTGCCTGATCCCCATCCAGATGCCGAAGCCCATGCCGACGATGAGGAAAAACAGTCCGAGGCCGATGAAGGCCTGAGAGATGCGCATGCGAGTCCCCCCTTATTGATTGCGCCCACGCTAGGCGCCGATCGCGGTCTTTGTCACGCGACTTTCGTCCGGCGCGGCTGACCCGACGGCGGCGTCCAGCAAAGGAGCCAGAAGATGCTCCGCCAGCCAGCGGACGGCGTCGACGCTGACCCCGTCGCCGGTCAGGTGATAGGCGTCCGTGCGACGCGCCGGCAGGACGTAGTCCTCCGGCAGCCCCATGAGCCTCGCCGTCTCGCGCGAGGAGAGGAGACGCGTGCGGACCTCGCCAGCCTCGACCATCATCACGGTCTGGCGGCTGGAGCCGCCGGCGGGGGTGCGCAGGCACCCGGCGACATCGTCGAAGCGGACCTCCGCCCGCTGCAGCCGACTGCCGGTTGCATCGCGACGGGTGCGGCGGAAGACGGCCCCCACCCGCCGCCCGGCGCCGTTCAGGGATCCCGCCTGGGCCGCAGTCACCTTGGCGCGATTGGCGTCGCTCATCAGCGCCATCAGCCGCGCCGTCTCGGCCGCCGAGGCCCAGCCGGCGTCGTCGAGAATATCGGCGAAGGCGAGGTTGCGCGCCGGCGGCGCCGGCAGCCGCCACCACAGGGGTCGGCGCCCGGTGCGCCCGACGGCGCGGGTCAGGGCCAGCGGATGACAGAGCGAGTTCGGCGCCGCCAAGACCAGCGCCGGATCGATCGCCAGGTCGCTTCGCACGCCCACCAGGAAGAGGCGCGGCCGCGACTGCGGCGTGAACCAGGCCGCGTCGACGATCAGCGGCCCCAGCCGATAGCCGCCGGATGCGAAGGCCTGGGCGATGGCGGCGAAATCGGCCCCGCCGTGCGAGGTCAGGGCGCCGCAGACGTTCTCCAGGACGACGACGGCCGGCGCGCGGCCTTCGCCGGCCAGGCCGCCGATCAGGTCCCACAAAGCGTGGAAGGTCCCCGAGCGGGCGCCGACAAGCCCAGCGCCGCCGCCCGCGAGGGAGAGATCCTGGCAGGGAAACGAGCCCCAGACGAGATCCGCCCGCCCCGGCAGATCGGCGAGGGCGAGACCGCGGATGTCGCCGACGATGAGCTCCTCGCCGCCGAAGTTGGCGCGATAGGCGCGGCCCTTCTTCTCGCAGACGTCATTGGCCAGCAGGCACGTCCAGTCCGGGCCCAGGCCCAGCCGAGCCATGCCGCCGCCGGCGAAGAACTCGTAAAAAGTCCTCATTTCGCGGCGGGGCAGCGGACGAAGACGAAGTGGTTCGTCCAGCGGGCCTGGATGCGACCCTTGACCGTGCAGCTGACCGGTTCGGGGGTCGGCGTCGTGAACGGGACTCCTGCGGCCGAGGGGCGATCGAGGACGATGGCGCGGAGCGTCCCGCCGGAGGCGGCGCACACGCCCTCCAGCGCCGCCGGCGCGACCGGGGCCAGCCGCTCGGCGCAGGTCGGCAGATGGCTCTTCGGCGACCAGACCTCGAGCGGGACCAGCGGCTCGACGACCGCGGCGCGCCTCGCCCACTCCACCGCGGTCTCGCGTGAGAACAACAGGCCCGCCGCCTGGGTCGCTGAGACATAGGCCGGGCGGCGTAGCCAGAACCAGGTCGGGACGGCCTCCTCGCCCCATAGGATCGCCGCGTTCGGCGCGAGACCGGCGGCGACCGCCGAAGGCCCGCCAGTCTCGACGAACCGGTCCCAGGGCGAGCGGGCGTCCCAGATCGCCCCGGCGGCAATGACGCCGGCGCTGGCGGCGAGGATCGCGAGCGCCACCCGCCGCCTGGCGAGCCAGAGTAGCGCCAGGCCCGCGGCCAGCAGGGCGAGGCGGATGCCGACGAAGCTCACCGGATCCAGCGAGAACACCCCGTGGCTGACATGGAAGGCGAGGTCCTGAGCGAAATTGACCAGGCTGTCGACGATGGCGGCCAGTGGCAGGACGCAGGCCAGCTCGATGACAATGCGGCAGCGGGCGCGCGACCAATTCGGCGTGCGGCCCTGGCGGATGAGGCCGGCGAGGATCAGGCCGGTCGCGCTCATCAAGGCGGCGGGAATCCAGGCCCAGGCGAAGTCGCTGAACGGTCTCGTCAGGATCACCAGCGGCGCCGCCAGCAGCGCCAGAGCCGGCCAGCCGGCCGGACGATCCCGAAGGGCGAGCGCCAGGATGACAAGTCCCGGCAGGGCGGCGAGCGCCATGAGCCAGGCCAGCCGCCAGGTCTGCAGCTGGATGACGAAGGCGTCGTGCAGGACATCGCCGCCAATGAGACTCGTCAGCAGTCCGGCGAGCGCGGCGATGGAGACCGCGACGAAGAGGCGCCGCCGGGCGCCGCCGGTCCACCAGGCGGCCGCGGCGCAGATCGCCAGCTGCGCGGCGAAGCGGGCGGAATCCGCGTCGAGCCAGGAGCTTGGCAGGACGAAGCCGTTGTGGCCAACGACGCCGGCGAGCCAGGCCCTGTCCATGATCGTCAGCGCCGCGGCGAAGGGCGCAATGCCGGCAAGGGCGAGGCCAAGGCCTGCCGCCGCGCCGACCGGGACCAGCCACCACAGCCACGGCCGCTTCAGCGCCAGCATGACGAAGGCGCTCGCCCACCCCGCCAGGGCCATCACCGGATGGAAGAGAGCGGCCAGGATCAGGGCCGCCGCCGCGCCGATCCAGCGGCGCCAGAGAATGAGGGAAAGGCCGATGAGGGTCAGCCCCTCGGCCAGGGGCCGGGCGGTCAGCGTCGCCTCGCCGGCGTGCAGCACCTCCCAGCCGCCATAGCTGGCGTTGACCGCGACAGCGAGGAGGAAGGCGGCGTGGCCGGCGCCGCCCCGCGCCAGCCGGTGCGTGAGGAGCCAGGCGCCGACGAGCCAGACCGCGTGCGAGGCCAGAATCAGGATGAGGCTCGCGGCGTTGAGCCCCAGCGTCGAGATCAGGGCGGCGTAGAGCGGCGAGAACAGGCTGTAGGTGTCCTGCGAGCCGTATTTCAGGAAGAGGTCGGCGCCGAAAGCGGCCGGGTCGGTCCGCGCCAGGGCCATGAAGGCATAGAGGCGGGCATCGCCGTGCAGGCCCGGATAGCGGCGGGTGAGCAGGAAGACGGCCGCGCCAATCAGGGCCGTGGCGAGCGTCATGGCCCACGCCCGCCGTCTCGCCGTCTGGTCCCCCGGCCGCTTCACGCCGTCAGCATGGGGCCATTCGCCGATGTTCCAAAGAAAAGCTTCCCAGGAATTGTCACCTGGGCGGCGTGCGCTCGCCCCATCCGTCCCTATGTTCTTGAGTTCCGACACTCGCATGAGGAGGAAACCATGCCGGCGAGGACCAAGGCGAAAGCGGTGGGCTTCAACCATGTGGCGCTGGAGGTGGGTGACGTCGACCGGGCGCTGGAATTCTACGGCCGCCTGATCGACTTCAAGCTGCGCGGACGAACCCCCGGAATGGCGTTCATCGATCTGGGCGATCAGTTCATCGCCCTGCAGGAGGGCCGGGCTCAGTCCGCCGACGACGGCCGCCATTTCGGACTGGTGGTCGACGACAAGGAGGCGGTGCGCGAGGCCCTGACCGAGGCCGGCGTTCAGATCCTGCCCGGCCCGTTCCTCGATTTCCGCGACCCGTGGGGCAACCGGATCGAGATCGTCGGCTATGACAATATCCAGTTCACCAAGGCCCCCAATGTCTTGCGCGGCATGGGACTGGACGCCCTGGGCAAGACGCCGGGCGCGATCCGCGAACTGTCCGAAAAGGGCATGGCCCCGGACTGAGGACGTGTCAGACGCCGAGCGCCTCGAGATCATGGAGCAGCCGCTCGGCGGCGCCGGGGCCGAGGCGTCCCTCCAGCGCCTGATGGCACGTCCTCCAGACGGGCGTCGCTTTCTCCAGCAGTGTGCGGCCCTCGTGCGTGAGGCTGAGACGCCGGCCGCGGCGGTCGGCAGCGTCGACGACGACGGCGACGAGGCCCCGCCGCGTCAGCGGTTTGACGGCGGCGGTGAGGGTGGTGCGGTCGGCGCCCAACAGGGCGGCGAGTTCGGCCATGCCCGGCGGGCTTTCCTGGTTGATCGCGTTCAACAAGGTGAACTGGCCGCTGGACAGCCTGAACGGGCGCAGCGCCGCGTCGAACCGCCGGGCCATGGACCTCGCGGCCTTCTGGGCTCGCAGGCACAGGCAGGTATCGCGGACCTCGTGCGTCACGGCGATCGAGTCGGCGATTGACATGGTACATTAGGTTGATATCCACTTAATTCTGTCAAGAGGACGCTGAAGCTTCGTGGAGGATCCGTCCATGGCCGCTGTCGACAGCCAGAACCGCGAACTGACGATCAAGCGCCGGATCGACGCGCCACCGGCGCCCGTATGGCGCGCCTGGACCGAGCCGGACCTGCTGAAGCGCTGGTTCGCGCCCGCCCCGTGGACGACGTCCCACGCCGAACTCGACGTCCGCCCCGGCGGCGCCAGCCTCATCGTCATGCGCGGCCCCGACGGCGCGGAGTTTCCCAACCGCGGGGTCTATCTCGAGGTCACGCCGCAGCGGCGGCTGGTCTTCACCGACGCCTTTGTCCGCGCCTGGGAGCCCTCCGAACACCCGTTCATGACGGTGATCGTCACCCTCGAGCCCGAGGACGCCTGGACGCTCTACACCGCCAAGGTCCTGCACTGGACGGTCGCCGACCGCGAGCGCCACGAGCAGATGGGCTTCCACGACGGCTGGGGACGGTGCGCCGACCAGCTCGGCGTCGTCGCTCAAAGCATCTGACCAACCCTTCTCAAGCCAAGGAGACCTTCCATGTCCGACAGCCAGACCCTCGAAGCCGCCCCCCAGACCGCCCCGGCCAAGGGCGGCGCCACCGTCTATCTGCAGCTCGACGGCGCGATGAAGGCCGCCGAGTTCTACAAGAAGGCCTTCGGCGCCCAGGTCGCCGCCGTGCATCCCGTCGACGACAAGGGGCGGACGATGCACGTCCACCTCTACATCAACGGCTCGAGCGTGATGATCAGCGACTTCTATCCTGAGCACGGCCACAACAAGGAGACGCCGGCCGGGTTCAGCGTCGCCCTTCACGTCACTGACATCGATTCCTGGTTCAAGCGGGCGGTCGACGCCGGCGCCACCGCCACCCAGCCGGTCTCCACCATGTTCTGGGGCGACCGCTACGGCAGCGTGAAGGACCCGTTCGGCGTCAACTGGGCGATGAACGAGGCCAAGAAGTAGGACCGCCATCGGGGGGCGAGGAATGACCGCAACCAAGGGAGACACGCCATGACCGCCAAAGGCAGGTTCAACTGGTACGAACTGATGACGAGCGACACCGCCGCCGCCGGGAAATTCTATGACAGGGTGATCGGCTGGACGGACCAAGCCATGGGCCCGGCCGGCGACGGCTCGGCCTATACCGTGTTCGAGACGCCCGAAGGCGGGGTCGCCGGCATGATGAAGACCCCGGCCGAGGCCGGCGATATGCCGCCCGCCTGGATGGGCTACATCGCCGTCGACAGCGTCGACGACTATGCCAAGCGCTTCACGGAGGCCGGCGGCCAGGTCCATCGCCCGCCCGCCGACATCCCCGGCGTCGGCCGCTTCGCGGTGGTCGCCGATCCGCAAGGCGCGGTGGTCAACCTGTTCACGCCCCAGCCCAGCAGCACGCCTCCGCCGGACAAGGCCGAGCCAGGCTATCCTTCCTGGCGCGAGCTGATGACCACCGACGGGCCCAAGGCCGTGGAGTGGTACACGGCGATGTTCGGCTGGGAGAAATCGACGCCCTATGACATGGGGCCGATGGGCGTCTATCAGCTCATGGCCTACGACGGCGCCGACCGCATGGGGATCATGACGCGGCCGCCGCAGATGCCGGTCTCGCACTGGGGCTA